>VFZX01000337.1 GCA_016871015.1 Acidobacteriota bacterium | reverse complement strand
GCTTCGGGGTACGAGACCGCTCTGATCGGCAGGATGCACTTCAACGGCGTCGACCAGTGGCACGGCTTCGAGAAACGGCTGGTGGGTGCGCTGTCCCCTCAATTCCCATACGTTGGATATCCGCTCAGCAAGGAGCTGTTTCCAGGCGCGACCAATTCCTCGCGCGCGTCGGTGACGATCGCGGGGCCGGGGCGCACGGCCTATCAGGCCTTCGACGAAGAGGTGACCAAGGCTGCCATCGAGTTCGTGCGGGGACGCAAGGCGGGCGACCGTCCCTTCTGCGCGGTGGCCGGGTTCGTCCTGCCGCATTCGCCGTTCGTGTGCACGAAGAAAGACTGGGACTACTACTACGATCGCGTCGCGATTCCGCGCGTTCCCCCCGGTTATTTCGAGACCCTGCATCCGGCGTTGAAGGCCTGGCGTGAGCGGCGCGGGGTGAACGTCCTGACCGGCGAAGAAGTCCGCCGGGCCCGCGCCGGCTACTACGGACTGGTCGCCGAATTCGACCGGCATGTGGGCCGGATCCTCGGTGCGCTGCGTGAGGCGGGCCTGGAACAAAACACGATCGTCGTGTACACGACAGATCACGGAGAGAAGGCGGGCGAGAACGGCCTGTGGTGGAAGACCACTTTCTACGACGGCTCTGCTTCAGTGCCACTGATCGTGTCCTATCCGGCGCGAATCAAGGGCGGCAGGCGCGCGCGCGAGGTAGTGAGCCTTGTCGACATCGGACCCACTCTCTCTGATCTCGCGGGGGGTGAGAAGATGCCGATGGCCACCGGCCGGAGTCTGGTCCCCGTGCTTCAAGGAAACGCTTCGAATTGGTCCAATGAGGCTTTCAGCGAACTGCCGGCCACGCCCGGTGTTCCGACGTCGCGGATGATTCGAAGCGGCCGCTGGAAGCTGATTCACTATGACGGGATGCGGCCGCAGTTGTTCGACCTCGAAAGCGATCCGAACGAGTTCACCGATCTCGGCGAGAGCGCCGGGCATGCGGAGATTCGTCAAAAGCTGCAGGCGCGCGTGCTCGAAGGATGGTCGGCGAAAGCGATCGATGCGGAGATGGCGCAGCGGGCCAGGCACAACGAGCTAATCCGGAAGTGGTCGCAGAAAGTGCGTCCCGCGGCGCCGCAGCAGTGGTATCCA
Organism: Acidobacteriota bacterium; assembly: GCA_016871015.1. GTDB lineage: Bacteria > Acidobacteriota > Terriglobia > Bryobacterales > Bryobacteraceae > SYLY01. The sequence continues at coordinate 7,717 of VFZX01000337.1, read as the reverse complement.
CCGCCGGGGGTGAACGTACCGCCGCAACCACGCTGACCCCACCTACGTCCTGCGCCGGGCGGTCCTCACGCCCGCCGCCACTGCTCCAAGCACCAAGACGGCTATGTCGTTACGCCGGACTCAACGCCGCCAGCCGGCTGGCTCGATGATCGCCTACAATGGCTCCCTGTGGCATGAGCGGCGTTCGACTGGCGGTCTCGAATGCGTCCAGAGGTGCTTGCCCGGCTCAATCCGCTCGAAACGCCGCGAGACTACCCCTCCGCCTCCACCGCCCGGATCAGGGCCTTGATATAGCCCAACGTGTAGGTGAACTGGCGCTCCCCGCCCGGGTCACCGTCGAGCGAGGGAACATGATCCGGCATCAACATCCCGTCGTAGCCGACCTCTTTGTACACGCGCATCGCCCTCAACATGTCGACATCGCCCTCGTCGATGTAGGTCTCCTGGAAGTTGCCGAGGCCGCCCCGGATGTTCCGGAAGTGGACGTTGAAGATCTTCTTGCGGGATCCGAAGTAGCGGATCACGTCGTAGATCTCCTTGCCCGGTTCGCGCAACATCTCCGAGACCGTGCCCTGACAGAAGTTGAGACCGTGGTAGGGGCTCTCGGCGATCGTAATGAATCGCTTCAACCCCTCAACCGACCCGAGGACCTCCGTCACCCCGCGCCAGCGATGCGGGGGCGGAACGGGTCCGTCAAACGGGTGCAGTGCGAGCTTCACCTTGTATTCGGTGGCGACGGGGACCACACGCTTTAGGAAGTAGGTGATCGTTTCCCACTTGCGGTCCGCGTCCATCACGCCGGTTTCGGGCATCGGCGCGCCTTCCTTGGCCACCTTCAGATTCAGCGTCGAATAGCGTGAACCGCCGCGCCCGGGCGTATCCTCGCTGCGGACGGAACCGAGCACCGTGAAGTTGTACTTCGCCGCTGGAATCCCGGCCTGGGCGATGTTGCGGACCATCTCGCAGATCGCGTCCAGCTCGCGGTCACGCTCGGGCGATTTGCCCAAGAGCGTTGCCTTGAAGGCAGAGACTGTCACGGGCGTGCTCGAAAGCGGCAGCGGAATCATCGCGAGTTGGATCCCGAACGACTCGACGTGTTCCCGCAGGCGCTTCAGCGAGGCCACCGACCACGCCGGTCCCGGAGTCATCGACGGTTCGCCCGAGCAAATGTGGTTCACTCCGATCGCGGCCATCAGGCGCAGCGCGGCGTCCGACTTGGGCGAGGTCGCCGCGATGTGCTGTGTTCCAACCTTGAATCGTACGCCGCGGCTCACCGGCTTCGTCTGGGCGAAGGCCGGGCTCGATGCGGCGGCTGTTGCTGTAAGGAAATGCTTTCTGGTCATCATCTCACCTTACTCCACCGGACTCCGCTTCATCCTCACCACCGCCGTCCGCTTCGGTGGAAACACGATCTCCGCCACCCCTCCCCGGTCGGTCAAAACCTCCCGGATTCCCTCATCTTCCACCTCCAGATCGTACCGCTTGGCCGCCTCCAGTCCGATCACGTAGTACCGCGAAGCCACATCCGCTCCGCCCACCTGGAACTGCGACGCCAAGGCTGCGGGCAGCAGCGTTGTGTTGCCCATGACCACGGCTTCCTTCAGTGCTCCCAGGTTCACGATCTGGCCGTCCTTGAACATCTGCATCACTCCCTCGGCCTGGTAAAACCACACCGCATCGTCTTCCCAAGTTGAGCGGATCAACAGCCGTCCACTCGACGGATCGTGGAACACGTTCGGAAGATAATGGAAGCTCAAGCCTGGCTGATACGGATTCGCCCACAGGTACTCGTACGGAATCCCGTAGCTGCTCTTCATCAGGAAGCGGTCTTGCATCAGCCATCCCTGGACGAACTGCACTTCCTGCGCGTTGTTGTCATAGGCGACCATCATGAGCCCCGCGGTCCGGGACCGCACGGACTCGCGTGTGTCCGGCTCGCCGTGCAGTTTCATGAGCGGGATCCGGTATTCGTTCTCCGCCGCGGGATACGGCGCCGGGTAGTGCGCCAGGATGTGGAACGCGGGAATCGTTGTGAAGTACTTGGCCGCGTCCTCCCGCAGGTCGATGTCAAAGTTGTCCCGCAACACGTGGAACAGCTCAAACAGCGGCATGTGATCCTTGAGGTCGACCGGGTTGCCGCCCGCCAGAATTTTCGGTGCGATCTGTTTTTTCCACCACTCGTCGACCACCGGACGGATGTGGCGCGCCCCCGCGTCCGGAATCTCGCCTGAAACCGCCACCGCCGCCATCACACGCGCCCGCATGGAAGCGATGCCGGCCGCTCCGGGCTTTTCGAGCAACTGTTGGATCTTGGCCGCCAGGCGCTTGCGCTCCTCTGGTGACAGCAGCGAGTGGCACCAGTCGAAGACGATCGCAAGTTGACGCAAGTCGGACCCGGGACCAAGGGCCCATTGGATCGCCTGGCGTCCCGGCTCCGGATTTTCGGTCGCGACGTGATAGAGCGACAGCGCGAAACCCGGTTCCGGCCACGTGATCTTGCCCATCGCAAGAGTCTGGAACGCGATCCAGCGCATCGACTCCCGCTCGCGCTCGCGCTTGACCAGACGCGCGCGGCGTTGCGGCAGCAGCAGCCGCGGATGGGGAAGGTCCGTTTTGTAGTCGGTCTGGGCGGGAGCGGCAACCAGCACAGCGAGTCCCAGCGCAGCAACGCGGATCAGCATCGTTCTAGCCTAGCCCTTCCGGCCCAAAAACGCGGACAAAAATCGCGTCCGTATGGCCCAACTGGCGCTCCAGCGAAAACGCGTGCGCGACCTGGTCCGGCGAGAGCATCGCCGTGACCTCGGGATGTGCCGCCATTTCCGCGTGGAAATCCCCGCCCGATTCCCAGGCCTCCATCGCCTTACTCTGTACGATTTTGTAAGCCTGCTCGCGCAGCATACCGGCGGCCGCCAGGTCGAGCAGAAGCTGGCCCGAAAACACGAGACCCTTGGTGAGCTCGAGGTTCCGCAACATGCGATCCGGGTAGACGCGCATGCCTTTGACGAGCCAGATCGTCTTGTCTAGCAGGTAGTCCACCAGGATCGTCGAATCGGGCAGGATCACCCGCTCAACGGACGAGTGGGAGATGTCGCGCTCATGCCACAGCGCGATGTTCTCCATCGCCGCCTGCGCGTTGGACCGGACCACGCGGGCCAGTCCGCAGATCTGCTCGCACACAATCGGATTCCGTTTGTGAGGCATGGCGGAGGATCCCTTTTGGCCAACGCTGAATGGCTCCTCGGCCTCGCGGACCTCGGTCCGCTGGAGGTGCCGGATCTCAAGCGCGATCTTTTCGAGCGCCGCCGCGATCAGGGCCAGTGCCGATACATAGTTGGCGTGCCGGTCACGCGAGATCACTTGTGAGGCGATGGCCGCGGGCTCCAGTTCCAGACGGCGGCAGATTCCTTCTTCAGCGGCAGGAGAAATGTGCCCGAACGTCCCCACGGCTCCGGACGTCTTGCCCACGCGCAGATCCTCAGCGGCGGCGCGGAACCGTACGAGGTTCCGGCGGATCTCGTCATACCACAGCGCTAGCTTGAGCCCGAAGGTGATGGGCTCGGCCTGGATCCCGTGCGTCCGGCCGATCTGCGGCGTGCGGCGGAACTCGAAGGCCCGCTCCCGCAGCAGCGCCGCGAGCCGTTCGATGCCCTCAATGATTAGCGCCGAGGCAGCCTTGATCTGCAGCGCCTGGGCGGTGTCGACCACGTCGTTCGACGTCAGCCCGTAGTGGAACCAGCGCGAGGAGTCCGGGTCCCCCGCTGCCGCCATCGTCTCGGCGACCGCGGTCGTAAAAGCGATCACGTCGTGGCGAACCTCGCGTTCGATCTCAAAGATCCGCTCGACCCCGAATCCGGCGTTTGCCCGCAATGAGGCGGCGGCCGCGGCGGGAACGATGCCCAGCTCGGCCAGCGCCTCACTGGCTGCCAGCTCCACTTCCAGCCACATCCGGTACTTGTTTTCGTCGCTCCAGATACGGCCCATTGCCGCCCGAGTGTATCGCGCGATCATTTAGAACAGAAAGACCTCCGATTGTTTTCGTGGTTCGGCCACCACCAGGCGCGTTGCGGCTCCGCGCCGGTTCAGCGCCATGCCCGCCACCAGGCGGACAATCTCCGGATGGTTGTTGTGCTCGCTCAAGTGCCCGAGCACCAGGGTGTGGAGGCTGGCGTCGAGGTCGTTGAGGATGAACTCGCCCACCAGGTCGTTGGAGAGGTGTCCTTTGCGCCCCATCACCCGCTGCTTCACCGACCAGGGGTACGGCCCCACCTTCAGCATGTCCAGGTCGTGGTTGGACTCGAGCACTGCCACCTGGCAGCCGCGCAGGTGGTACTTGACCGACTCCGGAAGGTAGCCGAGATCCATCGCCCAGCCGGCCTTGAGTCCTTGAGACTCCACGGTGAAGCCCACGGGATCAACGGCGTCGTGCGGGATGGTGAAGCTCTGGATGTCGAGATCGCCGATTGAGATCCGGGTCCCGGCCTGGAAGCACTCGATCGGCGGCGCCGCGCCGCACCAATCGATCAACGGCGCTGTCCGGTGTGTGAGGTACACCGGCTTGCGCAGCTTGCGTCCCAGAGGACCCAGTCCGCAGGTATGGTCCGTGTGCTCATGGGTAATAAAGATGGCGTCGAGCTTCTCGGGATCCTCGCCGATCGCCGCCAGCCGTTTGAAGGTCTCCAGCCGGCTTAGCCCCGCATCGATCAGGACTCGGGTCCGGTCCGTGCCCATGAAGACGCAATTGCCGGAGCTCGATGTCGCCAGCACGCAGATCTTGAGCATCAGAGCTGGTGCGGCTTGAACCCGCTGCCTTCCATGATCCGGTGGGTCTCCTCGATCCGCGGATCCTCCACGTAAAAGAAGGCGCCGGTACGCTCGGTCCGGAAGATCACCCCGCCGGTATAGGTGTCGACCTCGACGGCGTAGTCGATATTGGCTTTTGTGAGGACGTCTTCCAGGCGCAAGGCATCCTTGAGCTTCTTGCCGATGTAGACGAGGGCCATCGGGCGGTCGCCGAAAAAGTCCGGATCCTGGCGCACGAAACTACCAGGATAGCGTGACGCTCACAGCGTGGGCAGGACGCGCACGGCGGGAATGCGAAGTCCCGGCAGGAAGTCGGGTTCGGTTCAATGCAAAGGTCAGGACATCCCAGGATCCCCCGGGGGATTCGCCGCGACCGAGGCGCTTTCGGGCGATGCTCGACCAGTGGCTGAACACGACCCGAGCGTTGTGGCCTCAGTGTCCTGCCAGGATCGCTCGTGACGGGGAGAGCTTGATAGTCAACAGGGCCGTCGCGATCGCATCTCGAGTGGCTTGATCGAGGATCACGCCCACGGACCACCCGGCGGCCATGTCCTCTCCCCCGGCGTTTGCGTGAAGACTGGATCGAGGAACCGCGCGATCTCGTTGCCGACCACGGCAAGCGAGGGCATTGCCGGATCGAGGCGCAGCCGTTTGACGAACCCGGTCCATTGCTGCACCTTTCCAGCGTCGAGGAGAAACGAATCGGTCAGTGCGAACGGGATTCGATCGGGAACCAGCGTGTTCCGCCTATCGAACGTCGCGCGAATCGCCGCGGACAACGGTACGAGTTGAAAGGCCCGGGTTCGCGCAAGGACCCACAGGTCGAAGAAGTCCTTCATCCGGCTATTGCGGATGTCGAGCACGACCATGGCCTGCAACTTCTCCGCAACGACAGCCTCCGGCGGATAGACGCGCAGCACGGGCGTTGCGACGCGATCGATGATCGTCGGAAAGGTTGAGAGAGACGGCGCCATCATGACCGCGTCCCCAAAGCCGACGTCTATTTGAATTCGCACCTTTGCCTGCTCGAGCCGCGCGAGGAGACGAATGCGAACTGCTTCGTAGTCCGCGTCCTCTTTGATGCGCTCTATCTCAATGGTGCCGGAGTCAAAGACGACGCCATCGTCGCATGGGACTCCCGCAATGTCCGCAATCCGCTTGGCGACTTGTTCTGGCGTTGGATCACCGAAGCCGAGGAGATCGAGGTCCTTGGTGGGGCGATGCGGATTCCCGCGCCAGAGAACGAAGAGCATCGCGCCCTTGAGCAGGAACGCGTCGCAGTGTTGGCTCTTGCCCAGGCGGTACAGGAATCGCTCGATGACGTAGCGGACCAAGACCGACTGAAAGTCCTCGCCGCTCTGCTTGCTCGCATTGAGCAATCGTGCGCGGACCGAAGCGGCCGTGTTCATGTGATCGCCTCGAGGTATGGCCGCATGACGCGCGCGACCCGGCAGATGTGCGCATAGCGGTTGATCTCTCCGGCTGTCGCCTTGCGCGTTCGAAGGCAGTTACGAAGAGCTTCCATCGCAACGTCGAGTCCGATCTTGTTCCGGAACTTGAAACAGTCGGCCACAGTCTTCGCAGCCGAATAGATGGTGACGGAGACTCCCTCGAGGTTGTGCTGCTCCCGGCCTTCGGTGAGCGCGGCCCCAGTGAAGCGGACGACACGAGTTCGCACGGTGTCGAGTTTCGGGGAGCGGCGCCCCGCGGGAAGCGCGATCCAGACCTCGGGTGGAATCTGGGTCGTCAGATCATGGAAGACGAGCGCCGAAAGCAGACAGATCGCGGCGTCCGGCACTCGTTTGCCAACTTCAGCGAGCGAGCGATGCTCGGTTACAGGCGCATCGGCCAGCCGGTACAGGCCTCGCCCAGATCGCACGACAACCCCCTGCCGCATGAGACGCAGCAGATACTCGCGCGGGATGCCGATGGACTCGACGTCGCGCGGTCGGAGGACGCCGAGATGGCTTGCCAGCTTCTGGATCGCGGCTTGTGGTGCGGACTGCACAACGGCATCATTATTCCACAATGATAGTTGTTATGCAACACTGCCGGACTACTGTGTCGGCGCAAAATAGAAAGTTCCGGATGCCGGCAAAGTAGAAAGTTCCGGTTTTGGCATGGTGTGCGGGAGCGGCACGCGGTCCTCGAAGTTGCCCACTGTACCCATTTTAGGTATAATCGTACCTTATATGGGTACACAGCAAAACGGAGCCCGAACCGTCCTCGGCGATGCGCTCTTTGGCGCAACCCGCCAACGTGTGCTCGCTTTGCTGTCCGGCCATCCCGATCAACGATTCTACCAACGGCAGATTATCCGTAGCGTCGGACTGGGTTCAGGAGGTGTCCAGAGAGAACTGGATCAGCTCTCCGACGCCGGTATCCTCGTGCGAACCACCGAGGGCCACCAGACCTATTTCCAAGCGAACCGCGAGTGCCCGATATTCGATGAACTTCGCCGCATCGTTCGAAAGACGTTTGGCCTGTCCCAGGTGCTCGTGGATGCGCTGGCTCCCCTTCAGGGCCGAATTGAGATCGCCTTTGTATTCGGCTCGATTGCGAGCGGCTCAGAGAACGCCTCAAGCGACATTGACCTGATGATCGTCGGAGACGTGCAACTCGTGGAGGTTGTAACGGCGATAGCTGAGGCGCAGCGGGAACTCGGCAGGGAGGTGAACCCCTCCATCTATCCCCATGATGAATTCTGTCGTAAACTTGCCGCAGGGCACCACTTCATCACGCAGGTGATCGAGAGTCCCAAACTATTTCTAATCGGCGATGAGCAGCAGCTTAGAGCATTTTCACATTTTATGTACATCTAGCTATGTCCGATATCCGCAACTCCGGCAATAGGCGCGGACTTGTTCTGGGGTGAGATGCTGGAGGGCCTCAGAAAGTGCATGTTCGAGCGCGGCGG
>VFZX01000336.1 GCA_016871015.1 Acidobacteriota bacterium | reverse complement strand
TCGGATCCAGTCCGCATTTCACTCCCGAAAGGTGGCTATGCTCCCATCTTCGGCGAGGTGGAAGAGCCTACCGCCGCGAGCAACTCTCTGCGGAAGCGCCGCAGTTGGCTAGTCTCCTGTCCGGTCTAAGCCTTGACAACAGCTTCCCGGCAGCGGCGGATCTTGTCCAGGATGACGTCGGCGCCAGTCCGGAACCGTTTCGAAGTTTCTCACCCAGTTCGAACAGGTTTCCCGCTGGCGGTTGCCCCGAGAAGATGTGATAGGCGATAGCGCCCAGCGAAAAGACATCCATGTGCTCGCCCAAACTACCTGGCTCCGTAATCGCCTCAGGTGCCATGTAGACTGTGGCGGCGTCCTCAATGAGCTGCTCCGGGTGAATCGTGGGCGTCACAAGTGCAAGCCCCTTCGACGACGTCGTGCCGGCGAGCCGCTGCCCCGTCTGCCAATTAAAAATCTTGGTCTTGCGGGAGTGGGATTCGGGATTGGTGACCAGCACGCTCTGCGGGCTGAGTGCGCGATGAACCACCCGCTTTTCGTGTGCGTAACGTAACGCCTCGGCGACTTGTCGTGTGAGGCTCAAGCGGTCATCGACGCTCAGTCGCGCGCCGTATTGAGCCAGAAAATGGTCGAGACGGAGGGAGTCCGGATCGTGCCGAAAAACGATGGCAGGACCCAGTTCGTGCTCTGTGTAGTCGAGCGCCTGAAGGATTCCACCGTGACTCAACCCCTCCAGCAGTTCGAACTCGCGCTTGGCCGCTTTGCGAATGGTGTCTCGGTCAACAGCGGGCATCGCTGCACCGGTGGTGTAGATCCGGACGCGCCGCCGCATCTTGTCGAATGTGGAATGCGTGGCCTCCCAATCCTGGTACGTGCCAGTTGGACTTTCGAACAACAACTCGCCGAGCACGTAATCCCCGACCCGTCGCGACCTTTGTGAAGGGCGGATGCCCGCCTGCTCCATGCCGCGAGAAAGGGCACTGGCCGTTGGACGGTCGACAAGCAACTCAAAGTTGTCGAACAGCCCCTCGACAGCTCTGGATTTGACGGCCGCGATGATTCCTGGCGTCGCTGGACGGTCTGCCGTCTTCTCTCTGTCGCGTAGGCAGATGCGGTAACGGTCAACGCCTTGTAGGCGGCACTGGAGTGTATCGTGGGAACAGAACACGAGCGGGTCGAGGTAGGGGACCCGGATTTTCTGGCAAGCCTTCTGCCGCTTCAGCAGCGACACGAGCTTTTTCGCCTTGCGGTTCGTGAGAATGATCGGGTTGTCTTCCGTGTGGGAACGCTGGTCGGATTCCCACACCCAGGTGGCGCGATCCCCGCTGAGGATTCCAGGTCTGCTCTTGATTTCAATGAGAAAGAAGCCGCGCGGCGTCAGCACGAGCAGATCGACTTCGTTGATGGTGCCGTCGTCCGCGATGAATTCGAAGTTTGCCCAGGCCCGGTACGGGTCGATGTCCGGAAGCCGCTCGCGCACGAAGTCCAATGCCTCACGCTCCCAGGGAAACTGTGAAGGCGTGATTTGCTTCCATCGCTCTGAAGACATTGGCATAAGGCAAGGCTCATCACGCCAGGGCTGCGCGGGAAGACCGACCATGCCTCCGGCAGTGGCGCACGCAATGAGCCACCAGCCCGCTCGCGATCTCGTCACGCGACCCTGGATTAACCATTCTATTCCCAACGATTTGTCCGCTGCCGAACGTTCCGTGACCAACTTGTGAAGTTGGGCGGCGTTCGTGGTGCTCCAGGTGTCCGCAACGCGCCCGAGCAGCGTAGCGCATGATCAGGTGCACAAAACGGGTAAAGTAGATATTTCGCTGTAGCGTCCAGCAAACCTCTGAGGGTTCATGGGTCATACTCGGCTCGGGAGACTTCCGCGAACGAAGCAATGGCAAGAGGTGGTCGGCCTGGTCGGGGCCGGTGCCGCCACTGCTGACATCGCTGCGGCAACTCTCGACGCCTCCAAACTTGGCCTGGAGGATGCGGCGCGCGACCCCGCCCTCCTGCACTCGTTTTGGCTCCTGACGCAGTTGCCGCTCTGTGCCCGAAAGGGCGACTTCGTTGCGGAACTCGCCAAGATCGGTGTCTCGATCACCGGTGAAGCGACGCTGATGGAACTGGTCGGCGGCTTCTCCGATGCCGTCGACGCTCACGTCTACCGAGTCGGCGGCCGCACGGATCTGGGAGAGATGGCCCAGATGGGAGCCGCGGAGACCCTTACGTCTGTCCTTGGGCAGCGAACCACGAACCTGTTCGGGACGACCCATGAGGACGTTCGTCGAGAGTTGGCGCGGCTGGGCACGCCAGTCAACTTCTCAGTAGTGGCACGCGATTTCTTCGCGCGCCTCACCGAACGGTACCTGACCTATTTTCTTAGCCGCGAACTGTCAAATGAACTCGAAACGGTCGGCTCCAATCGGCAATTCAGGGAGGCGCTATCGCTTCATTGCAGGCAGGCATCTAAGATCGTCGAGCAGTTCGCGGCCGAGTGGTTTTCGAAGGCAAATTACCAGGGCGGCATCACAAAAAGGAAGGCCGCGGGATTCATAAGTCATGCCATGACGAAGCTCAGCGCAGAGCTTCAAAAGGGAGCAGAGGGTGGCGAACGCTGACCACATCATCCTCTGCGGTGGGACATCGACTCCGCGTCGTGCCGACCCCGACAGCATTGTCCGGTTGGACTTGGGCGGCGACGAGCCGAACGTCCATCTTGAGATCGACAACATCAGTCGCCGTTTGTCCAGCGCTGTCCCCGACGTCCTCACGGACCTGATCGAGATCGCCAGCTACGTGTATTGCGCTGATCAGGCCGTCACACGCGGTGGTGAAGGCGCGCTCACTTTTGGCGCTCATTGGCGCCGTAACTTTGATTTCCACATACCGGTTCGACTGCCAGCGCTTTGGTCGTCGGCAGAAGCTCTGGATGCGCTGCAGAAGACGCTCGGGATTCTATCGGAGGACACTTACGAGTTTCATTTCTCGCGGCGTACGAATGCCGTACTCATGCAACAGTATCTAACACTCGGAGGTGGCGATTCAGACACGCATGAGATAGATGAGGTTCTGCTCTTTTCAGGTGGCGTCGATTCACTTGGTGGGACGGTACAGGAAGCCGTGCTCGGAAAGCGTCGAGTTGCTTTGGTCAGCCACCGCTCAAACTCCAAGGTGTTTAGCCGCCAGAAGCAATTGCTTCAGGGACTGCATGCGATCTGCAAACAGAATCCGCCCCTTCATGTCCCAGTGTGGGTTCATCAAAGCGGGACCGACGGTCGAGAGTATACCCAGCGCACCCGCACGTTCCTCTATGCATCTCTCGCCGCCGCGGTTGCCCACGTGTTCGGTCTCAGCCAAATACGGTTTTACGAGAACGGCATCGTCGGTCTCAATCTGCCCATCAGTGAACAGGTAGTTGGCGCGAGGGCCACGCGAACCACTCATCCACAGGTTCTTGACGGCTTCGCACGGCTATTCGGTTATCTTGTTCAGAAGCCGTTTGCAGTCGAGAATCCTTTCCTCTGGATTACTAAGTCCGAAGTTGTGAATTCAATCGGCGACGCGGGTTGCAGCCATCTGATCGAGCAAAGCGTGAGTTGCGTGCACACGCATGAGCAAACAAAGGAGGAGCCACACTGCGGTCGATGCTCCCAGTGCATAAGCCGCAGGTTTGCCACCCTCGCAAGCCGATATCCACTGAGCGATCCTGACACGCTTTACCGGGCCAAACTTCTCACGGCCGAACGGTTCAAGGGCGAACACCCCAAAGCTGGCGACTTGACACTGGTGGAGAGTTTCATTCGCACAGCGACCGACATCGGCTCGATGAACGATTTCCAGATACTGGAGCACTACGGCGAGATAAGCCGGGTGCTGCGCCACGTGCACCCTCTTTCTGCTGATCAGGTTGCGGAGAAGGTAATTCAGCTATATCGTCGCCATTCCTCTGAAGTCAGCAAGGTGATGGATGAGGCGATCCGCGATCACGCTTCCGATATCCGTGAAGGCAAGCTTCCGGCAACATGTGCGATCCTGCTCGCGATCCCAGAAAGCTACAAGAAAGCTGTGGTGTGTGAGCAGCGCGAATCGGCGGGAACTCAACTGTACACATCAACGCTGGCGGATGGCAGATCACCAGGTCAGGCCCCCACTGATGGGGGCGAAAAAGGCACCAACCAAGACGCTGCTGACTCCATCAAGCTGGAGATACCTGAATGGTTTAGCAACGCAGATCGTTCCAAGCTGGCTCGCCGGACAGCACCCCAGAAGGGATCGCTGGATCGTCCTGAACAGTCAGACCCGATCTGGATGACAACTGTCCAACATGAGGGCCCAATATCCGTCACGCGTTTGAATGGCGAAGTTGTATGCATAACGCCATCCGACTCGGGGGGTGTAGAGGATTCTGTTTATAAGCCGGAGGATGAACGGCGTATAGCCGACGTAGAGGCGGAGGGAAAATCCGAACTGCGGAGCGAATTAGAGAAGATATTCGGTGGTCCGGACTGGCCACCAGCCAGCGCCATCCTTGAGCCGTTGCGCCGCTACGCGATGAGAGTATTCGATGCGAACGCCAGCGCCTACCTGAACGTTGCCTCGACACAGACATTGGACTCGCCTCAGGTTCTTGATGCGATGCTTCGGAATTTGATCAGCCAGTTCTTTGGGGATGAGTGGGAGAGCAGCCCGGGTGAACAGGTGACCCGAACACGCTGGCATCGGGACGCAGAGGGATGGAAGGGAAAGGAAGTTGTCGTCATCGCACGAAACGATCCTGATCCCAATTGCCTGTACCACCAGTTGATCAGCGATGCGATCAAGTACCGTTACCGGTTTCATGCCGTTCTCCCGCCGGCTCTTGAAGGGGAACCACCTGGCATCAATCTGGAGAGCCCAGAATGGTGGCAGTATATTGGGCTGAACGAGCGCCACAACCTCGCGATGGCCATCAGGCCTTACCTCGAAGATCGAAAGGCGCATTGGCAATCTGTCTGTGCGTCCGGCAAGACTGCGGTTGCAAGCAACGGCAAGGAGCAAGCACCACCAGGATCATCCGCGCCCCCGCCCGATGGCCGCCGCAAGGCCAGGAAGCCGGTGCGGCGGAACCAGAAGTACGAGGCGATTGACAAAGCACTCCAGGCTATCGCAGAAAGCCGGCCCAGCACTCAGGAAGAGATCTTTCAGACGCTCGATGGGCGTCGAGTGGTGACGCCTCCGGCCGAGCCGTTCGCCACCGCTCGGGGATGGGTGCCTGGTTTCCGAAGGGACTCCGCGGCTGCGCGAGCATGGCTGTCAAAGAGATGGGCTGAGTTGAACCTGCCATCTCTGCCGCGCGGTCCGAAGAAGTAGTTGCAGTAACTACTCTGGGTAATTACTCGAGAACACCTGCAACCCACTGCAAACAAGTGGCTTGCGCGCGCAGCCTCAATCACATGCCACCCCACAACTCGACGTTTTCTGCATAAAGCTCCAAGATTCAATCAGAAACTGCAATTCGGGTTTCACCCCTCGCCCTGGGGTCATCGGGAGTGAAGACACCCGAGGAGTGCCACAAAGATCATGTTGTTCGATGGACAGGAACTGCGCGAGATCATCAGCCGCACTCCGAACGGAATCGAATTGCGCAATGACCACGGGCGTTGTCTCAGGGTGCTTTCCGCTACGGAGGCCCTTGCCCTCGACCCAGATCTTTTCATTGGTGTCGGAAACAGAAGGCGCATTAAATTCCTCCGCAGTCGGACGCGGAAGTTTGTCCTCAACGCCGGTAGCCATACGACACAACGTCTGAAGGGCAAAGCTGAGATAAACATCGCACACCCGCTGGTCCGCGAGCATCAGCCAGTCCGGAGCAAATGATGACCAGGCTGATCACGATTCCGAGATTTGCGGAGTTGACAGGGCTCCCCTACCGTCTCTGCCTCCACTTGGTTTCGACCGGCCAGATTCCATCGGTCCCTGTCGGGCGCCGGTGCCGAATCGACGTGCGCTGGGTGGACCAGTGGCTGGCAAGCGGGGGGTATCACCCGTCTCGGCACGACGAGTCGATGTTTCATCGCGCAGCAGGCACCGCCAAAGCGCAAGAGACTACAGGTCACTAGGCTGCGCCTCGTGGGATCGTCCCCTTCCTTGAACTGTCATGCAACCCAGCTATAGCCGCGGCAACCGAAGCCCAGCGCAACTCGAAGCTGAGGCGCGCGAAGCGGTTCATTTGCGCGTTGGGAGGTCACTCACCGATTGTGAATGGGCTCCGGCGCGCGCGCGCCTCCTGGAGTTTGTTCGAATATTGCGTGCTTGGGAGCAAACCTCAAGTCGTACCCCACGAGGTAATGTTGAGGTGAGTTCGCGCGCTCGATTTGGCCCACTCTGATCGTCTGATTTGGCCCACGTTGGACAGCCCCGGAATGCGAGCATTCCTGGATGGACAGGAGACGAAAAGTGGAACTATTTGAAGAGATCCATCGCGGATGCGCGGCTGGGGAATCGATCCAAGGGCTGGCCACCCGCCTGAGCGCAAGAACCGGAGCGGGAACGGCAGCGGAAACCCGGCCCGTGGCAAACGGCCATCAATGAGATGCTGGAGGCCGACGAAGCGGCGCATCGTAAGCAGCGGCACACCGCCTATTCGGCGCCGGTGGCTCCGGGCACGCGCGTGATGGCGGCGACCGGGCCGCTGTGGGTGACCATCCATCACGATAACCAGTGCGTGGCACGGCATCTGCGCCATTGCGGACACGGCCACCAGATCCGACCTGGAACATTATCTGGATGTGGTGGAGCACAAGCCAGGAGCGATGGCGGGCTCCACGCCGCTGGCGCAATGGCGGCAAACAGGCCGTTGGCCGGCGTGTTTAGACGAGATCTGGCGGCGTTTGGAAGAGCGTCACGGCAACAGCCGTGGCACGCGCGAGATGATCGAGTTGGTGCGCGCGGGGTTGCGCACGGGTTGGCCGGCGCTGATCGTGGCGGTAGAGCAGGCGCTCAGTCTGGGCGTATCGGATGCGGCGGCGATACAGCACGTTCTGGCAGTCCCGGATCCAGTGGAGCGCCGTCGGCACCAGATCGCGCTCGCCGCGGCTGTGCAAGGCGCTGCTGGACCGGATCACCGACCGGGCGCATGTCATCGAGACCGGACCGGACTCGTTCCGGTTCAAGCGCACGCTAGCCAACCGGGGAAAGCGATAGGATGAGAAGGACGGGCCGGGGCCACCGAAAAGTGCCAGCCGGTGGGAATCGGGGAGGGATCAAACCTCCCGGGGGCAAATCAGATGAGCGAAGTGGGCCAGGCCTGATGAGCGAACGTATGTGAGGTGCTATGCCAGCCAGAACCTTAACTGTGATGCCAGCCTCCAAGAACGGGACGGCGGCGCCCTCCATCCAAGCTGTGCTGTATGCACGGGTGTCCAGCAAGGACCAGGAGAAGGAAGGCTACTCCATCCCTGCACAGCAGCGCTCGCTACGCGAGCACGCACTCCAACAGGGCATCATCGTTGCTGAAGAATTCGTGGATGTGGAAACCGCGAAGCAATCCGGCAGGACTGCCTTCACAGCTATGATGGAGTACCTGAAAAAGCACCGCGCGACCTGTCGAACGATCCTCGTGGAAAAGACGGATCGTCTGTACCGCAACCTCAAGGATTGGACCACACTTGACGATCTCGGCATAACCATTCACTTGGTGAAAGAAGGCCGCGTTATCGGTCCGGATTCGCGCTCCTCGGACCAGTTGATGCACGGGATCAATGTGCTGATGGCGCGAAACTACATCCTCAACTTGGGTGAAGAAGCCCGCAAGGGAATGCTGGAGAAGGCGCGGGCTGGCACTTATCCCAGCTTTGCGCCGGTCGGATACCTGAACGCGGACGGTCCCGGCGGCAAACGTGGGATCGTTTCAGATCCGGAGGCCGCGCCCGTGATCACGGAACTGTTCGAAAGATTTGCCACCGGCCAGTACTCGCTGAAGGCTCTGGTCAGGGAATCCAACGCTGAGGGTGTCAAGTTGCGTGGCCGCAAGCTCTACAGCAGTGTCGTTCATCAAATCCTCCGAAAGCGCATTTACACTGGCGATTTCGATTGGGACGGCGAAACGTATCCGGGCACTCATGAGGCGCTGGTCACCCGCGAACGTTGGCACCGCGTCCAGGAGCTACTGGATGCGCGGGCCGAGAACAAGATTCGCAAAGTGAAGCACGACTTCGCCTACACTGGCTTGGTCCACTGCGGCCACTGCGGCTGCGTGTTCGTTGGCGAGTTAAAAAAGCGAAAGTACGTCTACTACCACTGCACCGGCAACCGGGGAAAATGTCCCGAGCCCTACACGCGCCAGGAAGTTCTCACTCGCGAGTTCGCCGGCATCCTCCGGGAGCTGGTCATTCCGCAGCCGATCCTCGAATGGCTGGGTGACGCTGTGCTCACGTGTGACCAGACCGAGCAGGCGGCCCACGCGCAGGCCATCAAGAAATTGCAGGTCCGGTACGACCAAATCAAAGCGCGCATCGAGACGATGTACTTGGACAAGCTCGACGGCCGCATCACCCAGGAACTTTTCGACAAGCATTCTGCCACCTTTCGCCGGGATCAAGATGGTCTCCTGCTCAAGATTCAAGACCTCCAGAAAGCCACACCACTCCCCATCGATCAAGCAGTCGACATGCTGCGTCTGACGAGCCGGGCGAGCGAGTTGTTCCTGCAGCAATCCGCCGCGGAGCAACGCCGGTTACTCCAGGTGGTCGTCGAAAAAGCCGCCTGGCAGGACGGGACCTTGCGGACTACCCTGTTCGAACCGTTCGAAGTTTTGCGCCATTCGAACCAGGAAAGTTGTAGAAAAGAAAAGGACAACGGCGGGTCTGGACGCGATATGGAACTTTGGCTCCCCGGCATG
>VFZX01000335.1 GCA_016871015.1 Acidobacteriota bacterium | reverse complement strand
AGGGCATCCCCCAGCTTAACCGCTGTCCCCCGGTTACCCTTCGTTTGTGTCAACCGCCCACCGGCACACTTGTCAAGGATGTCTCCGGTTCGCACAAGGACGGCAAGGCGGTCATTTCCTCGGGACGCAACCGTGTTGAGGTTCCCGTCAAAGTCGAGGAGAACGGCGCCAAGTACCGGTCGACTTCGGTGCGTTACCAGAACGGCGACGGCAAATACCGCCTGACCGAGATCCAGGTCGGCGGAACCAGCACGAAGCTGGTCGTGAACTAGTTCCAAGCATTCTTCCCTCTGAGTTGATCGCAACTGGGCGCGGGAAAACGGTCTGATACACTAAAGTGTTGATGATACGGGTTCTCGCGCCGTTTTTTTTCGCGCTGACTATCGTTGCGGCCGCCGCCGAAACGTACCTTGTCGTCCCATTTTCCAACAGGGCCAAAGACCCGAAAATGGACTGGCTGGGCGAAAGCATTTCCGAGGCGATCCGTGAGTCAGGCGAGGCAGCAGCGATCGAGGTCGTTTCACGTGAGGATCGCGAAGATGCGGTCAAGAAGCTATCGCTCCGGCCGTCGGCGCAGATGCCTCTCGCGTCGGCTGTGAAGCTAGCCGAGTCCACCGCCAGCAGCCGCGCAGTCTATGGAACCTTCGAGTTGCTGCCCGCCGAGGCCAAAGCACAGGTTCCAAGCAAGGGATCGCTGCGGATCACCGGCCGGGTGTTCGACCTGAAGCGGATCGCACAGGTGGGCGAGGCCTCGATCACCGGCGCGATTGAGGATCTTCCCGGACTCCAGGCGGAACTCTCGTGGCAACTCTGGCGCCAGGTCCACGGACCTCTCAAGGTGCGCCAGGAGGACAACCTGAAGCACTACCGGGCGGCGAAAGCGGCCGCGCTGGAGAACTACATCCGCGGATTAATCTCCTCAAGCAAATGGCTGCAGCACCGCTATTTGACCCAGGCGGCACGGCTTGACCCGGGCTTTCCGCATCCCCATTTCTACCTCGGCCGGATGCAGTGGTGGGAAGAGCATTACCGGGAGGCGGCCTCGTGGCTCCAGAAGGTCCCCGAGGACTTCATCTACTACCAGGAGGCGAGCTTCATGCTCGCCATGAGCAAGTACGAGTTGAGCGATTTCCACGGCGCCAGACAAGCGCTCGAGCGCATCGAGGCCCGGCTGCCGATTCCCGAAGTCTGGAACAACATCGCCGCGGCTCACAACCGGCTCAACCAGCCCACCCAGGCGCTGCCCTTGTTCCGTAAGGCTCTTGAAGCCGATCCCGCCGACACGGACTACCAGTTCAACGTCGGATACGCGTTGTGGAAGCTGCGGGACTTCGCCAACGCTGCCGAACGGTTCCGCGCGGTGCTCGACCGCAGTCCGGATGACCAGGACGCGATCCTGCTGCTCGGCCGCTGTCTCGCCGCGAGCGGCCCGCGGCCTGGGGACTTGCGCGGCGACGGACTGGAACGCGTGAAGGACTCCTACACGGAGCCCGCCGGACCGGGCGCCTGGCCCGTGGCTGTAAAATAGACATTGCGCCGCACCCTGCTTCTGGCCGTTCTCAGCCTGGCGGCCATCGCTGAGAACGCGCCCGCCCCGAAAGCTTCCCCTCCGCCGGTTGTCCGGCGCGGTCCCGGCATGCAGGCCGTCGCCATGCGGAACGAGAATGTCGCGATCAACCGGATCGACAATAACGCGATCAAGGAAGCCAACGTCCGGTCGGGCGCGGCGTTGACGGTGATCAACGAATTCTCCGCTGAGTCCGGCTACTATGCTTCGGAGTTCGGACGGCCCGCCACAGGAGGACTGGGGTTGAGCGGTCCGGCCAAGCTCGACGGGTGGCACGCGGAGCTGTTCGAGAGCCACCAGAACAGTGTGTTCAACGCGCGGACGTTTTTCCAGGTGGGACCCGTTCGCCCAGCCCACCGGAATCACTACGGTGGACGCGCCGCGGGCAACCTTGCGAAATCTACCGCGCTCACAGTGACCGCCGCACAGCGCAATGTCCAGGGAATGGTGAACGGAAACGTGCTGGTGCCGCTGGCCAGCGAGCGGACCCCGTTGTCGCCGGATCCGGCCCTGCGGGCGCTGGTCGGGCGGTGGCTTGAGGCGTACCCGAATGAACTGCCCAACAGGCCGGATTTCGATCCACGGGCGCTTAACCGCAACGCGCCGCAGCGGATCAACGAAGTCGACGGCACGGCGCGCCTGGATCAGGATCTCGGCCGCTGGGGCAAGCTCTCCGCGTTCCACCTCATCAACCGGACCCACATCAACGCGTTTCAGCTTGTGGCGGGACAGAATCCGATCAACGATCTGCGCTCGCACCGCAGCCAGCTTACCTGGAGGTGGTCCGCCTCAGCAGCTACTGATGCCGCCGCGTGGGGTGCGTTCCAGCGCGCCCGCACCGCATTGACGCCGGAGCCGAACGCCGTCGGTCCGCAGGTCCGAATGGGATACCAGATCGAGGAGCTGGGTCCTGACGCCGAGTATCCCGTGAACCGCACCGCCAACACGTTCCGCTATGGCGGATCGGTGGCCCACCGCCGCGGGAACCACGCGCTCAGCTTTGGCGGCGACATCGGCCGCAGCCAGCTCAACGGAATTGAGACCAGCTACAGCCGTGGCCAGTTCAACTTCACGAACAATTTCGGGCGTCCGGCACTGATCAATTTCCTGCTGGGCACGCCGTCGGCCTACTACGTGACGATCGGCGAGATGGCCCGCGGGTACCGCACCTGGAACTTCAACGGATTCGCCGCTGACCGGTGGAAGCTGACGCCACGCCTCCAGCTTTATCTCGGGCTGCGATTCAACCTGGTGACCGCTCCCACCGAGGTGAACCGCCTCGACATCGCGCCGTACTCCTGCGACTGCAACAACGTCGCGCCGCGTTTTGGATTCGCCTGGCAGCCGCGCGGATCGTGGGTGGTGCGCGGCGCCTACGGAGTCTCGTTCGCCGAGATCCAGCCGGTGACTTTCGGCCAGTTGCGCTATAACCCGCCGCGGACGCGCACGCTTCAGATTCAGAATCCGGCGGCGCTCAATCCGCTCGCCGGGGTGGACCTGCAGGCTGGACGCAGCTCTCCCAATCTGCTGAACGCCGACCTGGTCTCGCCCTACACGCACCAGTACAACTTCTCGATCGAAAAGAAGCTCGCTGGCGCCATGGCCCGAATGTCGTACCTCGGCAGCCGGTCCTACAAGCTGCTCAACGGCTATACGATGAACCGCGCGATGCCCGTGCCAGGCATTCCACTGACGCTCGACACAGTGGACCAGCGGCGCGCCGATCCGCGATTCTACGATGTCCGCAACATCCTCAACGCCGGGATTGGGTACCTGGACGCCGCCATCGCGTCGTTCGATCTGCCTGCCTGGCGCGGGATCCAGGTGTCGGCGAGCTACACGTTCAGCAAGGCGATCGATGAAGGCGCGGACTTCACCTCCACTGCCGCCAACCGCGACGTAAACCGCGGACGGGCGCAATCGCAGGTCAACCAGCTTCAGGACAAGAAGGGGTTGAGCAACTTTGATTCGCCCCACGCATTCCTGCTCAGCTACACCTGGGACCTTCCCAAGGTCCGGGGCAATGCCCTGTCGCGTTTTCTGCTCAATGACTGGCAGTTCGCCGGCGTCACGCTACGCAAGACCGGAACTCCAATGACTCTATTCGTCGGCTCGGACGCCCCAGGCTTCGGCAATGTCGACGGCGGACCGAGCGACCGGCCCAATATCGTGGATCCTTCCATCCTGGGCCGGGCGGTGACGCACCCCGATCTCGCGCCTTCGATCATGCAGCGGGACCGGTTCGCCTACATCCGTCCCGGCGATCTCCGCGGAAGCATCGCGCGCAATGCGATGCGCAAGGCGCCGATCGCCAATTGGAACGCGTCGCTCACCAAGCAGTGGGTGCATGGCGGCGTGCGCGAATGGAGGTTCCAGTTGCGCGGCGAGGCCTTCAACCTGACGAACACCCCCCAGTTCGACGAGCCGCAGCGGAACCTCACGTCGCCATCGTTCGGCAGGATCACCAACACGTTGAATGACGGGCGGGTGTTCCAGTTCGGGTTGCGGTTGATTCTGTAGCCGGATTACCCTGGTGCGATGCTGATCTCGCGCCGTCAACTACTGGGGGCAATGGCCGCGGGCGCCTTTGCTCAGAGCCGCCGTCCGAACGTCGTGATTCTATTCGCCGACGACATGGGCTGGGGCGACGTGGGGTTCAATGGACGCAAGGACTGGGACACTCCGAATCTCGACCGGCTAGCCGCGCAGGGCACGGTGTTCGAGCGTTGGTACACGGCGTTTCCGGTGTGTGCTCCGTCGCGCGCGTCACTGCTGACCGGGCGCTACACGATCCACAACACGGTGCGGTCGAACGGGGTCGACCTGCCGGCGGGCGAGGTGACAATCGCCGAGGCACTGAAGCCACTGGGCTACAAATCCGCACTCATCGGAAAGTGGCACCGCGGCCAGGGGCGCGGCAACGAGCCGGGCTACACGCATCCGCTGGAGCAGGGCTTCGACTACACGTTCGGATACCTGGACGCGATCCATGCCTGGGAACATTTCCCCAAGATGTTGTTCCGGGGGCGCGAGGAAGTCCCCGTGAAGGGCTATAGCAGCGACATCCTGGTGGACGATGCGATCAAGTGGATTGGGGAGAATAAGGCGAATCCGTTTTTCCTCTATTTACCCTTCATTGAGCCGCATTTCCATATCGAGGCGCCGGAGGAGGATGTCTCCCGGTACAAGGGGAAGTTCAAGGAGAAGGATCCAAATGAGCCGGTCAACGCACGCTACGCGGCGATGGTTCACCGGCTGGACAAATCGATCGGCCGGCTGCTGAAGTCGCTCGACGAACAGGGGTTGTCGGGCAACACGATCGTCGTGTTCACCGCCGACAACGGCGCGACATTCGAGACCGGCAACAAGGGGGCGTCGGCCTATCACGACAGCAACCGGCCGTTCCGGGGACAGAAGCGGAGCCTGGAGGAGGGCGGCATCCGCGAGCCAGGAGTCGTCCGGTGGCCGGGCCGGGTGCCCGCGGGCAAGCGCAGCCAGGTTCCGGTCCACAATATTGACTTGATGCCTACGCTCGTCGCCGCGGCGGGCGGGAGCGTCGATCCGGCGTGGAAGGTGGACGGCGCCAACATGCTGGACGCATGGATGGGGAAGAGTCCGGGACCGGAGCGCACGCTGTTCTGGGAGCTTGAGAACCAAAGCGGCTGGACCATGTACGCTGCGATGCGCGGCGATTTCAAGGTGCTGCAGATGGGTCCAAACCGGTTCCTGTACAACGTGGCCACGGACCGGGGCGAGCGGCGGACGCTGGGAGCCGAGTATCCGGAGGTGCTGAAGGGGCTGACCGGGGAGTTGCAGGACTGGCTCAAGACAGCGGTGCGGTGAGGGTCCTGCGATTGGGTTATTGCACCGAGCGTAGTTGACGTCCTGAAGGCGATGTTCAATCCGGTCTGGCCGTCCCGGACAGGCTTGACCAGCGGCAGGTCACGCACACCGGTGGTTCCGGTGACGTAGACGGTCCCGCTGTCAGGGTCAAGCGCGAGGGCGCGCGGAACGGTGTCCGCGGGGGCTTGCGCCCGGGTGAGGGGCGCCGGCAGGAACAGGGCGGCCCAGATTAGACTCGATGTGATTCTCATAGTGTGTCCTCGGTCCACAGAAACCCAAAAATCTGTTGTATGATCGGCTTCTCCATATGCGCCACCTGCTGCTGCTCCCCCTGATCGCCTCCGGCGCGGACCTGAGGCTGGCCACGTTCCAGGCCGACGTCACACCGCCGCTCGGGACTCCGCTCTGTTTCGCGCTGGTCAAGCCCGGCGTCGAAGTGGTCGACCCGCTCACCGCCCGCGGCGTGATCCTGACAGGCAACGGCGCGCCTGTGGTTCTGGTTGCCGTCGACTGGCTCGGTATCTCGAACGAGGCCCATGATGCGTGGAGGCGCGCCCTGGCGCAGGCCGCGGGTACCACGCCGGACCGCGTTACCGTGCACGTGCTCCACCAGCATGACGCGCCCGGACACGACGACACCGCGTCGCGGATTACCCGCAACGCCGGACTTCCGGACGCGGTCCAGCACGACCGGTTCATGGCCGACGCGGTCCAATTGACGGCGGCCTCAGTGCGCGTGGCAACTCACCGGCTTCAGCCCGTGACGCATGCCGGGACTGCCGCCGCGCGGGTCGAGCGTGTGGCCTCCAACCGCCGGATCCTGGGTCCCGACGAGAAGGTGAAGTACGTCCGCTATAGCTCGTCGCGGATCCCGGAGGCAATCGCCGCGCCAGAGGGAACGGTGGATCCGGAGCTCGTGGCAATCGCGTTTTGGAACGACGCCAAGCCGCTCGCCGTGCTCACCTACTACGCAACCCACCCGCAAAGCCATTACGGCCAGGGCGGGATCAGTTGGGAGTTCCCGGGAATGGCCAGGCAGGCGCGTGAGCAGAGCACGGGTGTCGCGCACATCCATTTCAACGGAGCGAGCGGCAACGTCGCGGCGGGCAAGTACAACAACGGCGATCCGGAGAATCGCGCGGTGCTCGCCTCACGGATGCAAGCGGGCATGGCGGCCGCGTTCGCGTCGATTCGGAAGACCCCGGTCACCGCCGCGGACCTCCACTGGAACACCGTCCCCGTCGCGCTCCCCCTGCGTGGCACATTGAGCAGCGGCACGCTATCACAGACGGTATCCGATCCGAACGCGAAGCTCGCCGACCGTCTCCGCGCCGCGCGTGATCT
The DNA here is from genome assembly GCA_016871015.1 of Acidobacteriota bacterium. GTDB lineage: Bacteria > Acidobacteriota > Terriglobia > Bryobacterales > Bryobacteraceae > SYLY01. The sequence goes on along the minus strand of VFZX01000335.1, from coordinate 2,168 downwards.
CGCCTGGGTGGAACGGATCGGGAAGGGGCACAAGATCACGTTGTCGCGGCTGCGCGTGGGTCCAGCGGAAGCGATTCATCTTCCGGGCGAGCTGTTCATCGAGTATCAACTGGGAGCCCGCGCCCTGCGGCCCGGCAAGGCGCTCGGAGTGGCGGCCTACGGGGATCTTGGACCCGGCTACATCGGCACCCAGATCGCCTATTCGCAGGGCGGATACGAAACCGGAATCGTGTCGCGAACGGCGCCCGAAGTGGAAGGGGTGCTCACCGCCGCCATCCGCAACCTGATGGAATGAAGGAGAAGCAGTGAAAAACAGAATCTGGATGCTGGGTGCGGTGCTGGCCGTGATGTGTTCCGCGCAGCCACGGAAGTTCGTGGTGGGCATCGGCGGATTGATGCACGAGTCGAATTCGTTCAATCCCGCCAAGACAACGCTCGCCGACTTCGGCGGAGCACGCGGAGCATCGACGACAAGCTCGGCGGACATGCTTTCGGTGTGGCGCAAGTCCAACACCGAGCTGACCGGGTATCTCGACGGCGCCGATGCCGAGGGGTTCGGCGTCTTCGCCGGATTCGTCGCGTCGGCGACACCCAAGGGTCCACTCACTACGGACACCTTCAACACACTGACGGAACGGCTGATCAGCAGCCTGAAGGCCGCGCCGAAGCTTGACGGGATCCTGCTCGCGTTGCACGGTGCAATGGTCGTGGACGGCTATCCCCAAGGGGACGAGGAGATCGTGCGGCGCGTCCGGGCCGAGTTCGGCGACTCGATCCCGCTGATCGTCACCCACGACTATCACGGCAACCCGTCGCCGGAGATCGTGCGGATGACGACGGCGCTGGTCGGCTACCAGCAGAATCCGCATCTGGACACGCGGTTGCGCGGCAAGCGGGCCGCGACGATCATGGGCCGGACTCTGCGGGGCGAGATCAAGCCGGTGCAGGTGATCGTCAAGCCGCCCATGGTGTTCAACATCATCTTCCAGAACACCTACGCCGCGCCGTTCCGGCCGATCACACGCACGAGCATGGATCTCGAGCAGTCGAACCCGAAGATCCTGGCGGTGAGCGTGATGGGCGGATATCAGTATGGTGACGTGCCTTACATGGGTCCCAGCGCGATCGTGGTGGCCGATGGCGACCGGGCGCTCGCCGAGCGTGAAGCGCGCCGGTTCTCGGACATGATGTGGAACGCGCGGTCCGAGATCGCGCTCAAGGTTCCGGATCCGGCCGAGGCGGTGCGGCGCGCCAAGGCTGCAACGAAGTTCCCGGTGGCGCTATTCGACGCGGGGGACAACATTGGCGGCGGGTCGGCGGGCGACAGCACGTTCATCCTCGACGAGCTGGTGAAACAGAAGGCGCTCGGCTGGGTTGTGGTCATCGCGGACCCGGCGGCGGTGGACGCGGCGGTGAAGGCTGGGATCGGAGGCGTGTTCGACATGGAGACCGGAGGGAAGACCGACAACATGCACGGCAAGCCGGTCCGCGTGCGCGGCAAGGTGAAGTCGATGCACGATGGGAGCTACATCGAAACCGAGATCCGGCACGGCGGCGGCCGCTACCACCGAATGGGACTGGTAGCGGTGATCGAAGCCGAGGGATCGACAGATGACGACAAGAACCTACTCGTGGTGACAACCCGCAGGACGTCGCCGAACAGTATCCACCAGATTCAGAGCCTGGGGATCTATCCGCAGCGCCAGCGGATCCTGGTGGCCAAGGGCACGATCGCCCCCCGCGCGGCCTACGAGCCCGTGGCGGCCGAGATCATTGCGGTGGACTCGCCCGGGTCGACGGTCGTGAATCCGGCGCGGTTCACTTTCCGGAACGTGCGGGAGAAGCTTTGGGGGATTGAGTAACCGGGCGGCCCAGCGCTTCGAGCGCGTTCCGCCGGTTCTGCAGGGTCACGGGATCGTCCGGATCGATCGCCAGCGCCCGGTCGTAGCAGTCCAGCCCCTCCTCGTGCCGCCCCAGGTCGCGCAGCAACGCGCCCCGCGTCCGCCATCCCAATGCATAGCCTGGATTCAGCCGGACCGACTCTTCCGCGCACCGGAGCGCTTCCTCGCGCTGCTTGAACCTAAATCCGGCAGTTGGAAGCGGCTGGAAGGGGCACTGGAGCAGGCGGATCGAGGGGGATCTTGGCGAATTGCTGGAAGATCGAGCGC
>VFZX01000334.1 GCA_016871015.1 Acidobacteriota bacterium | reverse complement strand
CGCACAGCCCGGGTGGCTCCGGCTGATGCAGCCTGCCGGAAGCGGCCAGTCCGAATGCGACCCGTTGGTAGGCTCCTGATCCGCTACCGCCCCCTGCCCTGCGCCGCTGCAGGCTCCATCGCCCCGCCTGCCTGATTGAGAATCACGATGTCGACGCGGCGGTTCATCCGCCGCCCGGCATCGTCGCCGTTGGCGGCAATGGGCGCATTGTCAGCGTACCCCGAGATCGAGAATCTCCCCCGATCCAGCCCGCAGCAGGCCACCAGCAGTTCCATCATGGCGATGGACCGCGCCGCGGAAAGCTCCCAGTTGCTGCGGAACCGGGCGTTTTCGTTCACCGGGACAGAATCCGTGTGCCCTTCAAACCGGACTGGATTCGGAACGGAGGCGATCACCTCAGCTACCTTTACCACCGAGTCGTAGCTCTCTTCGGGAATCGCGTCGTCGCCTGAAGGGAAGAATGTCGACTGCTGGAAGCTGATCACCAGTCCGCGCCCCTCCATCGACACCTGCATCTTGCCGTCGCGAATCTCTTCCTCCAGTTCCTGGTTCAGGATCGTCATCGACGGAAGGAGCTCCACGTAGCGGCTTTCCGGCTTGAGTTCTGCCGTCAGCCGCTCGGCGCCGCCCGGACCCCGCATCTGCGCGTTGCCCTTGCCCTTGTCATCCACAACTCCGCCCAGGATCCCGGCAATGGCGCTCGTGAACTGGCCGCCTTCGAGCGCGTTCTTCATGCTCTCCTCAAGCTGTGCCGCCTTGCCCTTGTCGGTTTGCGAGGTGGCAAACATTACGACGAAGAAGGCGAACAGCAGCGTGATGAAGTCGGCGTAGGAGACCAGCCACCGCTCGTGGTTTTCATGCGCCTCGTGTTTCTTGCGTCTGGCCATGGATTATCCGGACTTCGCCGCCTTGGCCGCGGGCTCCGCGCCGTGCGGGACATAGGCTTCGAGCTTGGCCTGCACCAGCTTGGGATTCATCCCCTCGACGATGCCGATCACGCCATCGAGAATCATCTCCTTGACCCGGCTCTCCTGGTGCGCGCGCGACTTGATCTTGTTGGCGATGGGCAGGAAGAAGATGTTGGCGACGGCGACCCCGTACACCGTGGCGACAAACGAGACAGCGATCCCGTGTCCGACCTTATCAATGTCGGACAGGTTCTTCATCACCTGGATCAGCCCCATCACCGCGCCGATGATTCCAATCGTCGGAGCGTAACCGCCGGCGGCCTCGAACACCTTCGCTTCGGCCTCGATGTGATGCTCGTCCATCTCAATCTGCATCTCGAGCATCGAGCGCAGCTCCTGGATGTCGGTGCCGTCCACCGCCAGCCCGAGCGCCTTCTTGAGGAACGGATCCGATGCGTTGTTGGCTTCCTGTTCGAGGGAGACGATTCCGGACTTGCGTGCTCGCGTCGCATAGCCCACCAGCAAATCCAGTACCACGCGCGGCTGTGCGGCCGGCTCAAACAGGACCCAGCTCACGCGCTTCACCGCTCCGGTAAAGGTCGCCAGCGAAGTGTTGATCAGCACCGCACCGATGGTTCCTCCGAGAACGATGATCGCCGCTGTGAACTGGGAGATGTCCTTGATCTCGCCACCTTCGAGGATGAGGCCTCCCACGATGCCCACGGCAGCCAGGACAAGGCCGCCGAGAGTGGCGAAATCCGGACGCTTCGAAGGAGCCTTCGGGGCGTCGGCCATAGAGTTGGTCAGGGATTAAGAGGTGCTAGGGATTGTGTCTGATAGACGACCGGGTGGATCGCCTGCCGGAACAGGATAATGCGCTGGATCACTTCTTTTGCCGGTTCGACAACGACAAATTTTTGACCGGTAGTCATCACGATGACCGTATCCGGTGTAGTCTCGATGTGTTCGATCAGGTCGCTGTTGATGACCAGCGGAGTCTGATTGATGCGGGTGAGCTGGATCATCCTGGAAACATATCGGCTGAATGATGCGGAAAATTTGGATCTAAGTTGGGCAAACGGCTCCGATATGCCCCTCGGTGAGGAATTCCGCAGTCAACGCGAAAGGCGGCACGGAAACCGCATGGCTGGCGAGCCTGCTTCTCGAATCGCTGCACAAGCAGGACCCGGCCACGGCTGCTTCGGTTCATGACATGGTCGAACGGCTCGAGTCCCGGGGGGAGGGATTTGATGCGGGCACGCAGGAGCGCGTTGACCTGCTTGCGGCGGTCTCAGAGGCGGTGCGGACCGCCGGCGGAGCGGCTCCGGCGCATGTCACGCTGTTAAGCCACCTGGCGCGAGGGTTGCTGTTGCAGCCCATGCACGGCGCGTCCTGAATCCATGAGCACGGCGCCACATGTCGCCGCGCCTGTTCAACGAGACGCTGTTCACCGTGGGAGTGAAGCTGATCTGCTGTCCGGCTTGCAGCAGGGGCCCGTTCACAGGCCACAACACCGCGAATCCGTGTCTCGGCGTGATGGGCAGCGATTCGGCTCAGTTCGTACGCAAGTGCATGACCCGGCGCGAGCTTCGAGACGATGTTCAAGGCCGGCGCGCCGCTCCCTTCCATTGCGAAGGTGTTCAACAATCCCGGTTGAAGTTCGTGAGTGAGATCGAGGAGTACCGCAAGACAGGGTGGTCCAATTCTCAGAACTTCCAGATCTTCTTCGTGATGAGGAACACGCTGAAGGCGGGCGGCAGCGGATGGTAGGATGGCCGGGCACGGGTGAGGCTGCTCTACTACCGGCGTACGGCGATCGCGAGCGGCGGGGGACCGAGTATCCGATTCAGGATTGCCCAGCGGCGTTTGCAACGGACCCATTCCGGCGAACCGGATCAACAGCTACGGCGTGCCGGACCACTGCCGTCCGACTCACCGTTTTCCGGCCACGGCTCGCGCGCATTGCCGTTTGGACTCATTCTCGTGGTAGGCGATACAATCACTGGCATGGCACTACCTCTGAACGGATGGGTCCCCGTTTGCCTCTTCACTCTCACTGCGATCGCCTCGGCGCAGACCGCCGCCGGGCCGGTGCGCAGTGTCACGGATCCGGGCGCTGTCACCACACGCCAGTCCATTACCCCGGCGGGCGTGCCGTCGGTGTTTCAAGGACGGGTGTATGGCGCTGTCTTTGGCGAGACCGCGTCGGAGGTGTGGGTCCTCAATGCATCCGCCGTGTACCGGCTTGATTGGCTCGCGAACAAGGTGCTCGACCGGATTCCGCTGCAGGGTTCGGCCGGACTACAGGGGATCGCATTCGATTCCCATGCCAAACGCGCGTTGGTGAGCGGCGCCACGGGCCGCAAGGTTGCCCGGCTGGCGGCGGCTTCGGGAGGATCGCTGACGAACCTCGCCGAAGGGCAGGGAACCATGATCGCGGGCGCCCTTGCCGTCGCGCCTGGCAAGACCGCTGTTGTCCCTTTGATTTTCGACAACAAGCTGCTCGTGGTGGATCTCGCCGGATCCTCGGCCCCAAGGACCATCGCCACCGAGATCGCCCCATTCGGCGCCGCCATCAACCGCGAAGGCACGGTCGCCTGGGTCACCAACTGGGGTGGACGCCGGCCCACGGAAAAGGATCTGACCGCGCCCACGGGATTGAGTCCCACGGCGGACCGGGTGGTGGTGGACCAGCGCGGCGTGGCAGCCACAGGGAGCGTCATGCGTCTCGACCTTACAGGCGCGGCTGAGCCCATCAAGCTCCCCACAGGTTTGCATCCGACGGGCGTTGCGTGGGACGAGGCGCGCGGCCGTTTGTATATCGCGAACTCGAACTCTGACTCGATCACCGTCGCCGACACGCGATCGAACCGCGTGCTGCGGACGATCGAGGTCCAGCCGTTTGACCGCAAGGTGACCGGCATCGCTCCGGTGGCGGTGGCGGTGTCCGGAGATGGAGCCAGGATCTGGGTGGCATGCGGCGGCATCAACGCGGTGGCGGTAATCAACACCGGGTCAGGCAGCATCGAAGGGCTCATTCCCACGGCGTGGTATCCCAATGCGGTCGCGCTCAGCCCCGATGGTAAGCACCTGGCGGTGTCGACGCTGCTGGGTGCAGGCTCGGCCTGGCGCGACGAGCCGAAGCAGCGGTTCGTGCATTCCTATCGCGGATCGGTTCATGTGGTGGACCTTCCGGACGCCGCTCAACTCGCAAGCTACACAACCGCCGTCGGCGAGAACAATCACATGCGTGTGGGTCCGGCGCGGCCGGAGCCCGTGGCCGCTGGCGCTACGCGTCCCGCTCCCCTGCCTGTTCCGCGGCGGACAGGCGATCCCTCCACCATCGACCACGTTGTCTACATCGTGAAAGAGAACCGCACCTATGATCAGGTGTTCGGCGCGATCGGCAAGGGAAACGGCGATCCGTCGCTGGTCATGTTCGGAGAAAAGGTAACGCCCAACCATCACCGGCTGGCGGACCAGTTTGTGCTGCTCGACAACTTCTACGCCACGGGCGGCAACAGCGCCGACGGACATCAGTGGGTCACACAGGCCAACGAGACCGCCTACGCGTTGTGGCCAGGGTATCTCGGCCGCAGCTATCCCTTCGACGGAACGGATCCGATCGCCTACTCCTCGGGTGGGTTCATCTGGGATCTCGCGCTGGCGCGCAACAAGTCCGTGCGTGTGTTTGGCGAGTACGCGCCGAGAATCAGTGATCCACCGGCGTCGGCGCGCGCCGGGCTGCTCCAGCGGTGGCAGGCAGGAGAGGACTTTAGCTCAAGCTGGAAGACCAGGGCGCATGTCGAGACCCTGAACCGGGTCCTGGCGGTCAACTTTCCGGCCTATACGAATGCGATTCCGGACGTGATTCGCGCCGCGATCTTCAAGAAGGAGGCCGCTCAGTGGGAAAAGGCGGGATCGATGCCGAACCTGGTGATCGTGCAATTGCCCTCCGATCACACCTACGGCACTGCTCCGGGAATGTCGACGCCGAGCGCGATGGTGGCGGATAACGACTACGCGCTGGGGCAGATCGTTGAATCGCTGACACGAACCCGGTTCTGGCCGAAGATGGCCATCTTCGTGGTGGAAGATGACGCGCAGAACGGAGTGGATCACGTGGACGGGCACCGTACGGTGGCCTTGGCTGTGAGTCCGTACACCAAGCGCGGATCAGTGGATTCGACGTTCTACTCGCACCAAAGCATCCTCAAGACGATTGAGCTGATCCTCGGGCTTCCGACGATGTCGCTGTTTGACCTGATTGCCAATGACATGCGCGCGAGCTTCACCTCGACGCCCGATCTCACCCCATATGAAGCGGTGAGGCCGGAGCAATCGCTGTTCGACCTGAATCCCCAGGCGTCGGCCTTGCGAGGTCCGGCGAGGCAGGCGGCGCGTGATTCGGCCCGGATGCGGTGGGATGTGCCGGACGCGGTTCCGTCTGACCGGCTGAACCGGATCCTGTGGCACACGGTGCGGGGTTGGAACACGCCGTATCCTGCTGTCCGGCAAGCAGTGTTCGCACCGCTGGCAGTGGACCTGGATGATGACGAGCGGGAGGAGCGGGAGCGGTAGCAATTGCAAGTGTTCCCGCGGCTGGCATGGGCGGCGTTGGCCGCCTGCGTGATCGTACAGTCGTTCGTGCCGCCGGTCGTGGGCCTGGCCGACAACGCGGATTTCGGGAAAGTGCTGGGACTCTACAGCCTGGGTGGTCCTCCGGAATTGCACGGCCGCTTCGTCGCGCCCCGGTTGACCGTGGAGGAGCGCTTCTCCTGGCTCGACTCGCCGTTCCGGACCTCGGAACGCCTGTTCTTGGCGGCGGCGGTCCATTCCAACAAGCTGATCTCCACGGATGGTTCGATGGATGTCCGCGTGATGGGCGCCGTGCACGCCCTGCTGCTCCTCGGCATCTTTTGGCTGCTGGCGCCCGAACTCGGAGCCGCGTCCGCCGCGGCGGCCGCGATCTTCGGCGACGTGATGTACATCACCCATCTCAACTCGTTCCACATGGACGTGGCGGCCTGGCTCGGGCTGCTGGGCATGGCCGCCTTCTACTTGCGCGCGGTGCGCGGCGGGAAGTGGGTGGATTGGCTGGGATTCGCTGCCGCTTCGGCCACTTTGGTGCTTTCTAAGTCGGCGCACGCTCCGCTCGGATTGGTTCTCGCCGCGGTGGCGCTGGTGTGGCGGCGGTATGCGATCGCCGGGGTGTGGCTTGCCGGAGCGTGGTGGATGTTCGCCGGAACGCCGGCCGGATACGCCCCACCGGCAAGTTACAACGTGCTCTACCACCGGCTACTGCCCGCATCCGAAAACCCGCCTGCCGACCTGGCCGAACTCGGTGTGGCACCGGAGATGATCAAGTACCGGGGAACATATGTCTATCAGGCCGGGAGCGGCGGGTCCGATCCGGCTGCACAAGTCTCCCACGCCAAGCTCGCTGCCTACTACTTGCGCCATCCCTTGACGGCGTGGCGGCATCTCGCCTTGGCGATGGACGAAGGCTCCCGGCTCCGTCACGCGCTCGGCAACTTCACTCCGGACTCGGGACGCGCCGAGTTAGAGGAAAGCCAAACGTTCACGCAATGGAGCGGGCCCAAGCGCTGGCTGTTCGAGAAACGCGGGGCGCGCCTGGTATGGGCCGCGCTCGTCTTGTTCTCGCTCTCTGCCGCCTGGGCGTTGCGCGATCTGTCGTCGCCATTGTCCCCGATGTTCCTCGCTCTTCCCGCGATGGGCCTCACCGAATTGGCCATCGCCGGTCTGGCGGACACCTTGGAAGTGGCGCGCCACATGTTCGTGTTTCACGCGATCTGTGACCTGCTCCTGGTCCTCCTCATAAGGGAGAGCCTCGTACAATACAGGAATGCTGCTCCAGGGCTTGTCCCTGATCCTGCTACCCGCCACTCTGCTCGCCGCCCGGCAGCCAGTCCCGATTGAGACCGCCGCGAAGGCGCCGGAGTCCCGTGGACCGTCGAGCGTTGCCTGGCATCGCGCGGGGACTCACTTTGCGTGGAAGGAGCGCGACAAGCTTCTGGTCTACGATGTGGGTCTCAAGAAGGAACGCGAGGTTGTGGGCTACACGGCGCTCCGCCAGGCTGCCAGCACGCCGCCCAAGTCCGAAGTGTCCGGCTGGGTCAACCGCGGCGTGAAGGAACAGCAGGTCCAGTGGTTTCCAACGGGTGCGCGGCTCCTGGTGGCCGCCGATGGCGACCTGTTCGCCGTGGACGCACAGTCCGGGGAGTGGGAGCAACTCACCAAGTCCGCTGAAGCCGAGGCGGATCCAAAACTCTCGCCCGACGGACGCTGGGTCAGCTTCCGGCGCGGCCACGATCTGCATGTCCTGGATGTCCGTTCGAAGAAGGTGACGCGTCTGACCAACGACGGCACCGCCACACGCCGCAACGCGGAGCTGGACTGGGTGTACCCGGAGGAGTTGGCGATTCCCACCGCGCATTGGTGGTCGCCGGACTCCAGGCGGATCGCGTACCTGCAGTTCGACACGTCGGGCCTGATGGTCTATCCACACGCCGACATCCTGAACCTGCGCCCGTTTGCTGAGCCGCAGCGGTATCCGCAGGCAGGCACCGCGAACTCCGTGGTGCGGCTCGGAGTGGTCGCCGCGAGCGGCGGCAAGACGCGATGGCTCGATCCGCCCGGGTCCGGTGAGCAGTTGATCGCGCGGGTGACGTGGATGGCGGACTCGGCGGAAATCGCCGTCCATCTGCTGAGCCGGGTGCAGGACCGGCTTGAGGTCGCGGTGATTCCAGCCTCTGGCGGCCGCGCGCGAAGCGTGGTCTCAGAGCGCAGCAACACCTGGATCAACCTGCGCGATGATTTCGCCTTCCTGCCGGACGAAAAGCTGCTGTGGGGTTCCGAGGCCGGATCGGGCTACCGCCATCTGTCAGTCCGGACGGGTGAGAGCGCGAAGCCCATAACGGGCGGTGAGTGGGAAGTGACCGACCTGGTGTGCACGGACGCCAAGGGGGGCCGCGTCTACTACCTGTCGGCTGAACTCGACGTCCGGGAGCGCCACCTGTACTCGATCGGACTCGATGGGTCCGGCAAACGGCGCTTGACCGAGGCTCGCGGCACGCATGCGATCTCGATGACGCCGGACTGCGGATCCTACATCGATTCCTGGTCGAGCCTGACTGAGCCCCCGCGCAAGTCGCTGCACGATTCGAACGGGAAGCAGATCGCGATGCTGACACAGCCCGACACGTCAATCGCGTCCACCTTCGAGCTCCTGCCCACCGAGTGGGTGGACTTCCGCGGCGCGGACGGCACGCTGTTCCACGCACGCCTGATCAAGCCGGCCGGATTCAGCCCAGGCAAGAAATATCCGGCGGTGGTGATGGTGTACGGTGGTCCGCACTCGCAGACTGTACGGAACCAGTGGCGTGGCGCGGACTGGGACCAGGCGCTGGCGCACCGCGGATTCGTAATCTGGCAAATGGACAATCGCGGATCCGCCGGGCGCGGCCATGTGTTCGAGAAGCAGTTGTACCGGCGCTTCGGAAAGCAGGAGCTTGCCGACCAGGTGGAGGGTGTCAAGCATCTGGTGTCGCTGGGATTCGTGGATCCGGCACGCGTGGGAGTCTACGGCTGGAGTTACGGCGGCTACATGACGCTGAATTCGCTATTCAATGCCCCGGATGTCTTCGCGGCCGGAGTGTCCGGCGCTCCGGTCACCGATTGGCGCCAGTACGACACCATCTACACGGAGCGCTATATGGGGCTGCCATCGGAAAACGAAGAAGGCTATCGCGCGAGCTCCGTCGTGCACCAGGCCGAGCGTCTCAAGGGAAAGCTGATGCTGGTCCACAATTTCGAGGACGACAACGTGCTGTTCCAGCACACGATGCGAATGATCGACGCGTTGCAAAAGGCGGGCAAGCAGTTCGAGCTGATGCTGTACCCGCAGAAGGCGCACTCGGTTACGGGTGGCGTCAAAAGGCAGATGCTCGAATTGTGCGAACCGGAGACATCCTTGACAAGTGTGCCGGTGGGCGGTTGACACAAACGAAGGGTAACCGGGGGACAGCGGTTAAGCTGGGGGATGCCCTGGCGAGAGGTGAGCCGCATGGACAGCAAG
>VFZX01000333.1 GCA_016871015.1 Acidobacteriota bacterium | reverse complement strand
TGGGCGGCATCTACGTCACCGACCCGCAATTCACGCCGGAAAAAGAGAAGAACCAGCCGGGCAAGCAAGTCTACTACGTGGCTCCGGATGGCGCGGCTAAGGTAGTGATCCCGGCGGGCGAGTACGCGATGCCCAACGGCATCGAAGTCTCGCCGGATGGCAAGACGCTTTATGTGAACAACACTTGGTTTGCGCCGGGAGAGAACTTCCTCTGGGCTTATGACATCCAGCCGGATGGATCGCTCACCAACAAACGCAAGTTCGCGATGCTGAATTTGACCCCCGAAGTGCTGAGCGCGGCGGAACCGGCGAACCGTTTCGACTCCCGGGCGGACGGGATGGCCGTGGACACAGACGGCCGCGTCTACGTGGCGACGCTATCGGGCGCGCAAGTCTTCGACAAGACCGGAACCTATGTGGGAACGATCTGGTTTCCGCAGTATCCGGTGAGTTGCGCCTTCGGAGGCAAGAATCTGGACGAGTTCTACTGCGTAGGTGAATCGTCGGCATGGAAGATTCAGACCCGCGTGAAGGGATTCCGGCATCCGGGTGGATTGAACTGATCCGTGTTGAACCGTCGCGCGTTCGCCTCTTCCCTGCTAGCCGCCGGCATGCCCGCCGCCCGCCGGCGAATCCGCGTGGGCGCGATGGCCGTGGGCGAGTATACGTTCTGGGGCATCTGGGCGGACATCCTCTCGCCCAGGGGCAAGCTCGGCGGCGGACTGCTCGGAATGGACATCACCCATTGCTGGGACGTGAATCCGAAGGCATCAGCGGAATTCGCCAGAAAGTTCGACTGCACGCCCGTGGCGAACTACGATGGCATGGCCGGAAAGGTGGATGCAGTGGCGTTCGGGGGCCTGTACGAAGCGCCGTGGCAGCACCTGCTCGCCCGCCCCTACGTCGACGCCGGAATCCCCACTTACCTGAACCGGCCGTTCGCCTACCGGTTGCGCGACATCGACGGGCTTCTGGATCTGGCGGCCAAGCGCGGCACGCGTGTGATGGCTACCAGCGTTCAGGAGCACTACGCGCAGGCGTCATACCTGCGCGACCGCCTTTCCCGCGTGGGCATCATCAAGGCGGTTCACGGAACCGGATGGAGCGACGAATTTCCGGGCCATTTCCACATCCAGTGGTTCGTTCCGAAAGCTCTGGGCTACGAAGTGGACAAGGTGGGGCTGGTGGCCGACGACGAACGCAAGGCAACCTATCTCCAGGAGACGATGTTGTTCCGGGGCCGCGACGGACAGCCGACTTTCGTCGCTTCCCTCACCGCCGCCACCGGGCATCACTACCTGTACGTGAACGTGATCGGCGACCGCGGGCAGGAGCAGATCACGATGGATCGCAGCCCTGATACGAGAGAGACGCTCTACACCTACTTCGCGCCCCAGCTTTTCGATATGCAGCGCGTGTTCGAGGGCGCCGAGTATGAGCCAGCCGAGGCGATCCGGGCGAAGACGCGGAACTTTCTGGCGGGATACTATTCGCACCTGGAACGGGGCGGCCAAATGGTGGCCGTGAGCAGTGTCCCGGGCGACTGGTCGCCGCGGCACATGAAGCCCAACTGGATAGACGAGACCATGTTCAAGAGGTGAACGGCCGAAGCCGTCATGTTCCGGCTCGATCGAGGAACTCGTTCGGCTTTTGAAAGATGCCGATCATGATGCATCCCTCGGTTGAATGGGCCGTATGGACCGAGCCGGCATCGCGCCAAACGAAGTTGCCCTGACTGCAGTGTCCTTCGGCGTCGGCGAGAGTCCCCTCGAGCACCCAGGTCTGCTCCACGCCGGCATGGCGATGGGCCGGCAATCGCGCTCCCGGCGCCAGCCGGAAGAGCGCCGTGAATGCTTCTCCATCGGGGTCGCGCCAGAGGATCTTCATCTCGACGCCGGGGAACTCCGTTGACGACCAGGGGATGGCCGGGACGTCGAGATAGTGAGAGCAGGGTTTCGCTGGAGCGTTGGCGCCGCGCATCAAACCGGATAACCGCACACGCGCAGCAATACCTCCTGCGTCATCAGATCGTGCTCGGCGGAGTAGGAAGGCTTGGCCCCTTCGCGAATGACCTTCGCCATCTCGAGCATGTCCGGGGCGAACGGCGGACGCCGATCCGGAGGAAACGTGTGCTCCTTGCGGCCCGCTGGATAAGGTCCCACGGCATCCTTGAGATGGCTCACCATCTTGTAGGGACCGAACGGGCGCACGCTCATGAGGCCGTTGGTACCGGTGATTTCGATCGTGCGGTACTCGCCGCCGAACGGATTCGTGGCCCCGACGAAGATCTCGGCGATCGCATGCTCGTACTCGAGAATGCCGATCGTATTGTCGGCGAGGGTGTCGTTGAACGCGCCGTGATGCCAAAGGCGCCCGGTCACGCTCTTGGGCTTTCCAAGCAGCGCCGTGGCGCGGTCAATCAGGTGGCATCCGAGTTCGAACATCATGCCCCCGCGGAAGGCTGCCAACTCGACGCGCGATCCGGCCGGCATCGGCTTGTCGATCACGGCTCGAAAATGTTGCACCCTGCCGAGCCATCCTTGGCGCGCCGCCTCGATCGCCGCCTGCATGGCGGGTTGGTACCGCCACTGATAGCCCATCTGGACAACGAGCTTCTTGCGGGAAGCCTCCGCCAGCAGTTCGCGGAACTTGGCGAGGTCGTCACCGGGGGCCTTGTCGATGTGCACGAACTTGCCGGCGTCGATGGCGCGCCGGGCGTACAAGAGGTTCTCCTGGACGCGCGATTCGACCGCGATGAACTCAATGGAGCCATCGAGAACCTCCTTCTCAGACAGCCACCGGACGCCCTCGAGCGCCTTGTGGGTGCGCGGGACGCGCGAGTCGGGTTCGCAGACCCCCACCAAATCGAACTCGGGCAAAGTGCGCAGAGCTTCCACTTTTCCCATCGCATGCGCATGGCCCACACCATAGACGGCGGCGCGAATGGGCTTTGTTTTCGCCGAACCTGCCGCGGCGGCGGCGGCCATCGAGAGAGCGCGCCTGGTCAACATTCGAGCCTCCCGGGAGAAGAATCCAGATACGTCACGACCGCGATTGTACCACTCGATGCATGCGTGTATACTTGCAGACGGACACAAGGAGGGGTGCGAAACATGCCAAGGTGGAAGCGAAGGCCACTCGAGATTCCGCTGCTTGTCTGACCATCATACAGCCAGTCACGCCGCAATCGATGCAAGGATCGATCACCGGGACGGCCGTCGATCCGGCCGGGGCAGGTGTTCCCAACGCCAAAATTACGGCGACCAATCAGCGCACCAGCTTCACTCGCACCGCCGTCGCCAACGAAAGCGGTGTGTACGAATTCCCTAACCTGGATCCCAGCGAGTACTCGCTCAAAGCCGAAGCGTCCGGATTCAAGACGTACACCAACAATGGCGTCCGCCTCGCCAATCGCGAATCGCTTCGCATTGAGATTCGCCTCGAAATCGGCGACGTTGCACAGGAAATAACGGTTCAGGGCGAGACGCCCATCGTCCGGACCGAGGATGCCAAGCTCGATTCGGGGATGACACGCGAGTTCCTCGACATGAGGCCCACCAATTCCGCTCATGGTTTCGGACTGACGGCGATCGAGGCGACGCGAACCCTGCCGGGCGTCTATTACTCGCGCGTGTTCGGCGATGACGGCACCGGCGTCATGATCACCGGTGCGCGCTCAAACCAGACATCGGTGAACGTGATGGGAGTCAAGCAGGTACAGTTTCAGACATACAACGCCGCGCTATCCGCCATGGAGGAGGTGAAGGTCGAGCGCTTCAATACGCCCGCCGAGTACCTGAGCCCGGCGACGGTGGAGATGACGCTGCGCGGGGGAACGCGCGACATCCACGGCGAGTTGGGTGTCGATCTCCGGAACCAGCGTCTGGTGGCGGGGAACTTCTTCAATCCCCGGCCGCCCGTGGGGGTGCCAGACTACGTCGGGTACTTCAACGCGGGCGGGCCCGTATACATTCCCAAGCTTCACCGGCAGCGGAATCGATCGTTCTTCTTCCTGGCGTTCGAACGGAACAAACGGCTGAACTTCGAGGGCGCCGGCTTCTTCAGTGTCCCGACGGCCACCATGCGGAACGGCGATTTCAACACGCTACGCATCGGCGCCAATCCTGCCAATCCGAACGACCCGCTCACCGGCCAGCCGTTCCCGAACCGCGTGATTCCCGCCAGCCGTGTCAGCCCGGTGTCGCGCAACATTCTCAATCTTTATCCGCAAGCCAACACCGCCGATCCGAACATCCCGGTCGCCAACCACCTGGGCAAACTGCAAACGATCAACAGCCCGCGCGTGCTTTCGATCCGCGGCGATCATAACCTCACCGCCAAACAGACGCTCACCGGAACCTTTACGCAGTACCTGAGAGACTCCGCGCAGGTGCCGACCGGCGGCATGACCGGTGTCTACCTGCAGAAGGATCCTCTCCGCGTGCGAAGCGGCTCCATCGCGTGGACCTACGCGCTCAATCCGAATTCCGTGAACGAGTTTCGCGGCGGCGTGACGCGCTTTTTTCAAGGCCGCCAGACCGCTGCGCTCGGCTTCTCCGGACGCGGCAAGGACTGGCTGACTCAGATGGGAATCCAGGGGCTCGAGAACGCCCCCGATGGTCTGGCGATGCCCCGGCTGACGATTCGCGAACTCTCAAGCACCGCAAGTATCGGAATCGCGCAATCGGTGGCGGCCCGTACGTACTACACGATCATCGACAACTTCAGCTTTCTCACCCGGAATCACACGGTGAAGGCGGGAGTCCACGCTCATTTCTACCAACGCAACACGCTCGGGATTCCAGACTCCGCCTATGGCAACATGAATTTCACGGGCCGCTTCAGCAGCGTTGGATTCGCCGATTTCCTCCTTGGCGTTCCGGACACCACCGACGTCTCCTCACCTCGAACCACCGTGACCGGACGCTACCAGGATTTCGGCCTGTACATCCAGGACAAGTGGAACATCTCGCCGAAGCTGACCTTTACCTACGGGCTGCGGAACGACGTTTGGACTGTGCCGAACGACGGCCACGGGCTCTTCTTCAACTTCGACCCGCGCACCGGATCGGTTGTACTGCCGGATAGCTCGATCCGCGCAAGCGTGAATCCGCGCTGGCCCTCCAACATCCCTCTCGTCACGGCCGATCAAGCCAACTATCCATCGAAGCTCCGGCGGCTGTCGCGCATGAACCTCGCGCCCCGGTTCGGGCTTGCCTACCGGCCCTTCGGCGGCAAGACCGTAGTTCGCGCCGGATTCGGAGTCTATCGAACGGGCCTCAGCTTTGACTCGCTGACTCCTTTCACCGAAGGTCCATTCTCGCTGGCGCAAACGTTCCGCAACGAGTACAACGCACAAACGCAGCAGTTCCTGTTCCAGTTCCCGCGCGCGGTTCCGGCTGCACCGAGCGGACCGGCGGTCGCCGCGCCGGGATCGATCTCGTTCAGCGCCATCAATCCAGACGCCAGCCGGATCCCGTATACCGCGCAGTGGAGTCTGACCGTGGATCAGCAGGTGATGAAGGATACACGCGTCAGCATGAGCTATCTGGGCTCCAAGGTGACGAACCTCATGTTCGGCCGGAACATCAATGTACCGTTGCCGAGCACCACTCCGTTCACGCAAAGCCGCCGTCCATACCCGCTCTTCAACGTCATCAACTGGTACGAGAACGGCGGCAACCAGAGCTACCATTCGATGGAGACAATGCTCTACCGGCGCTTCTCGCGCGGTTTCCAGTTCGAAGGTGGATGGATCTGGACCAACTGCCTCAACGATGTCGAGGATTCCGGATCCGATCTCGGGCCAGTGATTCGCAACCCGTTCTTCCGCGAGAAAGGCCGCCAGGAATCCGTCGTCAAGCACTCAGTCAAGGGCACATTCGTGCTGGAGTTTCCGTTCGGGCGCGGACGCGCGTTGCTCTCCAACGCGCCCAAGGCCTTGGACGCGATTGTGGGGGGCTGGTCCACCGCCAACTCGTTCGAGTTTCGGACCGGCGATTGGGTGACGCCTTCCTTTAGTGGACGCGACATCAGCGGCACGGGAATCGTGACTGGCGTGCCGGACCGCATCTGCGACGGCAATATCGATGGTCCGAAGAACTTCCGGAACGTCGTCGCCAATTTGAGCTGCTTCGCCATTCCGGCGGTGAACTCCGGACGCTTTGGAAACTCCGGTCGCGGTATTATCGTGGGCGCGAACAACAAATTCTGGAACAGCAGCTTGTTCAAGGAAGTCCGTTTCCTCGAGCGGATGCGATTGCGCATCGGCATCCAGAGCCAGACCACGTTCAACTGGCTGAGCCTCGGAACTCCCGCAAGCGACATCACGACACCGAACGGAATGCGTGCCACAGGATCGGCCAAAGGGACCCCCGCGGGCCGTGTGCTGGAGTTTGTCGGAAGGATTTCGTTTTGATCACTCGAAGGACCTTGCTAGCCGCGAGCGCGCTCGCCCCCGCCGCGGCCAAAAAAAGAGACCGCCGCCTCATCGTCAACTGGGATCAGATGAACATGTGGGCGTTGCAACTCACGTATGCGCATCGCGGCAGAACGCCGCAGCCGAGCTCGGTGAAAACCATGCTCGAAGCAATCGCGGACGAGCACGCCAAGGCGAACATCGATTGCGTGGTCCAGTGCGTTTTCGCGTTGCCTCGCGGCACGGTTGGGCCCGGTTTCCGGAGCTTCCACCGCGAGAACACCCTCGACTTCAAGCCTTACGGTGAGCCGACTGGCATAAGAGAACTCGAACAGGCGGGCGGGGACTGGATCCAGATCCTGCTCGAGCGATGCCACTCGCGTGGCGTCGAGTACCTCGCCGGGCTCCGCATGAATGATCGCCATGGCGGGTCGGCGTCCGGGGTGTGGGCGCGCGCGCATCAGGATTGGATGATCGACGGGATCGCCGGCGGCATGGACTACAAGCACCAAGGAGTCCGGCAGGCAGTTCTCGACTTCGCGAAGGAGTTCCTCGATCGCTATGACGTGGACGGAATCGAACTCGACTGGATGCGATGGTGCCACATGTTCAAGCCCTCGGAAGCGGAAGCCAGCGCGCCTATCCTGAACGGGTTCATGGCGGAGATGCGGCGAATTCTCGATGAAGCGGGCCGCAAGCGCGGACGGCGGTTGATCCTCGGCGCGCGGGTTCCCCAAACGCTCGAAGAGTGCCGGATGTTGGGCTACGACGTGCGAACTTGGGCGCGGCGCGCACTCACCGATTTTCTGTGCCCCTCCGATTTCTTCCACACGGACTTCAATATCCGCATGGAAGATTTCGCCGCCATCACGAAGGGTACCCGGTGCAAGCTCTTTCCGTCGCTGCATCCCTGGATCGCCCGCGGAAATGATTTCCACGTTCACACCGCGGAGAGCTATCGCGCCGCCGCCAACAACTACTACGCCTACGGCGCCGACGGAATTTCGCTCTACAACTATCAGTATCATTGGCGCACCGACATCGCTCCGGAGACCGAATGGCCGCGAGCGCTCGGTTACGTTTCCAGCCTTGGGGAAAAGAAGTCGATCCGGACCCGGGACAGGCGGTATCTGTTCCATCCGATCTGGCCCAAAGGCGCCCCGACGGGCGTCAGCAACTACCAGTTGATCGGGATCGAGGGAGGCAAGCAATCCGGCTCAACGCGCATCCGAGTGGCCGAGGAACCTCGCATGCCAATGGAACTGGAGTTCAAGGTCACGGGAATGTCCACCGCCAATGAGTTGGAGATCTCCCTGAACGGCCGCGCGATTCCGCCGGGGAAGGTCTCGCGAGAATTCGTTTCCGCTGGACAAACGGCCAAGCAGGGCCGCGTGCTGCCTCCGTTTTATCGCTATCGAGCGCCGTTCTCCGCGCCGGAAGCTCGCTTCGGCGAAAACGAACTCGCCGTGCGGCTGACGGCCGGCCGTCCGGGGCAAGCCGTCATCGTCCAGGAAATCGAAGTGATCGCCCGTGCCGCGAGTTAACGGGATGTCCCTACACGCCTGGCTTCTGAAACGAGCCGCACTGGCGGCGCTCCTGCTCATGCAGTTCCACGGCCAGGGAAGCGCCAATGAGTTCGGCGCGGTGGAGCATCGCCGGCGGACCATTTATCACTCGCCCCAAACGCCCGGGTTCACCAGTTGGGTGGGCGCATGGACCATGCCCGACGGCGATCTGATGGTCAGTTTCACGCAGGCGACCGGGCCGGTGACAGGCCGGCCACAGGCCCCGGCCGATGTACGCCGCAAATTGAACTGGCCTCCGGACGGCCAACCCGGTTACGACATGACGGGGCTCGATCTGCGCAATGTGCATCTCCGCTCCACCGATGGCGGAAACACCTGGATGCAGGTCAGCGCCGATCCCTTCCGATCCTGCATGAACGGGGTCACCGGCGAGGCACAGACGGCTTTGACCGACGGAACGATCCTCCGTGGCGTTTGGGGATTCTACCTGCCCTACGATGCCGCGTTGCCGAAAACGGGCTACCTGGAACGTTCCACCGACGGCTCGCGGACATGGGGCAAGCCGGAAGTGCTGATGGATCCGGCCAAGTATTCCGCCTGGCCGAAACGCATCCGCCAACTTCGCGATGGACGGCTGATCGTGCTCGGCGGAGTCGCCTCGGCACCGGCCAACAGCCTCACCCGTTACGGCTATAACGATCTGTTTCGTCCCTTCTTGCTCGTTTCGAGCGACAAAGGCCGGACCTGGGCGGGGCCCATCGAGGTAGTGCCGGAAAAACATCGTAAAGGCTGGGGAGGCGAGGAGTTCGACGCCGCCGAACTGCCCAACGGCAACCTTCTGTGTGTCTTCCGCCGCCTTCCCGCCGGCAGCAAGAAAGAGGTTCGCTGGCAGGGAGTGCTCGAGAAGTCGGGAGACACCTGGATTCCTTCCGGCGCCGGTCCGGCCCCGTTTCCCCACAGCGGACACCCGGACCTGCTGGCTACTCGCGAGGGGATCGTGCTGCATCTGGCCACCAGCGGAATTCACTGGACGGGCGACGCGGGCAAGTCATGGCACAAGTTGGAACTGCCCGGCACTTCTTACTACCCGCGCGGCGTTCAGGCCGCCGATGGAACGATACACGTGGTTGG
>VFZX01000332.1 GCA_016871015.1 Acidobacteriota bacterium | reverse complement strand
ACCACCGGACGCACGCCGCGGCCGCTTCCACCGACACCGTCTGAACATTTTCAGTCGAACATGTTCAAGATCATCTTGTGTTGGAAACTGGGCGGCCCTTCAGGATCATCTTGTATTGGACAAGACTGTACCAATGCGCCAATGCGTTAATATTGATACGATCGGGGTGAAGTTTCGAAATGGGGCTCAAGGGTTTAGCCGCACTCATTGCCGCGTCCGGGCTGACGATGGGCCAAAGCAGTGGATCCGTCACCGGCCAGCTCACGGATCAAACCGGCGCCGCCATACCCGGCGTGAAAATCACCGTCACCGCGCCGGGTACGGGCGCACGCCAGATGACGGTCACCAATCCAACGGGGAACTATACGGTGCCGTCGTTGGCGCCCGGTGATTACGTGGTTACCGCCGAACTCGAAGGATTCAAGAAGGCGTCATCGAAGGCCGTCCGCGTGGGGACTGGCAACGCGACCCAGGTCAACATTGTCATGGTTCCCGAGGACGCCAAACAAGTGGTCGAGGTGAACGCCGACCCACCGGCCATCGAGACGCAGATCTCGATGGTGTCAAACACGGTCACCCAGGCCGAAATCGAGTCGATGCCGCTGTCGACGCGCAACGTGCTCGACTTGGCGATGACGATTCCCGGCATCACCGGCGACCCCGGCTCTGACGAGGGCGGCATCTTTCTAGATGTGCCAGCGTCCGGTTCGGGCCTCAACATCAGCGGGGGCCGCGCGGGATCCTCGGCGATCCTGGCCGACGGCGCCAATTCGACATCGCTTGGAATCGGCCGCGCGACCGCCACGTTCTCTCCCGACACGATCCAGGAGATGAACATTATCACCTCGACGTTCTCGGCCAAATACGGACAATCCGGCGGCGGTGTCGTTCAAACGGTGACGAGGGCCGGCACGGACCGCTACCGGGGCACGGCCTACTGGTATCACCGCAATCCGGCCCTCGCGGCGCGGCAGTTCAACCGCCCGATCCAGCCCCAGAGCCGGCGCCAGGAGGTCGGCGTCACCTACTCGGGCCCGGTGTGGATCCCAAAAATCTACAAGGGGAAGGGCAAGACGTGGTTCTTCGTGGCGGTGGAGCCCAAGCGCTGGTTTGACCAGATCGACATCTACGACCGTGTCCCGACGCTCGAGGAGCGCAACGGCGACTTCCGCAATACCTGGGTGCCCCCGGGCCAGACCCGGCCAAGGCTCCATCAACAGGTCCTCTGCTCCCCGTCGCCCACCAATTGCCAGCAACTGCGCCCTGTCCACCGGCCGGCAAGTACCGCGCAGTACCCGCTGTTCTCGGCGAGCGATCCCGATCCTACCAAGCGCGGATTCGTGATCCCGAAGAACATGTTCGATCCGTTGTCCGTGAAGATCCTCGAAGAGATCCCGCTTCCCAACCAAAGATACGATTCTCTTGGGCGGAACTACTTCGGAACCCGCGGCGTCGACGGCCGGTCAAACCGGCTGCTGGCCAAAGTGGACCACTACATCTCGCAGAAGAACCGGCTGTCGTTCAACTATCGCGACATCCCGAACTTCTCCGACCGGTTCCGTTTGTCGAAGGAGAATCTCTTCTTCAGCTTCGCATCGGACCAGAGCCTGACGCGCCAGGTGATTCTCAACGACACCTGGACCATTTCCCCGAGCGTGGTCAACGAGGTCCGCGCGAGCTACACGTTCCTCGACTCCAGCCGAACGCCGCCCGGCGACCTGGCCACCCGGAACTACACCGAAGAGAAGTTCGGGCTGCCCTCCGCCGTGCCGTGGGGTTACCCGCAGTTCTCGACCGGTTTCATCGTCTACGGACTCAACAACGGCGGCGAGTTCGGCCTCGGCCAATACATTGAACACTCCTACCAGCTCGCCGACGATCTGAGCATCATCCGCGGACGCCACACCCTCCAGGTGGGCGGCGACTACCGCCTGGGGATGATGCACGCCAAGTCCTCCGGCCTCTCCTTCATGTGCTGCGGAACCTATGCGTTCAACGCCTCGCAAACTAACTCCGGAAATGCGAACACTCCGGGCGGCACGGGCGGCCACGCATTCGCCGGATTCCTGCTCGGCGTCCCGAACGCGATCACTCTCCGCAACATTCTGATCCCCTACTACTACCGTTTCGCCAACGCCGCCGGATACTTCCAGGACGACTTCAAAGTCCGCCCGAACCTCACGCTCAACCTGGGTGTCCGCTGGCAGTTCAATTCGCCCCGCTGGGAAAAGTGGAACCGCCAGGCGAGCTTCGATTTCGACACCCCGACGGAACGCCTCGACGCGCAGGGCCAACTGATTGGCTTCTCGTTCGACTACCTGTACGCCGGATACCAGGGCCGCTCGAAATTCCTCGAGAAAGCCCACTACAAGAACTTCGAGCCGCGCTTTGGATTCGCATGGCAGCCGGGCCTGGCTTTCTTCAAGCGCCATCACATGGTCCTGCGAGGGGGATACGGAGTCTCGCATCCCCCGGTCAGCGCGCGCGGCCGTGATCCGATCCCAGTATTCGGCAACGCTTCGGCGGGCGCCTGGGGATTCCTCCGCTGGCAGTCAAACACCGCGGTTCCAGCCCGGACTCAATCGAAGGATCCCAACTACGTCATCTCCGTTGGGCGGAACCCTCCTGTGACGCAGTTGAATCCGATCACCGTCGATATCCCCAAGGAGGGCAAGCTCTGCGTCGGATGCACCAACGCACTCGACCCCCGGATCCCGGCCGGCGCGCGGGTCATGTTCTCGCGGGAGGCGCGGTCGCAGTACATCCAGACCTGGAACATGACGACGCAGTTTGAGCTGCCGGGCGCCATCGTGGGCACCCTCACCTACATGGGCCAGAAAGGCACGCACCTGCTGTCGCCGCTGATCGGCATCAACAACCCGGACCCAGTCGCCTATGGAGATCTTCTGGACGAGGGGCTCGACCCCACCGAGCTTATAGAAGACGAGTTCGGACGTGTTGACGCACAGGGCAACCCGCTGCTGCGGCCCCGAGTCGACTATCTGCGCCCGAATCCCCTTGCCGGCGACGTCAGTCTCGCCGGACTCACGGACGCGAACTCCATCTACCACGCGGGCACCATGTCGTTCGACAGGCGGATGCGCGGCGTCCAGTTCCGCGCCAACTACACATGGGCCAAGTCCATCGACACCAGCTCCGACGCGAGCCTCAACGCGCCGACCCTCTACCCGTGGAGTAACACGCGCATCCAGAACGCGTATGACTTGAAGGGCAACCGCTCGGTTTCAAATTTTGATGTCCGGCACCGGCTCAACTTCCAGTTGATCAATGTCGACCTCCCATTCGGCCGGCGGAAGGCGCTGTTTGGAAACGCCGGCCGCAAGACGAACTTCTTCGTCGGCGACTGGGCCGTGTCCGGGAATTTCTTCATCCAGACCGGATTCCCCTGGCAGATCTACCTCGGCAACGCGGATTCGAACGGCGTTCCCGGCGGGGCCACGGGCAACGAGAAGGTGCGGCCGGACATGGTACTCGGCGTGCCGCTGCGGAATCCCCGTTGGACCAAGGGCGACGCCAACGACACCCCGCTGCTAAACCCGGAGGCGTTCTCCCGTCCGGCATACGGCCAGATCGGCAACGCGCCGCGAACTCTCGATTACTTCCGCACTCCTATGCGCTTCAGCTCGAATCTCAGCCTGCTCAAGGAAATCCGGCCGTGGCGCGAGCGGAACCGCTACTTCCAGTTGCGCGGCGAGGCGTACAACCTCACCAACACCGTTATTTTCAACATCGGCGCGGGCGGCACGAGCGAGGCGCTGTTCAGCTCGGCCCCTCCGGTTTGCCGCACTTGCACCAACCTTGGCGGGGCCATGCCCTATCTTTACAGTGTCGGCTCGGGGACATTCCCGCTCGGCTCGCGGGAGCAGCTTCTGGCCGCGAGCTACAACCAGAACTTCGGCAAGCTGTGGCGGGATCGCAACGGACCAGGCCGTGTCATCCAGCTTGCGCTCCGGTTCTACTTTTAGAGGTCCAATCATGCGGCGCACGATGATCTTCCTCAGCGTGGTGATGCCGGTGCTGCCGGCGGTTCACTTCGAGCCGAACAACGGACAAGCGCCCCGCCAGGCGCGCTTCGTCGGACGCGGTCCCGGATTCGACGCCCTGCTGCTCGGCAGTGGCGCGATGTGGAAGTCGGCCGAAGGAATGGGCTCGCTTCAGTTGATTGGAGCGGCTCCATCCGATCCACTCCCTGAACGGCAGCTCAGCGGCAAGGTCCACTACATTCGTGCCGCTGGCCAGGGGACGAGCGCCGGGACTTTCGCACAGATTCGGTACCCGGGCGTCTACCGCGGCGTCGATCTCGTTTTCTACGGCAACTCGTGGAACCAGCTCGAATACGATTTCGTTGTCGCGCCCGGGGCCGATCCTTCCCAGATCCGGATTGAATATGAAGGTCCGTTAAAGCCGCCCGTGGCCTACCAGGAGATTGCCGGACGCCGCACGCCTGTCGAGTCCGCCTACCGCTTTGAGAACGGCCGTGTCACGGGATTCCGCCTCGGCGCCTACGACCACCGGCATGCGCTGGTGATCGACCCGGTGATCACAACAGCGACCTACTTCGGCGGTGTGGGCGGCGGCTTCGCCGAGGCCGTGACGGTCGATGCGCAGGGCTACGTATATGTCTCCGGATCGATCTACACGAACCATCTTCCGCTCGAGAATCCCATCCAGGACTTCTTTGCAGGCTCGAACGATATCTTCATTTCGAAGTTTGATCCCTCCGGAACCCGGCTGATCTACTCCACCTACCTCGGGACGATTGGCGACGAGCGCCCGTTGGACATCGCCGTCGACGCGCAGGGATCCCCCTACATTACCGGCATCACTACGAACACTGAGTTTCTGGTGACTCCCGGGGCGGCGCAAACTGCCTACGCCGGTGGGTCTGTATTGAACGGCGGCGACGCGTTCGTTCTGAAGCTGAGCCCAGCCGGTGACCGGATCGTCTACGCCACGTACTTCGGAGGCTCCAAGGACGAATACTCGCGATCGATCGCTGTCGACTCAACCGGCGCCGCCTATATCGCTGGAACCACGTTGTCCGACGACCTGCCGCTCAACAATCCCATCCAGACCGAGATCCGGCCGGTCCCCGAAGGACTCACCTACGCCCAGCGCGACGTCTTTGTTGCTAAGTTCTCGCCCGACGGCTCCAAGGTTGTTTATTCCACTTACATCGGCGGAGTGGCGGTCGACGAAGGCTACTCGATCGTCGTCGATTCCAAACTCCACGCCTGGGTCCTGTCGAGCACCGAGCGGATCCTCGGTTCAAGCCCCTTGATCCACGACTGGCCGCTGGTGAACCAGGTGCAGACCGATTTTGGCGGGTCCACGCGTGACATCGCGCTGGTGAAGTTGTCCCCCGACGGTGGCAAGCTGCTGTTCTCGACCATCTACGGCGCCAATGGTGATGAACTGCCCCGCAATGGAAACTGCCTGGCGATCGACAGCGAGGACAACGTCTATCTCACGGGCGACTCCGGCAACGCCAACTGGCCGCGGACCGCACCGCGTCTCGGCATCGCCGGCAACCGCGAGGTATTCATCACCAAGTTTTCGCCGGAAGGCAAAGTGGTGGCCTCCAACATTTTCGGCGGCCAGATGAACGAAAATGCGTTCGGCATTGCCGTGGATAGCGACAAGAACATCTACGTTACCGGATTCACCCAGTCGAAGAACTTCTTCCTGAAGGGCGAGCTCCAAGGCGCAATTGGCAGCACCTGCGCCAGTAACACCGTAAACTGTACCGCGGACTGGTTCGTAGCTAAGTTTAACCCCACGTTAACGGAAGTCCTGTTTTCCACTTACCTGGGCGGTACCGCGGCCGACCAGGCCCGTGGAATCGCCTCTGGCGGCGCGGGCGGGGTCTGGGTCACCGGCTATACGCAGTCGCCCAACATGCCTGTTGTCAATGCGATCCAGGGGAGCTTCCAGGGTGGCGGAGCTGTCAACGTCACCTATTTGATCCGGATCGATACCAATTGATTCGGCGCCAACGTCCTGCGGCTCGCCAATCCCAGGATCAGCCTTGCCCGAGCCGGAGCCTTCAGCGCGTTCCAATAGCCTGCGCGCGGAACGCGAATGCGTACCGGCAGGGGAGCAGCGCCCGTGTCCCCTCGGGGATGCTGACCTTGACGCCGCCCGGCGTCTGCGTCCACCGGATCGCTGACGAGCCCCGCGCCCCGATCAGAAACACACGGCCGCCCGGGGGCGGCTGGAATCGCGGGATCTCCACCTCGGCGGCAATCGTGTCGCCCGGAGCGAGCCAAATCGCGTACCGCGCCCCTTCGCGCTGCGTGTATGCCCACCGACCTTCAATCCGCGGCTCCAGCGGCTTGACCCCTTGGATCACCTCGAAGTTCACAGCCATCCACTCACCGACCTCCTCGATGAGCGCCACCGCCGCACTGGGAAGCTCGCCCGACTGGTCCGGCACCACCGAGAGGACCACATCGCCGCCCACCGCAACGGTCGAAACCAGCCGGTGCACCAGCGTCCGCGCCTGCTGTCCGGCGACAGCGACAACGCCTGGCTGCTTCCGGACCCGCTCCATGCGTCCGGGATCCGCCGAGAGATTGAGCGTTTCAAGATCCTCGGCCTTGAACGCCGCGTACAGCTCAGGCCGCGCGATGTTCGAAACCAGGTACTTGATGCTCGCGCGCTTGGCCAGCCGCGCCCATGCGCCGGGGTTGAACTTCCTTGCTTGGAATCCCGGCGCATCGATCAACAGGCCGAACGTGAGGTCCGGGAAAAAGCGAATCGGGTCCGACGCTTGTGGCATCAGACCCGATTGTATCGCCTGTCAGGGACTACTTCGACTCCCAGGAGTTGGGATCGGTTCCCTTGTCCTTCTCCGCCGTGTCGTTGACACCGTCGCCGTCGGAGTCCGTCTTGTCCGGATCATAGTCGGTCGGCTTGGTCGAGTCGACGAACACCTTGATTGGCTTCGACGGTCCAGCCACCGTGCCCGCGCACTTCGGCGTGACGGCGATCTCCACGGTCCCGTTCATCGGAAGACCTTCGTTGATCTTGAACTCGAACGTGACCCGCTTGTTGAACGCGATCCTCTTGCCCGTGCACGGACCCACGCAGTCGACCGTGACTGGAACCGGGACCGGCTTGGGAGCTGTCGCGAATCCATCCGTCCCGCCCACTTTGACGACCGGCGAGACCGTGATTGTGCCCTTGCACTTTTCCGACGCGGTTGTCTTCTCGCACTGGATGAAGCCGCCCATCGAGAGCGTGACGGACACCGCGGTGGCCTTGCCCTTGTCAGTGCTCTTCGCGGACGCGGAAACGCCCGTCCGCTTGACTTCGAGCTTCTCGCACTTGCACTCCTTCGGTTTGGGATTGGGGTTCGGGTTCGGGTTCTGGTCGCGCAGCAGCTCGAGGATCCGGCGGATCAAGTCCGGAGACAGCATCGTCATCGGCTGAATCTGGGCCGAGGCGCTCAGCGCGAACTGAACCGGCGGCGCGCCGCCCGGAAACTGGCCATCCACCACCATGATCGCGCCAGCCATGGCATTCACCTGCAACTGCATCACCGCGTTGTTGCTGAAGCCGGTGGTGCCGAGGACCTGGTCACCCCCGGGGCTCACAACCGACATCCGGACCGGGACATTCAGCGCTCCCTGCCGGTTGAGAGTGAGTTGAAGCTGGCCATCAGCCGCAACCTGGAACCCGGCAACCGGGTGCGCCGGGTCTATCTGTCCGGCCACGTTCAAGGCGAACGCCTTCCCGGCCGCCGCGCGGGCCGCGCTGAGCCAGGCTTCCGCGTCCTGTTGATGCGCGGTATGCAGGGCGATATTCCGGGCCACAAGGGCGTCGTCACCGAGGCCTTCCAGCACACTGGCCACGGCGCCATCGCCTCCCACCGCTGTATGGATCACATTGTCCTGGTTTCCCGCTTCGCCGCCCGAGCAGACGATGCTCATGTTGTGGCTCGCGCTGATCGCGTTGAGCATTGGAACCAGCGCTCCGGCGCCTTTGCCCTCGCAAGGCGTGGCGACACGCTGGTTGGCACCCGCGGCATGGTTGACCGAGGCCAGCACGCGAAGCTCATGTGCCGTGTCGGATGCGACCGTCACCGATGCGACCGCCGCATCCTCGCGCAGCGTGTCGAGCCGCGCAAACGCGACCTGCATGCTGACAGCGGCCAGATTGTCCCACTGAGTGGGGTTGACTCCTTCAAATTCCGCCATGCGGGCAAGAAAAGAATCCGCAAGATGCGCACTCTTCAGAGCAACGTGTACGTCCACGCGCTCCCGAATCTGTTGCGCGGCTTCCGGCTGAAACTCGCCCTGGGGCAGTGAAACTTGGCTATAGGCAACCGAGGCCCAAATGGCCGCGGCAGCGATTCCCGTGTGTAATGTTTGGCGCTTCATGTCGCCTCCTTCTGATCCTGTACGCGCGGACGGCGGAAAAAGAGATCATCGATTTCTGTACCTTCTGCTGGGCGGGCTCGAACGTCCCCTCTCGAGCGTACGAGGATGACGATGGCGGTGTGGTCGCGCCGTTTGCCGAGGCCGGCTCCGATGAAGTAATGCAGCTCCGTGCTTGCCGGACCGTGCCCGTAGCCGTTGCTGGGGAGCGCGGGGACCGAGTCCTTGAAGACCGCGCGGACACTGTCGCTGGGAAAAGCCTGGTCCTCGGAGTCGCGGAACGATTGGCGCTGGCGGTCGAGAACGAACGCTTCGAGTGAGTGGCCTGCTCGACGGTGGAGTGGATGCGCAGCCACCCGGAATCGGCGGAGGTCCATTCGGTGTAGAAGAAGCCGGACTTGCCTTTCGGAGTCGACATGAGCCAGAGTTGGCCGTCGGTGGCGGCCAGGAACGGGAGCGCGGCGAGTCCGGCCTTGGCGGCGACGGTGGTCGACTTGCCCCACTGGCGCGAGCAGCAGAGAATGGCCCGGGTGGCGTGGGTGTCGAGGACTTCGGCTTGGATTCCGTTCGCCGGGAAGCCGAGCACTTCGCGCGCGAAGGCGGAGGGCCGTGCCGTGTAGCGCGGGAGATCAGCCGGATGCATCGGCTGGCTCGAGAACTGCGAAGACGGCGCG
>VFZX01000331.1 GCA_016871015.1 Acidobacteriota bacterium | reverse complement strand
TGCCTTCACCTAACGGCAAGTATACACCCAAACCGCCTCCCGAACGCAAATGCGAATCTCCCAAGTGCGAATCTCCCCCCTACTCGCCTGATTCAAAAGGCAATCTATCGCCTGTGCGAAATTCCTGGCCGCTTCGAAGAGGGACTGGAGCCCGCGCGGAAGGCCTGCGAGATCCGCACCGGGCTCCGCGGCGAGGACCACGTGGAGACCGCCGCCGATATCGCCGCCTACGCCGCGCTGCTCGACGGACTCGACCGCTATTCCGAGTCCCGTCCGCTCTACGCCAAGGCGCTGGCAATATTTGAGAAACACTACGGACGGCGTCACTACGAGATCGCCGTCAACCTGAACAACCTCGGATCCGTCGAATGGAGCGAGGGCAACCCCGGGAAGGCGCGCGAGCTGTTTGAAGAATCGCTTTCGATCAAGAGCGAACTCCTCGGCCGGGCCCACCCGGATACGGCGCTGACGCAATTCAACCTCGCGCGCTTGCTTGAGGAACTCGGGGAATCCGAGTCTGCCCGTGCGCTGCTCGGGGAGGCGCTCGACACGTTCCGTTCCGCGCTCGGGGACAGCCACCCGCACACGGTGGCTTGCGCGGCGGCGGTGGCGGAGATCGAGCCGAAGGAAATTTTCCAATCCGCGTGAGCGGTTGCACGCGCATTTGCCGCATCAAGAGGTGAGAGACGATCACCTCTCGAATCCAAATCCAAGGAGACAACCATGAAGACCAAGACGAAGCTGAATGCGGGCGTGCTCGGCGCCAACCACAACCAGACCGTTGTGCGGTAACCCGATCCAGGCGGCGGTGGCGAGACCCGTTACTTGACCCCGATGTGCAGGGCCACGATTCCAAACGTCATCCGCGTGAACCGCACCTCGCGGAATCCTGACCGCCGCATCTCAGCCGCCAGTTCATCCGCACTGGGAAACTTGCGCACCGACTCCGGCAGATAGCGGTAAGCCTCCGGAGCCGGTGACATCGCCGCGCCGATCCGCGGCAGCACGCGCATCGAATAGAACTCATACACCCGGCGGAACCATGTGTTCGGCGGCGTCGAAAACTCGAGGATCGCCGCCGTGCCCCCGGGTTCCAGCACTCGCAGCATCTCGGCGAGCCCCTTCCGGTAGTTGGCCAGATTCCGGAATCCGAATGCACACGTGAGCAGCGCCGAGGATCCGTCCGCAAGCGGCAGGTTCGTCGCGTCGGCCTCGAACACAGGAGACTTCAGACCCCGCCCGCCGATCTTGCGAGCCGCTTCGCGCAACATCGCGTGGGAGAAATCCGATCCCGCCACGGCCTTCCCTTGCGCCGCCCGCTGCAACGCGATCGTAAGATCGCCGCTGCCGCAACACAAGTCGACCACGCGGCCGCCCAGGCGGCCAAGCGCCGGACTCAGGGCGCGCACCGTCCGCCAGCGCCAGTAACGGTCGATGTTCATCGACAGCAGGTGGTTCAGCAGGTCATACCGCGGCGCGACTCCATCGAACATCCGGCGCACATGGCGCGCGATCTGCTCTTCGCCCTGGACTCCGGCCGGCGTGGTCCCCGTTCTCACGCGGCCAGCTCTTCGAGCGCGGTCTCGGCGGCCCGCAGCACCTTCGCGGGATCCACATCGCTGGTGATCACCGTCTCGCCCACCCGGACAGGCAGCACGAAGTGGACACGGCCCTGGATCGTCTTCTTATCCTTTACCAGCCGCTTCATCAGATTCGATGCCTTCACACCATCGAGCGGCGGGATGGGACCGTAGGCGTCAATGCAGCTCAGGATCCGGAGATGATCCTCCGCCCCGAGCACCTCCATGTCCCGTGCCAGGTGCGTCACAGCGCGCATGCCGAACGCGACCGCCTCACCGTGCAACAGCAGCGAGTACTCCGTCTCCGCCTCGAGAGCGTGTCCGATCGTGTGGCCGAAATTCAGGATCCGGCGCAAGCCGCTCTCCTTTTCGTCCGCCGACACCACCTCCGCCTTGATCCGCACCGACTCGGCGATGATGTCCTCGACGATCTCCGCTTCGAGATTCAGCACGTCCGCCGACTCCGCCAGCAGGCGTCCGAACAGCCGCGGACTCCGGATCACGCCGGTCTTCACCACCTCATAGAGCCCGGCGCGGTACTCGCGTTCCGGAAGCGTCCCGAGCACCTCAGGATCGATCACCACCGCCGTGGGTTGATGAAACGCTCCGATCAGATTCTTGCCGCCTACCAGGTTCGCGCCAGTCTTTCCGCCGACGGCCGCGTCGACTTGGGCGAGCAGCGTTGTCGGCGCCTGGATGAATCCGATGCCGCGCATGAACACCGCCGCGAGGAACCCGGCCAGGTCGCCCACGATTCCGCCACCGAACGCGATGACCAGACTCGACCGGTCGGCACCGTGCGCGAGCATCTCGTCAGCCATCGTTTCGACTTCGGAAAGGCGCTTCCGGGGCTCTCCACCGGGGAACAGGATGGTGTGGCACTCGCGCGTCCCCAGGGCGTCGAGCATCCGGGTGGCGTGCAAGTCCCAGACGTCTTCGGTCGTGACAACGAACAGCTTTCCTGCCTTGGCGGGGACGAACTCGGTGATCCGGCTGAGGGCACCGCGCTGGACCAGACATGTGTAGGTGTTGGCGGGCGTGGTGACCGCGAACGAGGGCATCACACCTGTTGTAGCACGGGGCTGGCCGCTGATCGCTGATAGCTGACCTTCGCTCGCAAGTCCGCGACTCCCGCTGTGTACCGCGTTCCAACAACCGTCAGCGCGACCGCGTCTTCCAACCAGTCGTGCCAGACTCCGTCCGGATCGTGCGACGCCACCGTCAACGTGTATTCCTGAGGACACAGGGCGCAGAGGAACTCGAACTTGACACCCACTTCAGTTCCTGCAACCACTGGGCCCAAGCGGATCCCTTCGAGCTCCGTGTTGGTCCCGTACACCTCGAACCCGATCCGGGTGCGGATCATGATGCCAATCACCGGATCCTCGGCCGCGGCGTCAAACCGCGCCCGGACCACCACCGATACCGCTTCGCCGCTCCGCCAGACGGCAGGCGTTTCCACGGCCACGATCCGCGCCCGCCCGTCTCCCCGGCGCAGCGAAGGAGCCAGCTCCTGCCGGCTGCCGGACATCGATTCCGCCAGCCGCCGGGCGCAGTCCTTGTTATAAGACTCGAGCGCATCCCGGGGATCTCCGCTGCGAAGCTCGTCCCCGTCCAACCACCAGATCCCATCGCACAATCCGGCGAGCAGATCCTGCTCCTGCGAGACGATCAGGAAGGCCGAGCCCTGCCGCCGCAGCCGCTCGACCTCCATCCGCAACTTCGCCCGCGCAACGGAATCCCGCAGCGCGAATACGTGATCCAGAATGAACCCGGGCGCGGGGCTCCAGTCGAGCGGGTCCGCGATGCGAAGATGGCGCGGACCTGGGGCCACACGCGCCAGCACCGCCTCGCTCTCCCCGATCAAACCCGCAATCGCACCTCCCGGAACCTCGACGTTCCAGGGATCACCGATGACAATCGCCATCCGGGTTCAGCCCTTCCACACGATCAGCTTAGGCTCGGTCATCTCCTCCACCGCGTACTTGGGACCCTCGCGGCCTGCGCCGCTCAGCTTCACGCCGCCGTAGGGCATTTGGTCCACGCGATACTGCGGGACCTCGTTGATCATGAATCCACCGACGTGAACCCGTTGCGCGGCATGGAACGCCTTGCCGATGTCGCGCGTATAGATGCCGGCCTGCAGGCCGTAGTCGGAGTGGTTCACCAGCTCGATCGCCGCGTCGAGCGACTCATAGGAGTTCAAATTGATCACCGGACCAAAGATCTCGCGGCAGGCGGCTCGCGTGTCTTCCGGGACATCGGCCAGCACCGTCGGCTCGATTGTCGCCCGCCGCCGGGATCCACCAGCCAGAACGCGGGCTCCGCGCTCGACGGCCTCGTGCACCCAACCCTCCACCCGCTCGGCCTCGCCCACGGTGATGAGCGAGCTGATGTCGGTCGCCGTCTCCTTCGGATGTCCGACCACCAGCTTTCTCGTGCCCGATACTACGCGGTCCTCGAATTCGCCTCGAATCTTCCGGTTCACGTACACGCGCTGGACTGAGATGCAGACCTGGCCGGAGTGCGCGAATCCACCGGCGATGCAGCGCGCGGCGGCTTCATCGAGATTCGCGTCCTCATCGACAATCACGGCGGCGTTCCCGCCCAGTTCAAGCGAGACCCGCTTCATGCCCGCCCGCGCGCGGATGCGCAGCCCCACCTCGGGACTTCCGGTGAAACTGATCATCGCCACCTGGGGATGCTCAACCAGCGCGTCACCGATCTCGCCACCCGGCCCGGTCACCACGTTCAACGCGCCTTTCGGCAGTCCGCACTCCTCGAAAATCCGCGCCATCAGGAGCGCGCTCACCGGCGTGGTGGAGGCGGGCTTGTGGACCACTGTGTTGCCTCCGGCGAGCGCCGGTCCGATCTTGTGCATCGCCAGGTTCAGCGGAAAGTTGAACGGCGTGATGGCCGCGATCACTCCCAGCGGCTCACGCACGGTCATCCCCCAACGGCCTTTGCCCGCGGCTTCGGCGTCCATGGGAACCACTTCGCCCACTAGCCGGTGCGCCTCTTCGGCGGAGAACAGCAGGGTGTAGGAGGCCCGCTCGACTTCGATGCGCGCCTCGCGGATCGGCTTGCCGGTCTCTGAGTAGATGGCGGAGGCAAGCGCGTCGCGCTGTTCGAGGATCGAGTCAGAGGCCCGGCGGAGGATCTGCGACCGCTGGTCGCGTGTCATCTCGCGCATGAGGGGCGCTGCGTTGGCAGCGGCCTGGACGGCGGCATCGGCGTGATCGCGGCCACCGCGGAAGACGGTGGCGAACGCCGCTCCATCGAACGGGATCTCCACTGGAAGGGGGGTGGCGCTGCGCACGGACTCCCCGCCGATGTACATCGGATATTCCATAAAGGATTATGATACCGTCCGGCGAAGGCTGGCCTAGAATTCAACCTTCAGCGCGATCTGCATGTCGCGGCTGGCTGAATTGGGGAAACCGAACTGCGGTGTGTTGAACACGTTCTTCTCACCGGCCCCGGCCGCTAAAACACGAACTTCAGCGCCAACTGGACTTCCCTCGGCTTCGGATTAAACGCCGTCGCGAGCACGGTCCCAAACGTTTGCGAGACCACATTCCGGTCCGGCGTATCGAACGTCGGAGTGTTGGTCAAATTGAACGCCTCCGCCCGGAACTCGATATGCTTCCCCTCGCCGATCCTGAACTTCTTGAACAGCGAGAAGTCGAGATTGAACATCCCATCCGAGTGCAGATCCGGCAGCGTGCGGCCGACATTGCCGAACGTGTAGGGCGCCGGGGCCTCGAACGCGGCCGGATTGAACCAGCGCGCGATCGACGGATTATCCAGTTTGTACCCTGTCCCCGAACGGACGTTCGGCCGGTTGCCGATCCCGTTGATGCCCGGTGCGGAGAGCGCAATCGGCGTCCCGCTCTCAACCGTCATGATCGAGTTCACCTGCCAGCCGCCGAGCATCGTCTTCACCATCTTGCTCGCGTGACTGTTGAAGAACGGCAGATCGTAGATCCCGGTGAACACCAGGCGCTGTGGCAGATCCTGGACCGACTTCGAGCGCTCGGCGCGAAGATTGTTCCAGTTCTGAATCGCTGTGCTCGCCACACCGCCCGGCCGGATCGCGCCGCCGCCGGTGCCGTCGTCAATCAGCTTCGACAGCGTGTAGGCCGCGATCAACGTGAGTCCGGAAGAGTAGCGCTTTTCCACCTTCACCGCGCCCGCATGGTAGATCGAATTCAGGTGGAAGAAGTAGCCGCCGTTCACGCCACCCGCGCCGATGTACTGCGGATACGGCAGCAGGCTCTGCAGCCTGGTGATCGTGGCGCCGCTCAACTGGCCCGCCGTGATAATGCCGCGGAACGGATTCGGGACCGTCTGCCCGAGCGCCACGCCCTGTGAGATCACTGCTTCGGACGGGAAGTTCAGCGCCCGTCCCGTGCCCATCGCGCGGATTCCGTGGTTGCCGATCCAGGCTACTTCGAACAGCCAACTGCTCCACGGCTGATGTTGGACCGTGAAATTCCACTGCTGCGTGTAGCCACGCCGCACTCCGCGGATCTGCCCATCGATCGTGTTGCCGATTCCAGTGGCCGCGCCGAGGCTGCTGCCCGTCGGCGCGAGCAAACCCGCTGGATAGGGATTGCTCAGCGTGTCACGCGGCGTGAGTCCGCCGTCGGTCGACACGTTCATGAGGGTCTCCTGCAAAAACCCGGTCTTGGCCACATCGCCCACCGGCGTGGTTGGGATATAGATGATGCCGATCCCGCCGCGCAGCACTGTCTTCGGATGAAGCTGATACGCGAACCCGAACCTCGGCTGCCAGCCCGTGAACTGGCGGTCCGTCACGCCCCGGTCGAGGCCGCCGGTGCCCGGATAGACGAGCCCACCGCGCAGGTCGAGCCCCGGCACGCGCAGCGGCGATTGGATCGAGGGGTCAAAGTTGGACAACACGTTGTAGCGGTCGGTGATCGGACCCTCATAGTCCCACCGCAAGCCGAGGTTCAGGGTCAGCTTGGACGACACCTTCCAGTCGTCCTGAACGAATCCGGCCCAGTAGCGGAGGCTCGCGCTCGAATCGATCCGGAGGTTCGTGTTGGCCGACGCGGGCATGCCAAGCAGGAGCGAGGCGACGCTGTACCCGGAGGTCGCACTCGCCACCTGCGGATTCGGTCCCTGCGTGAACGCACGGTTGAACGAATAGCACCCGACCGAGCATTCGCGTCCGTAGTCATTGCGTCCGTAATAGCGGTACTCGATCCCGGTCTTGATCGTGTGCCGCGAAGTGAGCTTGCTTACGTTGGCGCTTACCAGTTCGGTGATCGACGGATTCCCGCGCGAGGCGATGGCTCCGAATGTCGCACCCAGATCGCTCACCGTGGTGCGCGGGAACCGGCCGGTGTCGGCGCCGCGGCCCACGTAGGTCAACTGTTTGAACGCGGCCGGGAATCCGATCGAAGTAATGTCGAACCCCTCGCTCGGCGTGAAGAAGTGCTCGTTCTCGCGGTTGAATCCCGCCTTGACGTCAAGCAGCAGCGTCGGCCGGATCGAGTCGGTGTAGTTCAGCGAGAAGCTGTTGCGCGGAATCAGCACGGCGCGGCCATCGGCTTCAGCCGGGGTGTTCCACATGCGCGCGAACTGCCAGTCGAGATCGTCCCAGGTGTAGCGGCCTGCGAGACGGCGATTGGAGGAGATGTTCCAGTCGATCTTGCCCGTGATCGTGTTCCGGTCGATTGGTCCGGGGCCCACCAGGAACAGGTTCTGCGCGCGCGTGTTCACCGCGCCGGGAAGGTTCGGCAGGGGGTAGCTTTCGAGGATTCCCGCGCCGGGCCGCTGGATCCGGTTCGCCGGGATCCGGTTGCCCGGGAACGGCTGCCGCACGAACTGATTCGCGGCGTTCGGATTCGGCACCGTGGTGGTCGGATCGTAGATCAGGATCAGGTCGCCATTGGCCACGCGCGTATCGGAAAAGTCGCCCGCCCGCTGTGCCGCGGTTGGAGAGTTGAGAATCGAGGTCGACGACCGCCGCTCGCGGAACGCCTCATAGTTGCCGAAGAAGAACAGCTTGTCCTTGCGGACCGGTCCGCCAATCGAGCCGCCGAACTGGTTCCAGGACAAAGCCGGACGCGCCCGGCCCGCGCGGTTCGTGAAGAACTCATTCGCGTTCAGATTGTCGTTGCGCAGAAACTCGAACAAGTTCCCGTGGAACTCATTGGTGCCAGAGCGGGTGACGACGCTCACGATCCCGCCCGCCGTGCGTCCGAACTCGGCCGACATCGCGTTGGTGATGATCTTGAATTCCTGCGTCGACTCAACGGTCGGGAATGTCTGGGTGCCGGATGTGAACATCTTCTCGGCGGCGATGCCGTCCACCGAGAATCCGCTTGACAACGGCGGTCCACCGCCGATCGAGACACCGGCCAGCCGCCATGACGACAGCACCTGTCCGCCGAAGAACCCGATGCCCTTCACGGTCGGCACGAGATTCGCCAGGCCCATCGGATTCCGCCCATTCAGTGGCAGATCGGTGACCTTGCGGCTTTCCATGACGGTGCCCAGCGACGACGTATTCGGCTCGAGCAGTTCCGCGCCGCCCTTCACCTCGATCACTTCCGACACCGCGCCGACGTCCAGAGTCACGGGCACCGAGAGCGAGCGGTCCGCTTCCACTGCGATCCCCTCGCGGCGGAACGCTTTGAATCCTGGGTTGGTGACCTCCAGCGTGTAGTTCCCGGCGGGCAGCAGCAGCAGCCGGAAGTTGCCTTCCTGGTCGCTCTGTGTGTTGCGCACCAGTCCGGTAGCCGGATTGGTGATCTTGACCTGTGCACCCGCCACCGCCGCGCTTGAATTGTCGGTCACGGCGCCGGAAACAGAACCCGTTACCTGTTGGGCTGCCGCCACCGCGGCAACTCCCAGAAAGCAGAAGACAGTTTTGAAGCTCATTGAATCGAAGTGTACACTGTGGTTCATGTGGTGGCTGGCGTTCCTCGTGGCGGACTGGACCGGCGCCGGGTCCTGCCGCCCGTGCCACGCGGCTATGTTCGGCGGCCATGCGCACTATTCCGCTCTAGCGAAGCCGGACCCGCAGCCGCGGCCGCACGAGCCCTTCCGGCGGGGGCCGTATTCCCTGCGGATCGACGGCGCCCGCGCGCGCGGCTGGACCCCGACGGAATCGATCGACCTTCCGATCGACTGGGCTTTCGGATCCGGACGCCAGGCGGTGACCTACGTTTCGCGCGTCGACTCCAACTGGTACTTCGAGCACTCTCTCTCATGGTTCCCAGCCACGCGGTCCTTCGGACTCACTCCCGGCCATGCCGGCCGCGAACCGAAGGACCTCAAGGAAGCCGCCGGACTCCTCTACCGCGCCACCGACCCGCAACACGGCATCGCCGGATGCTTCGAGTGCCACGCCACCGGTCCCGTGTCGTTCGACAAGGACGGCGCGGTGCGGTTCCGCGAAGCCGGAGTCCAGTGTGAGGCCTGCCACGGACCTGGATCCGCGCACATCGCCACCTCACGGGTCCG
>VFZX01000330.1 GCA_016871015.1 Acidobacteriota bacterium | reverse complement strand
TCGCACAGCCGCACGATCATGCGGTTGTACTGATAAGTGATGTTTGCCGCGTGCGTGTATGCGTTGGTCCGGTATGTGTCGTCGGGCCAGCCATTGTCGTGGAACAGGTTCCGCTCGATCAGGATGTTGCGGGCCGTGTACTGCCAGTTCGAGCCAACGAACAGGCCATGGCCATTCGCGTACAACACACAGTTGCGCACTGTGATGTTTGTCCCGCGCTCGACGTAGATACCGGCTGCGTTCTCGGAATACGAGTGGTAGCCGCCGGTGACGCCATAGAATTTCCGGCTGTAGTTCGTGTTGCGGATTTCCAGTCCCTCGATCGTAATATGGGACGGGATCTCCGGTCCCCACCCAGCGCCACCGATCTTCACAAGGCCCCGTTCCTCGTTCCAGTAATTGACGTCGCGTGGAGCCGCCGCGTCCGCTCCATCCAGGATCGGGCGGTTTCCAATCGAGTCCGGGACTCCGCGGATGATGATTGGCGCCGCGGCGGTGCCGGTCGAGTTCACGGCGAACTTCTCATAGTAAGGCGTGGACTTGTAGTGTATGTTCACGATGTCGCCCGCGGCCAATGTCTTCCACGGCACCTTGGCAAGCGTGGTGCGTGGCTTTCCCGGTCCAACGTCATAAACGGCGGCGTTGGCGCAAAATGCGCAAACCAGCAGTACTCGTGTAGTCTTCATATCCTTGTTTCTTGTTTTATCAGGGTGATTATCCGCCGGGCTCCTCCGTCCCGGCGGACATTACTTTGTTCGTACAGTTGTTTGATCGGCGGCCCGAGAAAGCGCTGGCGTGCGGACAACACCTGAAAACATGTCTGAATACCCTCGATTGGGCGGACGTGATGCCCACCGGCCTGCCGTCGAGCCAACGAATGTAAAGCGTTTGATTTCAGTCCGTTAGAGATTCCAACGCATTGCTGGGCGGTGCCATGACTTCACCGGCTGGGTTCCTACGCTTCGCCTTAAAGGGGGATTAAGCCCAATGGAATCAATCGCAAAGGGGGTCCGAGCCGCTATGCGAGGCCAGCATCACGCGACCCTAGAAGCGCGGACTCCGGGCGGTGGTACTGATGGCTGGTACGAACGGCATCTTGCGGAACTTTTCCGCCGCGGCAGGGGAATATATGGAGCATGCACCTACGCTCCTGGTTCCTGTCCGCCATTCCGCTCCTGGCTCAGACGCCCGCCGCCTTCGAGGTCGCCTCGATTAAACCCAATGCCGCCAACGACCACCGGACCATGATCCGGATGGCTCCCGGGGGCCGCTTCGTCGCCACCGGCGTCACGCTCCGCCAGCTCATCAGCCAGGGCTACAACGTCCGCGACTTCCAGATCACCGGCGGACCGGGCTGGATCGGCAGCGACCGGTACGACATCAACGCCAAGGCCCCCGAAGGTACCGCCAATTTGACCCCGGAACAGCTCAGACCCATGATCCGGGCGCTCGTCGAGGAACGGTTTCAGTTGAAATCCCGCCGCGAAACCAAGGAGATGGCGGCCTATTCACTGGTCCAGGCCAAGGACGGGCACAAGCTCAAGCCAAATCCGCGCACGGGCGAGGGCCGCCCGATGGTGCGGATGGGACGCGGCCAGCTCACCGCCACCCAGGCGCCCGTTTCGATGTTCGCGATGCAGTTGGGCCAGCAACTGGGCCGGAGCATCACCGACAAGACCGGTCTGGCCGGTGAATTTGACTTTAACCTTGAGTGGACACCGGAACCCGGCCAGGGCCCCAGCTTTGGCGGCCCGACTCCGCCTCCCGACGCCATCCCCCCATCAGGAGGCAGCGGGCCGACGATTTTCACAGCGCTACAGGAGCAACTGGGCCTCAAGCTCGAGTCGGACAAGGGCCCAGTCGAGATCATCGTGATCGAAAGCGCCTCGAAGCCAACAGAAAACTAACCGATTCCGGGGAGCTGCGTCTCGGGGTTGTATAGCCGTAAACAAACGAATATAGTAGAACACTGGCGCTCCCCAAACTCACCAGACTAAACCTGGAGGCTCACTTTCGACAATCTTCGTGAGGCCGAACGTCGACCGGTACGATGTGCTGGCAAAGCCAGAGAAACCCGAGGAGCCCCCGAAACCAGCGGAGATGACCCTCGCCAACATGGAGACCCGGATCGGCAGGCGTCGCGCCCGGATGCGCAACCTGCTCGCCGACAGGTTACAGTTAGTGGTGCGCCGGCAAACAAAGGAAATGCCTGTCTACGCGATCTCGGTCGCCAAGGGTGGCCACATCGTTGTCGCAAGTCCGCGGCCACTGTGATCGAGCGGATCGAAAGACCGTCGGAGAACTGATGCGCTTCCTGCCCTTTCTGTCACCGTTGCTCGGCGGGATCTTGGCTGCGGCCAGCCATCGCGGTATTGTCCGGTTCAACGGCCTGCCGGTTCCCGGCGCAAGCGTGACAGCATCCCAGGGCGCAAAGAACGCTACGGCGGTGACGGACGAGCGCGGCGAGTACGTGATCGATGGACTCGCGGATGGCGTCTGGACCGTGCGTGCCGCGATGCAGCTATTCGAGCGGCAGCAGCGCGAGATTCAGGTCCCGACGGCGGATGCAGTGGTGTTCGACCTCACGCTCGCGCCCCTTGGTCACGCAGTCCCCCCGGTGAAGCCGTATCAGCGCGCGGAAGTGAACGTCGAAAAGACGGCGGCGAAGGAAGAAGGACCCGGCGCTGCCGCTGCCGCCGAGCTCGCACAACGCGCGGCGGACGGACTGCTGATCAACGGCAGCGTGAACAACGCCGCGTCGTCGCCCTTCGCCCAGCTACCCGCGTTCGGCAACAACCGGCGCGGCCAGCGGTCGATGTACAACGGCAACCTGGGCGTGATTCTGAATCAGGCCGCCTTCGATGCACGCCCGTTTTCGCTCACCGGACAAGCAACTCCAAAGCCGGACTACAGCCGCGTCCAGGCGATGCTCGCCTTCGGTGGTCCATTGCGGATTCCGAGGATCCTCGATCGTGGCGGACCCAACGTCACGGTCAACTACCAATGGACCCGCAACCGCAACGGCAATACCCTCACCGGGTTGCTGCCCACCATCGACGGACGCGAAGGGCGGTTCACCGGAGATGCGCGGACCGCCACCGACCCACTCACCCGTACGCCGTTTCCCGGAAATGTGATTCCAGCCACGCGCGTGAGTCCGCAGGCGAGGGCCTTGTTGGACCTCTATCCAATACCAAATTTCACCGCCAGCTCACGCTACAACTACCAGATTCCAGTGGTGAGCGCACTGCACCAGGATGATCTGCAGTCGCGCGCCAACAAGCAATTCCGCCGGAACATGATCAACGGAACGTTCAACTGGCAGACCGTGCGGACCAGCAATCCGGACCTGTTCGGGTTCCTGGAGACGGGATCGGTGAGCGGCATCAACACCTCCCTCAACTACCGCCGTTCGCTCAATTCCCGTACCTTTGCGGGAATCGGATATCAATACAGCCGGATGGCGTCGGACGCGGTTCCATTCTTCGCGCGGCGGCGCAATGTCTCTGCTGAGGCGGGCATTGACGGAAACGACCAGGCCCCGGTGAATTGGGGACCACCGGCGTTGATCTTTGTCAGCGGCATCTGTCCGATGCTCCAGCCGCAGGCGTCCACCACGAAGAACCAGACGAGCGGCGTGTCGGCTGACGGCTTCATGAGCCGCGGACGTCACAACGTGTCGATAGGCGGCGCCCATCGCCGGCAGCAATGGAACATGCTCGGACAGCAGGATGCGCGGGGAGCCTTCGCGTTCACCGGCGCCGCCGCCGGCCACGATCTCGCCGGATTCGTGCTCGGGATCCCCGACACGGCCTCGATTGCGTTTGGCAACGCGGACAAGTATCCTCGCGCCTCGATTAGCGAAGGGTTCGTCAATGACGACTGGCGCGTGAATCCCAGCCTGACGGTGAACGCGGGTATGCGCTGGGAGTATTGGTCACCGGTGCACGAGAAGTACGGACGGCTCGTGAACCTGGACATCGGGCCGGGCTTCACCACCGCGGTTCCGTCGAGCGCTGCCCTGCGGCCGGACCGCAACAACATCGCGCCGCGGATCGGCGTTTCGTGGCGGCCGTTTGCCGCGTCCTCATTCGTGGTCCGCGCCGGATACGGCGTGTACTACGACACGTCCGTGTACCTTCCGATCGCGATGCAGATGGCGCAACAGGCGCCGTTGTCGAAGAGTTTCCGGGTGGCGAACGCGGGTCCAGCGCTGTTCACGATGGCAAACGCGTTCACCACGATTCCACCCATCGCGGTGGCTACCGTGTTCGGCGCGGACCCCGATTTCCGGATGGGATACTCGCAGAATTGGCAGGTGTCGCTGCAGCGCGACCTTCCGGCCGCACTCCAGACTACGCTGGTGTACGCGGCATCGAAGGGCACGCGGGCCCAGCAACAGATTCTGCCCAACACGTTTCCCGACGGAATCCGGGAGCCGTCGGGCTATACGTGGCTGATGTCGAACGGTAACGCGTCCCGCCATTCCGCGCAGATCCAGTTGCGGCGGCGTCTGCGCAGCGGATTTGCGGGCGAGCTTCAATACACGTGGGCCAAGGCGGTCGACAACGCGGCGGCCGGCGGGCGCAACCAGGGCGGATCGGTGATCGCGCAGAACTGGCTCGACCTGCGCGCCGAGCGCGCCTTGGCGAACTTCGACCAGCGCCACAACTTGACCGTGTCGGGCCAATACACCACCGGCATGGGCATGCGCGGCGGAGCGCTGGCGGGATGGAAGGGCCGGCTGCTCAAGGAGTGGACGTTCGGATCGCAGATACGTGCGGGCAGTGGACTGCCGCTGACGCCCGTGTTCCAAAGCGCGGTGCGCGGCACCGGTGTCACGGGAAGCCTGCGGCCTGACTACACCGAAGCGTCAATCTACAGCGCGCCCGCCGGGCTGCACTTGAATCCGGCGGCAGTGGCGGCGCCCGCACCCGGACGTTGGGGCAACGCGGGGCGCAACTCGATCCGCGGCCCGTCGCAGTTCGTGCTGAACGCCTCATTGAGCCGCACGTTCCGGTCGGCCGAGCGCGTCAGCATGGATCTGAGGATCGACGCGGCCAACGCGCTCAACTACGTGACTTTCCCGAGCTGGAACACGGTGCTCGGAAACGCGCAGTTCGGTTTGCCCATGACGGCGAATCCGATGCGCACCGCGCAGGTCACGTTCCGGACGAGGTTCTGATGATGCAGGTCCGAACCGCTATTGCTTGTATGCTCTCGATGGTTTCGGCCGCCGCGCAGGTGGGCCGCAACAAGCAGTCCAACGAGACCCCCACGTTTCAAAGCACGACGCAGCTCGTGAACGAAACGGTAACCGTGAAGGACAAGGACGGAAAACCGGTGACCGGTCTCACCGCGCGTGACTTCACCCTGACCGAAGATGGCGCCGTGCAGGAGATCCGTTTCTTCGAGCATCAGCAGCTCGAGGAATCACCCGCGCAGGCGCCGATCCCGGAATCGCAGCGGCCTACCTTATTGCCACGGCTGACGCGGACGCAGATCGCGCCGGAAGCCGTTGGCGAGGTGAAGTATCGCGACCGCCGCCTGCTCGCCCTCTATTTCGACCTGACGGCGATGCCGCTCCCCGACCAGCTTCGGGCCTATGAAGCCGCGAAGAAGTTCATCCGTACGCAAATGACCGCCGCGGACCTGGTGGCGGTCATGGCATTCCAGAGCGGATCCGTGCAGGTGCTCCAGGATTTCACTCCGGACCGCGCGCAACTGCTGAGCGTGATCGAGACGATGATCGTCGGCGAGGATGAATACGCCCCCGTGGACGAAACGGCAAAAGCCGATTCCGGCGCCGCGTTCGGACAGAACGACTCCGAGTTCAACATCTTCTTCACGGACCGGCAGCTCTCCGCACTTCAGACCGCGGCCGTGATGCTTGGCCGGCTGAACGAAAAGAAGTCGCTCATCTATTTCGCCAGTGGACTCCGGTTGAACGGAACCAACAACCAGGCGCA
This sequence comes from Acidobacteriota bacterium, assembly GCA_016871015.1. Taxonomy (GTDB): domain Bacteria; phylum Acidobacteriota; class Terriglobia; order Bryobacterales; family Bryobacteraceae; genus SYLY01. Next base: position 3,123 of record VFZX01000330.1, on the reverse strand, counting down.
GCTCCATGCGACGATCAACGCCGCCATCCGCGCGGGTGTCTCCTTCTGGCCGGTGGACGCCCGTGGACTCGTGGCTCAGGCCCCCATGGGCGACGCCACACGCGGATCCCCCGGCGGCCGTTCCATGTACACCGGCGAGGCGGCAGGGGCCGTTTCCGCCAGCCTCCAGCGCTCGCAGGACACGTTGTGGACATTGGGCGCCGACACCGGTGGCAAGGCGCTGCTCGACTACAACGATTTGTCTCAGGGCATCGTTGAGGCGCAGAAAGCGACCAGCAGCTACTACATCCTCGGCTACTACACGACGAACCAGAATCCGGACGGCAAGTTCCGCAAGATCCAGATCACACTCGCCAACGGGCTCAAAGCCACACTCGAGTACCGGAAGGGCTACTTCGCGAAGAAGGAATTCACGCGGTTCAGCACCGCCGGCAAAGAGCGGCAGCTCGAGGACGCTCTGATGCTCGGCGATCCGGTGACGGATCTGACCATCGCCATGGAGATCGGATATTTCCAGTTGAACCGCGCCGAGTACTTCGTGCCGGTTGCGGTGAAGATTCCGGGAAGCGAGCTGGCGCTGGCACGCCGCCGCGGCGCCGGCCGCACGTTGATCGATTTTCTTGGCGAGGTCCGCGACGAATTCGGAACCACGGTGACCAACGTCCGCGACAAGGTCGACATCAAGCTCACCGGCGCGACAGTGGCGGAACTCGCGCGGAGGCCCATCGAGTACGACACCGGATTCACTCTGCTTCCCGGCCGCTACAAGATCAAATTCCTGGCGCGCGATTCCGTGACCGGCCGCATGGGAACGTTCGAGATGCCGTTCTACGTCCCTAATCTGAACAAGGAGATCCAGCGGACGGCGATCAGTTCGGTGGTCCTGTCGAGCCAGCGGACCGACCTGCGCGAGGCGCTCTACAACGCCAAGGACAAGGGGCAGCAGGCCATGCTCGCGAATCCGCTGGTGCTCGACGGGCAGAAGCTCATCCCGTCGGTGACCCGCGTCTTCAGCCGGTCGAAGGATCTTTACGTGTATCTGCAGGCCTACCAGCAAGGCGAGGACGCCGCTCAACCGTTTCAGGCCTACGTCACGATGTACCGGGGGCAGGCGAAGGCGCTTGAGACGGCGCCGGTGGTGGCCGCGGAGGCGATCGCGAACCGGCTGCGGACCGTGCCCGTGCGGTTCAGCGTTCCGCTGACGGAGCTGGCTCCGGGCGAGTACGTGTGCCAGGTGACGGTTGTGGACGCGGCCCGGCGCAAGACCGCCTACTGGCGCGCGCCGGTGATGGTGATCCCGTAGCGTTCCCCGATCTGCTACACTCGCCAATCCGCTCATGAGCAACCGGTCCAAGCTGTCGGTGATGATGTTCCTCGAGTACTTTATTTGGGGAGCGTGGCTGCCGTTGATCTTCGGCTACCTGCCCAGTCTGGGCTTCAGTCCGCTGGAACAATCCTGGGTACTGAACGCGTTCTCGATCGCTTCGTTCACGGCGATGTTTTTCAGCACGCAATTCGTGGACCGCAACTTCGCGGCGGAAAAGTTTCTCGCAGGCAGCCACCTGGTGGGCGGGCTGGCGATGCTCGCGCTCGCATGGACCACTTCGTTCACGCCGTTTTTCCTGTTCATGCTGATCCACTCGCTGTGCTACGTGCCAACGCTTTCGATCGCGAACTCGATCGCCTTCGCCAACGTCACGGACACGCACAACGAGTTCGGCCGGATCCGCCTGTGGGGCACCATCGGCTGGATTGCGGCGGCATGGCCATTCGTGTTCATTCTGGCGGATTGGGCCAAGGTGCCGGCCTTCGGATCGGTTGGGTTCACCGAGTGGCTGGGCGCGGCGCTCGGGACTCCGCGTTCGGGTGCGGACTTGCAGACCGCCACTACCTACACGTTCATTGTTTCGGGCATCGCGTCGCTGCTGCTGGCGGTGTTTAGCCTGTCGCTGCCCCACACGCCGCCCAAGCCGGCTGTTCACGGCGCGGAGAGGTTCGCCTGGCTCGAAGCGATGAAGCTGTTGCGGCTTCGCTTCGTGCGGGTGCTGTTCGTAGTGACGTTCTTCGACGCGGCGGTGCTGCAATGCTACTTCATCTGGACCAATGATTATTTAAAGAGCATCGGGATCCCAGCCAACTGGGTGACCCCGGTGATGAGCATCGGACAGATCGCCGAAATCGGCACCATGGCCGTGCTCGGCGCGAGCCTGAAGGCGCTCGGCTGGCGGACGACGATGATCCTCGGGATCCTTGGCCACACCGTCCGGTTCGGCCTGTTTGCCCTGGTTCCGACGCCCGCCGTGGCGATCGCGGTGAACATGCTGCACGGGGTCTGCTACGCGTTCTTCTTCGCGACGGTCTATATCTTTGTCGATGAGTTCTTCCCCAAGGATGCGCGTTCAAGCGCGCAGGGGCTGTTCAATTTCCTGATCCTCGGATTCGGGCCGTTCATCGGCAATTTCGTGTGGCCAGCGCTCGGCGGGCAGCCGGTGAATTTCAGTTCGTTCTTCCTGATTCCAGCGGGCGTGGCCCTGGGCGCGGCGGCGCTACTGGCGGTGGCGTTCTGGCCTCCGAAATCCGCGGCTGAAATCGCGGCTTAAGTGAGCCACTGGGGTATGGTTGGCCAAGAACCTCGTGGCTCTGCTGGCATCGCCGCGCATGCTGATTCCAAACAGATGACCGGCCTTCGCGAGATTGCGGAGATCTAGTAGACGCTCAAGGTCTCGGGACCACCCTTTCGCCCGATTCCGATCCAATGCAATCAGTGAGTCCGAACGAGAGCGTCTCCTGGGTGAAAGGGCCCCCTTTTGTCCGATCCTCAATGCCAACTTCCGAGTAGCGCGTGAACCGGGAGCAATCCGGCGAGGATACAGGTGAGGCTTTGGAGACGACACGATCGCGTGACTTCCGGTTCTTTTCGATAACGCCGCCTCACTGCCGTGGCTGAGGATTCCAGGCCGCGTCAATGAGGACCTTCCATTTCCCGTCCTGTTGTTTCCGCCATACTGCGATGAACCTAGATCAGGCAGTTGAAACGAGCGCGGGTGGCGGAAGATGGCCGACACTGGCGGAATGAGCGAAGTTTTGGATCCGCGAGGGGTTCACCCGCTGGGTGAGCCGGAA
>VFZX01000329.1 GCA_016871015.1 Acidobacteriota bacterium | reverse complement strand
CTCTCGCCAGGGCATCCCCCAGCTTAACCGCTGTCCCCCGGTTACCCTTCGTTTGTGTCAACCGCCCACCGGCACACTTGTCAAGGATGTCTCCGGTTCGCACAAACACCCGGTCGCTCCGTAAGATCATGGGCGACCGGAATGCTCTGAAGGATCCCTCGGGATGGAGCGAGGAGGGAAGGATCGAAACCAACAAGAAGTATGGGATCGGCTATTCCACCCCCCGCGACATGGTCACCTTGCTCGAGCTGCTGGAGCAGGGCAAGGTTGTGAGCGCGGCGGCGTCCGGGGAGATGATCAGCATCCTGAAGCGCCAGCAGTATCGCGACGGGATCGGGCGGAACTGGAAGCTGGAGGTAGCCAGCAAGTCCGGCGCCCTGGACGCCCTCCGCAGCGACACTGGTATCATCTACACGAAGAAGGGAAGGCTGGCCATCTCGATCACCGTCGACGGAATCAAGGAGCCTGACTGGTCGCCGGACAACACTGGCAACAAACTGATCTCCGAGATCACGGCGGAGTTGCTGGGGGGGCTGGCGCGTTGAAGCAGACGGTGCTGGTGACGGGTGCATCCTCAGGCATCGGTCTGGAGATCGCCCGGGTATTCGCGCAAAACGGCTTCAACCTGGTTCTCTCCGCCCGCTCCAAGGACAAGCTCGACGCCTTGGCCGGCGAGTTGCGGACCGCCACCGCCTCCCAGGTAGGAGTGTTCACCGCGGATCTGTCCCAGCCCGGCGAAGCACGGCGGCTTTTTGAGGAAGTCATCGCGGCGGGACACCAGGTGGACATCCTGATCAACAACGCGGGTGTCGGACTCTGGGGCCACTTCAGCGAAACGAGCCTCGACAAGGAGCTGGCCATGCTCCAGCTCAATATCACCTCGCTTACCGAACTGTCCAAACTCTTCCTGCGCCCGATGATCCAGCGCGGCTCCGGCCGCATCTGCAACATCGCTTCAACAGCCGCGTTCCAGCCCGGACCCCTAATGGCGGTCTACTACGCAAGCAAGACCTACGTCCTGCACTTCACCGAGGCGCTCGCCAACGAGCTTCAAGGAACAGGCGTTACGGCGACAGCAGTTTGCCCGGGGCCCACGGAATCGGACTTCGTGAACAAGGCGGACCTCGGCCCTTCCAAGCTGTTCCGGCGGAGCCTGCCCACAGCCCGTTCCGTCGCCGGACAAGCCTACCGAGCCGTCATGGCGGGCAAGCCGGTCCACGTCTGCGGCTTGTGGAACACCGTCCTGGTAAACCTGCACCGCCTCACTCCGCGAAGCTTCGCAACCGCTGTGGTGAGGAGAATGCAGGAACGCGTTGGAAATTAGCCGCCCCGCTCTGGCGGCATGCATCGCGATCCTGGCCGCGGGCGCGTGGATGAGCGCCAAGGTCCGCTTCCAATACCAAGGCGCGGTTTCCGGGCTGTTCCACACCGATGCGCACACGATCCTTCCACCGGAGCTTGACGCACACACGGCACGGGTTCGAAAGGAACCCGGTTACGACGGCCAGTATTATCATCTGGCCGTGCACGACCCCTTCCTCCGTCACGGCTACGCAAGCATGGCGGACAACCCGCGCCTCCGCTGGCGGCGCATCGGGGTCCCGCTCGCGGCCTGGGTCCTCAGTGCCGGGTCAGCCCGGCTGGTGGACCACGCTTATGCCCTGGTCCTACTCGCTTTCACCGGACTCGGAGCGTTCTGGCTGGCCCGCCTGGCACGGCAGTCCGGCTGCCGTCCGGAATGGGGGCTCGCGTTTCTTTTGGTTCCTGCCGCCGCCGTCTCAATCGACCGGATGACGGTGGACCTCCCCCTCGCTGCAATCGTGACCGCAGTGCTGGCCGGCGCTGGACCTGTGACGCTTCTCCTCGCCGCTGGCTGCCTCATCCGGGAAACCGGGCTGGTTGTAGCCGCCGCCTGGTGCCTCTGGCGGGCATCTCAACGGGACTGGACCGGTGTCCGCAGCGGAGCGCTGGCCGCGATCCCTGCCATCCTTTGGTGGACCTACGTACACGCCCGCACCCCGCCTGACGGCACCGTATGGCTGTCGCGGTATCCGTTCGCCGGATTGGTGGACCGCACACTGCCCGGCGGCGTCGCACCGGTTGGGGGCGTCTGGATGCGCTGGGCGGAGCGAACCGAACACCTCGCACTCGCGGGTATCTGGCTGGCTCTGATCCTGGCAGCGATCCTCGCTTGGCGCCGCCGGCTCGATCTGCCCGGTTGGATCGCAGTGATGTTCGCCGTGTTCGCCGCCGCCCTGGGCAAGACCGACATCTGGGAGTCGGCCTACGCTGCCGGACGCACGATGTCACCGCTGCTGATCGCCCTCGCCGTGCGGCCCTTATCCGGGTCCTCCTGGATCTGGGCGGCCCCGCTCCTGCTCGTTGTTCCCCGGATCGCACTCCAATACGAAGCCCAAATCCGCTCAATGTGGCAGTGAGAGGTACGGGTGGGGCAGTACCCTGACCCCCTGGGGTCCCGGGGAAACCCCGGCCCCTTCGGTACCTGGACTATCCCGCAGGTACGTACCAGTGGAATCCCACCACGGTTACATTGGGGCGTTCAACCAAACCACATAACATCGTGCCATGAAGAACGCACTGACTCGATGGGCGACCGTTAATACGGCAACTCTTCTCTCTCTTCTAACCTTGGTTCCAGCGGCCAACGCAGGCCCGTTGCTCCCTGCCGGAACTTACCAATTACACAGCCTTGCCGTCGGAGCCCTGGCTCCCCCCAACTACGGCTTGCGACTCGACGAACTCGTCGACGTGACCCTGGGCACGCACGACTCCTTTACGTGGGATTTTGACCACCCCAGCTCGAACATGCGCCTCGACTGGAATGGAACCGACACGATGCACATTTACGGCCAAGCCTACGGCGGCGTAGTCAACCCCGGAGTCGCATACCTCAGCACCGGAATCTACGCACCCTACCTCGGTGTCTACAACGTCGATTTCACGTACAACATGCGCGTCCAGCCCGTCGCTGGCGACATGAACGGCTTCCAGGATATCGAAGTCCTCGGCGGCAGCCCGGCAAACACGGGCACGATCCAGTTGCCAGGCGGCCTGGGGACGGTGAACCTGGTTGACTTCGCCGACGCTTCCGGCCGCACGATTCGCTTTGGCGACCAGGGCGCGGTATTCTTCGGCGTACCGGACATCGCGGCCTGGGGCTGGCTCGCTGTCGTCGACCCGAACGGCGTCGTAAACCACCGCGACGGCCACGACTGGCTGTTCGGCGCCTCCCCGGTCCCCGAGCCCACCACAATGTCACTGATCGGCGGCGGACTCGTTCTCCTCGGAATCCAGGCCCGCAGGAGACGTCACCAGAACAACTAGTCTAACTCGCTCAATAAGAGAGCGGCCCGCTACCCACCAAACACCTAGGGCGACAGCCGCTCTCTTCTCCACCCCGCTCCCTGCCGGATGTACACCATCCGGTCGTGAAGCCGGTCCGGTTGGCCTTGCCAGAACTCAACCCGGTCTGGTACCAGCCGGTAGCCTCCCCAGTGAGGAGGCAATGGAATCTCTTTCCCTTCAAACCTCGTCTCCACCAGCCTCACCCCTTCCTCCAACTCTTTCCGTGACTGCAACACCGCACTCTGCCGGGACGCCCACGCCCCAACCTGCGCCCCTCGCGGCCGCGACGCGAAGTACTCCGCCGACTCCTCCAACGGCACCCGCGACACGGATCCTGTAACCCTCACCTGGCGGTGCAGCGCCTGCCAGAAGAACACCAGACACGCCCGCGGATTCGAATCGAGGTCCGCGGCCTTCGCGCTCCCATAGTTGGTAAAGAACGTGAACCCTCGCGCGTCAGCCTGCTTGAGAAGCAGCATGCGCGCCGCAGGCTCGCCCTGAGCCGATGCCGTGGCCAGCGTCATCGCATTTGGCTCTGGAATTCCCGCCTGCTGCGCGGCGCGGAACCACTCCTCGAACTGCTCCACCGGATCCGCGTGCAGCGAATTGTCCGTCAACCCCGGCCCCCGGTAATCCGTCCGGTAATCAATGGCCATCGCGTGCGATCAGGGCCTCCGCCTCAGCGGCGACCCGGCTCCGGTGATCCTCACCTGCGAGGCTCTCGGTGTAGAGCTTGTACAGATTCTCCGTGCCGGACGGCCGGGCCGCGAACCAGCCGCTCGACGCCGTGACCCGGACACCCCCGATGGGCTCACCACTGGCCTCACGGGTCACATTGAGGATCCGCTCACCGGCGAGCGAATCCTCTGTCACTGCCATGTTCTTGAGCCGCGCCTTGATCTCCGGCGTCGCTGGACGGTCGATCCGCTTGTAGTAGCTCGAACCGAACCTGCCACTCAACCCCCGGTAATGGCGGCCCGGATCTTTGCCCGTCACCGCGGTGATCTCAGCGGCAAGCAACGACAGGATAATGCCGTCCTTGTCGGTCGTCCAGACCGTGCCATCACGGCGCAGGAAACTTGCCCCTGCGCTCTCCTCCCCTCCAAAGCAGACCGATCCGTCAAACAGACCCGGCGCGAACCACTTGAACCCCACTGGGACTTCCTTCAAATCGCGGCCATGCGCTGCCACCACACGGTCGATCAGGCTGCTCGAAACAATCGTCTTGCCGACTGCCGGGGCCTTGCTCCACTGCGGACGATGGGCCAGCAGATAGTCGATGGCCACCGCCAGGTTGTAGTTCGGATTCAGCAACCCCTCGGACGGCGTAACGATCCCGTGCCGGTCCGCGTCCGGATCATTGCCGAACGCCACGTCGAACCGGTCCCGCTGCCGCAGCAGGACCGCCATCGCATCCGGACTCGAACAGTCCATCCGGATCTTGCCGTCGTGATCCGGCGGCATGAACCCAAACTCCGGGTCGATCACCGTGTTGACGACTTCGAGGTTGAGCCTCCACACCTCCGCGATCGCCTGCCAATACGCCAGCGAAGCGCCACCCATGGGATCGGCGCCGATATGGACACCAGATCCCCGGATCGCCTCCATGTCCACCACGCTGCCCAGGTCCCGCACGTACGCCTCGACGAAGTCCCGCTGCTCCACACGCGGCGAAGCCGCCCGCTTCACGTCGCGGTTGCCCTCCCGCAGCAGCTCATTCGCGCGATCCTGGATCCGGCGCGTGACCTGCTCGCCCGCGGGTCCGCCCTGCGGCGGGTTGTACTTGAATCCGCCATCCCACGGTGGATTATGCGACGGCGTGATCACAATCCCGTCGGCCAGGCCTCGGCCCGTGAGTCTTCCCTTGTTGTGCGCCAGAATCGCGTGCGAGATCACCGGTGTCGGCGTGAATCCACCGCCGGTCTGGACCACCGCCGCGGCGCCGTTCGCCACCAGCACCTCGATCGCCGTCTGCTGCGCCAATTCAGACAACGCGTGCGTGTCCATGCCGATGTAGATCGGGCCATCCGCTTCCCGCACCTCGCACAGGGCTTGCGTCACCGCCAGGATGTGTGACTCATTGAACGTGCCGTTCGTTGAAGTCCCCCGGTGCCCGCTCGTCCCGAAGCTCACGCATTGCGCCGGGTCCGACGCGTCGGGCCGGACCGAGTAGTAAGCGGCTTTGAGCGAATCGATCGAAGCGGACATGAAAACGCTATGGTAGCTTGATCGTCTTGGCCAGCGCGCTGACCGCGAAGATCAGTGGATACAGATCTTCGTAGTACCACAGCTTGGCGAAGTAGAGTCCTATGGGCGAAGCAGGAATCCGCACGCCGTTGCCGGTAGCGTTGCGCAGCCACTCCACTCCTCTCTGAATCGCAGACTCCGCGCCGACCATTCCCGCCAGGCCATACATCGCGATGGATGTCTCCTCAATCGACGATGTCAGCCCCGCCGCTCCTCCCCAGCCTCCATCCGGATTCTGCGACTCCAACAGGAACCTCGCCCCGCGCCCGGCGATGCCGGACTCCCGTTGAACGGCTGCCAGCACGCGCCCTGTTCCATACACCGGATTGTCCTGCCGCGGCTCCCCCTCATTGCCGAACCACAACGGGATCCAAGCGCCGTCCGGCCGCTGGGTCCGCGTCAGGAATCCAATCGCACGCCGCCGCGCCTCACCGATCCGCGATTGCAACTGCGCGCCTATTTCACTGCGCCAGGCATCCCAGGCCAACAGCGTGTGCGCGGTGAGATCCGGACTCGACCGGTCAAACGGCAGCTTCCCCCATCCCCGGCAGAACGTCGGAATCCCACCATCGCGATTCTGTAAATCGAGCAGCCAGGCCACACCCGCCTCCGCGGCTTCCCGGCACTCCGGATGGCGCACGCCCAAATGACGGAGTGCAAGCAGCGCCCCTGGCGTATCATCGGCATCCGGAACCGCGCCTGAAAGATCGCTCCACGCCCAGCCGCCGGGCGCGGCGCCGGTATAGGCGTGCTCGGTCCGGTACTGCTGCCGCAACAACCAGTCCGCGATCCTCTCGCGATCCCCGGCGGGCAGGACCTGCAACGGCGCCAGCGCGTTCACCGACAGCGTCGTCACCCACGTCGCCAGGTTCGTATCAATCGGCCAACTCCCATCCTCCCTCGCCGACGCCCGCAGGAAATCTGTCCCCGCGCGCGCCACCGCATGATCACCCAGTCCCGCTCGCACCAGGCTCATCACCACGAAACTCGTCAGCGGCGTGGCTTCAAGGTAGCCGCCGGACTCCGGCTGGATCGCCCGCAACAAATCGAGTGTCGGCTCCGACGCCCGGTCCCGCACCCACCGCAGCGCCGGATTCCAGGTTGGCGCCATCCTGTGATGGACCTGCCCGATCGCGATCAGCGCCGGGAGCGCATAGCTCACCACCCGGAGATTCAACGCGCTAAACCAGCTCCGCGGGAACCGGGCGAGTTCAAACGGAAGCTGTGGGACCGCGGACCAGGGCTGCTGTCCGGCAATCGCCAGCACCGTAAGAATCGGAACCGAGAACGTCTGATCGGACTCATACCGCCGCAGGATCGCCGCCCGCAAGCGGTCCGGCCCGGCTCCGCCCGCGGCCCGCTCAAGCCACGCCCGCGCGGACTCGGGCGGTGTCCGCCCAGCAATCGCAAACGCCGCGGCGCACAGCGACGTCGTGCTGATGTTCGACTGGCTGCGCACGGTGTCGCCCCAGCCTCCATCCGGATTCTGAGTCCGTGCCAGCCACGCCAAGCCCCGGTCCACCAGGTCCGCATTCCCGCCAGCCAGCGCCAGTGCGGACGAAGCGGTAGCGGTCGACAGAGCACTGCTGGCGAGGAATCCCTCCCAGTGGCCCTGCGCGTTGCGTGCGGCGAGCAGCCGCCGGACCAGTTCGTCCAGCAACGGCTAATTCGGCATCCGGGTCGACTGGTGCGCCGCCAATTGCCAGCGCCCGCCTTGCTTCACCCACAGGTGCACAAACTTGAGGTGCGCGTTGCCGCGGGTCCCCTTGTTCACGGTCACGAGCTTCACTTGCGCGTTAACCACGGCGGTATTCTTGCCGTACATCCGGGTATTGAACTCCTCGTAGTCGATGACCTCGTACTTCGCCGCGCCGGTCACCAGGTTGTCGATGAACTGCTTCTTGGTATCCGTGCCCGAATGCGAGTGCGTGTAGGTCAGGTCTTCGGCCAGCAGCTTTTCAAGGGCGGCCTTGTCACCTTTCTTCGTAGCTTCAGCCCAGGCTTTCTCGGCCACCTCGACAGTGGGATCAACTGCTCCGGCGGCGAAGGATGCGGCTGCCGCGGCGGCGGGAAGGAACAATCGGCGGGTCATAGTTGAATCGGGGAACTCCATCAGTCAAGATAGCAGAGATGGAACGAAGACAAGCGATTCTGGCGGCCGCCGGACTTCTCGGCATGCCTGTGTCCTCTCGGTCCGCGGTGGCGGCACCCGCGCTGCCCGATCCCGCGCTCGCCGAACGTGATCCCGACAAGTACTGGGCGCGCATCCGTAGAGAGCAGTTCGTGCTGCCGGAAGCCCGCGCCTTCATGAACAATGGAAGTCTCGGCGTCGCCCCCAAGCCGGTGCTCCACGCTGTCGCGGACTTCCTGCACAGAGGCGCCGCAATGGCCATGCCGGATCAGGAGTATCCGCGCTGGGGCTACGAAGACATGGATGCCCACCGCGGCGAGATGGCGGCCTATCTCGGCTGCAAGCGCGACCAGCTTGCATTCACCCACAACGCCACCGAAGCGATGAGCGTCATCGCCAACGGTATCGACCTGCGTTCAGGCGACGAAGTCGTGATGACCAACCAGGAGCATGGATCCGGCAAGAACCCATGGTTCCTGAAGCGGGCGCGTGTGGGGATCACCGTGCGTGAGGTCCCGATCCCGCTTCCGCCGTCCAGCCAGGACGACATAGCGGACCGCTTAATCTCCGCCATCGGACCCTCGACCCGCGTGCTGTTCTTCAGCGCGATCACGACTGCCACCGGCCTGATCTTTCCGGTCCGCAAGATCTGCGACGCGGCCCGCGCCAAAGGCGTGATCACCGTGGTCGACGGTGCACACCTCAATGGACAAGTGGCGGCCCGTATCGAGGACCTGGGCTGCGACTACTACGCCGGAAGCCCGCACAAGTGGATGTTCGCCCCCGCAGGCTGCGGCATCCTATGGGGACGCGAAGAGGCGCTCGAAAAGCTGTGGCCGGTAATCGTCACCGGTGGCTGGGACAACCCCGCCCGCAAGGCCGCGCGGTTCATGAGCGTCGGGACCAACAACCGGGCGATTTTCGAAGGCATGCTCGCAGGGGTGCGGTTCGCCAACGCCATCGGACCTGAACGGATCTACGCACGCATCCATGCGCTCGCCCGCGAAGCCCGCGAGCGCGCCGAGAAGCTACCGTTCGTGAAGCTGCTCACGCCAGCCGATGACCGGATGTACGGGTCACTGGTGACATTCGAGATGTCCGGCGTGGACCCGGAGCGCTTCTCCAAGCTGTGCGCCGAGCGCAAGATCTGGACCCTGCCGGGGACCGCGCGGATGCGCGTCTCCACCCATATCCATACGCGCCGGAGCGACATCGAGACCCTGTTCCGCACCATCGAGGACGCCCGGAAGGCCTAGCCTAGCCTCAATACTGTTCACTTAACGTTTCTTGATCCGCAATACGATCTTGACGCGGCGGGTCTGGCATCGTCCGCGTGGCCTCAGGTTGTAGTTGCTCATCTTCCGTTTGACTCCACGCGGGTTGCTTCGGTT
>VFZX01000328.1 GCA_016871015.1 Acidobacteriota bacterium | reverse complement strand
GCCTCACCGACTCCCCGCTTGCTTCCTGTTCTGACACCAGCCGGAGCCAATGCGATCTTCGGTCTCTCATTCCTCCAATATCGTTCCCCCCGCCGATTTCGGGAAGAGGGAATCACCGGACGCTTACGTTGGTGTTGCCGAAATTCTCGAACAGGAAGATTGACGGGTAGAAGATCGCGTATCCGGCACGGACTACCGTGCGGCTGTTTCCGCGCAGATCGTAGGCAAGCCCGAACCGCGGCGCGATGTTGTTGCGGTCGGGACGGAAGGCGCTCCGCCCGTATTCGACGCCCGCGTACTCCATGCGGCCGGGCAGGTTGTTCCGCGGATTCCTTTCGTAGGGGTTGAAGTTGGTGGCGCCGTTGTAGCGCTCCACCGGCCACTGCTGATAGTCGTAGCGGAGTCCGAGATTCAACGTGAGGCGGCGCGTGGCTTTCCAGTCGTCCTGCATGAAGAAGCTGAACGAGGCGCCGTGCTGCGCCTGGCCAAGATAGGTGTCAGCGTTCGCCGATCCCACCGCTCCCAACAGGAACGTCGCGGGTGAGAATCCAGTGCCCGCGGGCGCCAGCGGATTCCCGGTGAGCGCGGCCGGAAACTGGAACACACCCGATGGCTGCGTCTCCTGGAAATTGTTGCCGCGCTGGAGCCGCACATCGGCGCCGTACTTCATCGTGTGCGTGCCGCGGACGCCGCTGGTGCCGGTGCGGAATCCAGGGAGTCCATTGACGGGGCGCGGCATGGACGTGTTGGGGACGCTCTCCGGGAGTCCGAGCCGGCGCGCCCACCCCTGTCCGTAATGTGCCGCAATGAACGGGAAGTGATGGCGGGCGATGCTCACGCGCAGCTCGTTCAGCAGGCGTGGCGAGAAGGTATGCGTGTCGGAGAGGATCGCGTTGCGGGTCTCGAGATTGTCGAAGCGTTGCCGCACCACGGGATTCGGAAGGTCGCCGCCACCCGCGCCGCCGTCAGTCGCGTGGCGGTAGTAGATGTAGCGGCCGAACATCGAATTGCGGTCAGAGAAACGGTGGTCGATTTTGGTGGTGTACTGCTGCATCGACCGGTTCTCCTTGTTGTCGGCGATAAAGTTGTTTGCGTTGGTGAATGGGTCGGTCGGTGTCCGGTTGGGCAGCGGATAGAACTGCATCATGTTCATGGACACTGTATCGAGACGGTTGCGCGGGAGCAGGTTTCCGGGAAACAGGTCGCGTACAAAGCCCGCGCCCGCCGGATTGGCGCGCGTCGAGTTGGGATCAAAGAGAGGGATCAGGCGTCCGGCGGCGTCGCGCAGACTCGCGAAATCGCCTTCGCGCTGGCCCGAGGGCAGCACCGACAGGATCGGGTTGTTGCCCCGCACAAACCGCCACTCCTCATAGTTGAAAAAGAAGAAGGTCCGGTTGCGCGTGTCGACCAGGCGGGGCAGGTAGAACGGTCCGCCGAGTGAGCCGCCGAACTGGTTGTAGCGGAACGGGGGCCGGGTCACGGAGAACGTGTTGCGCGCGTCGAACTTGTCGTTGCGCAGGAACTCGTACAGATTTCCGTGTGGAGTATTCGTGCCCGACTTGGTGACCACGTTGACTACTCCGCCCGCAGTGAATCCGTATTCGGCGGACATGGTGTTGGACTGGACCTTGAACTCCTCCACGGCGTCGACCGTGGGGTTCGAGTTGATGTCGGCGAAGTAGGCGTGGTTGTTGGTGCCGCCGTCGAGCAGGTAGCTGTTCATCGTGCTGGGTCCGCCGTTGATGCTGACCGAAGAGAGCTCGATGCCGCGGTCGGCGAAGCCCGAGTTCGTGGGTCCGGCGTTGGACTTGACGGCGGGTGTGAGCATCACCAGGGCGAAGGTGTTCCGGCCGTTGAGGGGAAGGTCGGTGATGCGGCGGTTCTCGACAACCTTGCCGACGGTGGCCGAGGCGGTGTCAACCCGCGTGGTTTCGGCGCTCACCTCCACGGACTGTGTGATGGCACCGACTTCAAGCTGGAAGTCGACACGCGCGCGCTGGTCGAGTTCGAGGACGATGCCGGTCCTGACGGATCTGCGGAATCCGGTACGCCCGGCGGAGACCGTGTAGGTTCCGACGGCGAGGCTGGGTGCGGTATAGAAGCCTTCGCTGGCGGTCCGGGCCTTGAACACTGCGCCGGTGCCGGTGTTGGTGACCGTGACGTCGGCGTTCGGGACGGCGGCGCCGGAGGGATCGGTGATGGTTCCGAGGATGGTTCCGCGCGCCTGTTGTGCGTGGAGTGCCGGGGCTGAGAGCGCGGCGAGGAGGAGCGCGGGAAGGGGGTGGGTGGTCACAGCGATGAGCCTACTCCGCCGCCGATGTGGTGTCAAGGCGATGCTGGCTTGAGCGTCGCGTGATGCCGGTCTTTGCCCCGGCAGTACCGGAGCGATCCGGTATAATCGACCTTTCATGCTCAGCCACCTGTTGGGGATCCTGCTGTTCCAAGCCCCCCACTCATGGAACTCCCCTCGACTTCCGCGAACCCTCACACCACGCCCGCCGATATTGAACAGGGACGCAAGCTGTACGGCGGGCGCTGCGCCGGATGCCATGGTCCCACGGGCGATGGAGGCAAAGGCGCCAACCTCGCCCAGCCTCAGCTCCCGCGGGCGATGGACGACCTGAGTCTCTACCGCGTGGTCCGCTACGGGATTCCGGACACCGAGATGCCGGCGACATTGCTCGCGCCGCGCGAGGTCTGGCAGATCTGTGCGTTCGTGCGCAGCCTGGGACGCCTGGCCTCCTCGGGGCCCACGGGTGACGCGCGCAACGGCGAGTCGATTGTGCGAGGCAAGGGCGGATGTCTCGCCTGCCACTCGATCGGCACCGAGGGCGGGCGCTCGGGGCCGTCGCTGTTGACGGTCGGGTCGCGGCGCAGTCCCGGACACCTGCGGGCGAAGCTGACCGATCCGGGCGCGGACGTTCCGGAGAACTACCGTTGGGTTGAGCTGACCGCGAAGGACGGCAAGAAGGCCGTGGGTCCGCGGCTCAACGAGGACACGTGGTCAATCCAACTGCTCGACGGATCGGGCCGACTGCTGTCGTATTGGAAGAAGGACCTGGCGAGCCTCAAGTCCGAGAGGAAGACTCCCATGCCGTCCTATCAAGGGAAGCTCACAACCTCCGAGATCAACGACGCCGTGACTTACCTGTCCACATTGCGGGGGATCCAATGAAGATTTTGACCGCCGTCCTGGCCGCGTTTCCGCTGTTCGCGCAGGTGACGCATCAACGGCTGCTCGAGGCCCAGGCGAAGGAGCCTGGCAACTGGCTTACCTATTCCGGCAATTTCTCCGGGCACCGCTACTCCCCGCTCACCCAGATCAACGACACCAATGCCGCGCGGCTCAAGCCCGCCTGGGTCTACCAGACGAACTCGCTGCAGAAGTTCGAGACCACTCCGCTTGTCGCCGACGGCATCATGTACCTGTCCGAGCCGCCCAGTAATGTCACCGCGCTCGACCCGCGCACCGGACGCCCGTTGTGGCGGTACCGCCGGACGCTTCCCGGGGACCTGCGCGTGTGCTGCGGACAGGTGAACCGCGGCGTGGCCCTGCTGGGCGACCTGGTCTACGTGGGGACGCTCGATTCCTACCTGGTCGCGCTCGACGCCCATACAGGTGCGGTGCGGTGGGAGACGAAGGTAGCCGAGTACACGGGCGGGTATTCGATCACAGTCGCTCCTCTCGCTGTGAAGGACAAGATCGTGGTGGGCGTGGCGGGCGGAGAGTATGGGGTCCGCGGACTGCTCGACGCCTATGACGCGAAGACGGGCAAGCGCGCCTGGCGGTTCTGGACCATCCCGGGACCGGGTGAGCCCGGCAACGAGACGTGGGCGGGAGACAGTTGGAAGTCTGGCGCGGCGGGGACCTGGGTCACCGGTGCCTACGACCCGGAGACCAACCTGGTCTATTGGGGGACGGGGAATCCGGGTCCGGACTGGAACGGCGAGGTCCGCAAGGGTGACAACCTGTATTCGGACTGCATCATTGCCGTCGACGCCGATACGGGAAAGCTCAAGTGGTACTTTCAATTCACCCCGCATGATATTCATGATTGGGATGCTACCGAAGTTCCAGTACTGATCGACGGCGAGGTGCGGGGGCAGAAGCGGAAGCTTGTGATCTTCCCCAACCGGAACGCGTTCTACTACGTTCTAGACCGGGCGAGCGGACAGTTCCTGTTGGGTAAACCGTACGCCAAGCAGACCTGGGCGACGGGGCTTGACGACAATGGGCGTCCGATCCGGGTGCCTGGGACCACCCCCACGCTCGAGGGTGTCCAGGTATGGCCGTCGGTGGCAGGCGCGAACAACTGGTACAGCCCGAGCTACAGTCCGAAGAACGGACTGCTCTACATCGCCGTGCGCGAAGGGGGCGGAGTCTACTTCATCGGCGAGGCGGTGTTCAAGGAGGGACAGCGGTTCGACGGCGGCGGATTCCGGTCGATCCCCGGCGGACAGGACGACGGCGCCATCCGGGCGTTCAAGCCGGCCACCGGGGAGGTGGTCTGGGAACACAAGCTGTTTTCGCCACCGTTTTCGGGAGTGCTGTCGACCGCTGGCAACATCGTGTTCGGCGGGACCAACGAGGGCCAGTTCTTCGCGCTGCAGGGGACCACGGGGAAGCTGCTGTGGAAGTTCCAGGCCGGTGGCATCTCCCGGTCCAATCCGATGAGCTACCTGGTGGATGGCAAACAGCAGATCGCCATGGCCATCGGCAACGCGCTGTGGGCGTTCGAGGTGCAGTAGTTGACGGAAGGAAAACCTGGCCCGCTCGAGCGGCGGGTGGTCCGGAGGCTGCTCCGGTATTCCAAGCCGCACTGGAAGCTGATGGCTCTAGCGCTGGTGCTGCTGCTTGTCAATTCGGCGCTGCAGATTGCGAATCCCGCGTTGACGCGGTTTGCGATCGACCGGTACCTGGTGCCGGTGGAAGGGCAGACGTCGTGGTTTGACGCCTTCTTCCCCGCCGACCGGATTCAGGGGCTGACCTGGGTGTCGGTGGCGTTCCTGCTATCGCTGTTGTTCACGACGCTGTCGGCGCTGGCACAGAGCTACATCATCCAACGGGCGGGCCAACTGGTGATGTTCGATATCCGGCGCGAGCTGCATGGGCACCTGCAGAAGCTCGACATCTCCTACTTTGACCGGAATCCGCTGGGGAACATCATGACGCGGCTCACCGCCGATGTCGAGGCGGTGAACGAGATGCTGTCGTCGGGGATTGTGTCCATCCTTGGCGACCTGCTGGTGGTCGTGTTCCTGTTGGGCGCGATGATCCAGTTGAGCCCGGAGCTCACGGGACTCATGCTAGCCGTGGCGCCGCTCATCGGCGTGGTGCTATGGCGGTTCCGGATAGCGTCGAAGGAGGGCAACACACGGGTCCGCGCGGCGGTGGCGCGGATTAACACGATCCTGCAGGAGCACATCACCGGGATGAGCGTCCTGCAGTTGTTCAACCGCGAGCGGCATTCCGCGCGGGAACTGGACGAGGCCAACCGCGAGAGCCAGGCCGCCTATCAAGTGCTGATCCAGGCGCACGGCTGGTTCTACCCGTTTGTCGAATTCTTTGGGATGCTATCGGTGGCCGGGATCCTCAGCTACGGCGGCTACCAGATCCGGATGGGCGAGCTGACGGCTGGGGCGCTGATCGCGTTCTTGCAATATGCGATGCGGTTTTTCCGGCCGCTGCAGAGTTTGAGCGACAAGTTCGGCCTGCTGCAGCAGGCGGCGGCAGGAGGAAGCCGGATCTTCCAGCTTCTGGATGAGAAGCCGTCGGTCGAGGCGCCCGCGAGTCCGAGGGTGCTGCCCGCATCAACCGAGATCGAGTTCGATCACGTCTGGTTTGCGTATTCCGGCGAGGACTGGGTGGTTCGGGACCTCTCGTTCCGGGTCCGGCCAGGGGAGATGATCGCCGTGGTGGGTCACACCGGCGCGGGCAAGACGACGCTGACCAGCCTGCTCCTGCGCTTCTATGATGTGCGCAAGGGGACGATCCGGGTCGGCGGCACCGATATCCGCGAACTCGATCCGCGTGATCTGCGGCGGATGTTCGGTGTGGTGTTGCAGGACTCGTTCCTTTTCACCGGCGATATCGAGTCGAACATCCGGCTGGCGACACCTGGGATCACGCGCGAGCAGGTGGCCGGGGCGGCCGCCCGGGTGAATCTGGAGGATTTCGTGGGGTCGTTGGAGAAGGGTTACGCGCACCCAGTGAAGGAACGGGGAGCGGGGCTGTCGACGGGGCAAAAGCAGTTGATCAGCTTCGCGCGGGCGCTTGCGCACGATCCGCGGATTCTGATCCTGGACGAAGCGACTTCGAGTGTCGACACCGATACCGAGCACCGGATCCGTGGGGCGCTGGAGGAGTTGCTCACAGGGCGGACGTCGATTGTGGTGGCGCACCGGCTGTCGACGATCCAGCGGGCCGACCGGATTTTCGTCATGCACCGGGGTGAGCTGGTGGAGTCGGGTCCGCATCAGGAGTTGCTGGCGCGGCGGGGGTTGTACTGGAAGCTATACCAACTGCAGTACAAGGATCAGGAGTCGGGATCGGGAGTGTAGGGGGCGCCCACCGGCAGCCGGTCTGCCGATGCCAGCGCCTGGCGCAGCAGGAACTCGATCTGGCCGTTCAGGCTGCGCAGGTCGTCATCCGCCCAGCGGCGCACGGCGTCGAGCACCGCTGGGTCGATCCGGAGCAAGTAGGATTTCCGTTCCGGCACGGCTCGCTCCTTAGTGGTAAATGGTCCCGGCGTTGATTACAGGCTGGGTACTGCGCTCGCCGCACAGCACCACCAGGAGATTGCTCACCATGGCTGCCTTCCGCTCTTCGTCCAGATGTACGACATTGTTGGCGGACAGCCGCTGCAGGGCCATTTCCACCATCCCAACCGCGCCGTCGACGATCTTCTGCCGGGCCGCGATGATGGCCGACGCTTGCTGCCGCTGCAACATCGCCGCCGCGATCTCAGGCGCATAGGCGAGATGGCTGATGCGCGCCTCGATCACTTCGACGCCGGCCACCGAGAGCCGCTCCTGGATCTCCTGCTTCAGGTGCGCCGCAACCTGGGAGGTGGCACCGCGCAGGGACACCTCGCCTTCGATGTGCGAATCGTAAGAGTAGTTGGTCGCCAGGTTGCGAAGCGCTGCCTCGCTCTGGACGTGGACGTAGTTCTCGTAGTTGTCGACCTGGAACGTGGCCTCGGCGGTGTCAACGACTCTCCACACCACCACGGCGGCGATCTCGATCGGATTCCCGTCGTGATCGTTCACTTTCAGGTGGTTGGTTTCGAAATTGCGTGCCCGGAGGGACACCGGCTTTTTCGTATAAAACGGATTGGTCCAGCGGAGGCCGGCGGTTTTCACCGTGCCGGAGTAGCTGCCAAAGAACTGGAGCACGGTTCCCGTATTCGGCTGGACCGTAAAAAACCCGGCCAGGCAGATCCCATCCACTGCCAGCACGAGCACCCAGAAGATGATCATGCCGGGGCTGAGGTCCCGGGACTTGGCACCGCCTATAATCGTCACCAGGGCGAGCGCGCCGATCACGATTAGAATCAACAACATCACGAGACCCGGCAGGGCCTTGGTCTCTTTTTCTTTGATGGTCATAGGTCCTCCCATATCGAATTGACATCTTTATGATATCACTTTGATCGCAGACCGTCAAGAGAATTTCGAAGAGAATCGTAGTCCGCGCCGAGGCTCAACTGCACGGCTCACCCCGCCGGGAGAAATGAGTCGGCGTGGATATCGTGCATGGCGGCCCCGGCCAGGAAAGCCTTCTTCCGCATCACCTGCACCAGCACAGGATCACCACAGAGGAAAGCGCGCCATCCGGTGAGTTTCGCGTTGCCCGCGAATGCCAGCTTGTCGATGGGCCCGGTCTCGACATCCGGCGCTGCGCCATCCAGAACAACGGCCCGGTAGGCGACGTTGTCCCGGCTGATGGAGATCGCGCGGAGTTCCTCCCGCAGGTACAGCCCGGCGATGCGCACGGCTCCATGGACAATGTGGATTGGCCCTTGATGTCCTGCTTCAAGCGCGGCTCGCAGGACTCCGTAGAGTGGCGACAATCCGGTTCCGGTGCCCGCCAGCAGCATCGGCTGGTCCGGCCGCCCGGGCACATAGAAGCAGGCGCCAAACGGACCAGCGATGGTGACACTCTGCCCTGGCTTGGCGTCCCGGGTGAGCCATCCACTCATCTTCCCCTCCGCATAAACCCGTACATGGAGTTCGATGAAACCTTCACCCGGGAGGCTTGCGATCGAGTACGAACGCGCCAAACCATCGCTGTTCCGGAGCGACAGATACTGGCCCGCCTGAAATTCGAATCCTGGGGGAGCCGCAAGGCGGACGCGCAACACATCCGGCGTTACGTAGTCGAGTGCGTGGATGGTGGTTCCGGCGACGGCGCCATCGTCCACGCTCGCGACTCGCAGGTCGCCTTCCGGCACGCAGACACATGCCAGGAAGTATCCTCGTGCCTTCCAGGAATCTTTCAGGCCCGCCTGGGCTCTGGCCGGAACCGTGCCCTCGGCGGCGCGCATCAGGCAACTGCCGCAGACGCCGCTCTTGCAGGAGTGCGGTACAGCAACACCGCCCCGCAGCAGCGCATCAAGGACAGATTCCCCTTCCTGGCGCTGGTGCACGGCGGCATCCAGCGTGACCGCCGCCATTTACCGGCTCAGGACGTCGTTACGCGTCGATTCTGCGATCGCGGCGACCTCCTCGATGAGGTCCTCGGACACCGATAGCTCGCGCAACGTTTCGCCGAGCAGCTCGATCACCGCGTCGACGTGCGAGTCATTCAGTCCCATCGCGACCAGGTGCGAGTGTCCCTGCCGCATGTCTTTGCCCGAGTAGTTGTGCGGGCCGCCAAACGCCATGGTCAGAAACGCCTTTTGCTTGGCGCGCTGGCGGTCCATGTCAACGCCGTCGAAAAACCGGGAGACCCGGTCATCGCTCAGGACCTTGCGATAGAAATTGTCAACCGCCAACTCGACGGCGGCTTGGCCACCGAGCTTTTCAAACAACGTAGGTGCAGTAGATTGCATAAAGAAGCCTCTGTGCGAACCGGAGACATCCTTGACAAGTGTGCCGGTGGGCGGTTGACACAAACGAAGGGTAACCGGGGGACAGCGGTTAAGCTGGGGGATGCC
>VFZX01000327.1 GCA_016871015.1 Acidobacteriota bacterium | reverse complement strand
TTCAGCCATGTCGAACGCGAAGATGGAGGCGGCCGGGGTGGCGCCCATGCCAGACCTCGAAGAGGCGGTAAGCGGCTACTTGTCGGCAACGGGCCGCATCTGAGCCATGGCGTCGAAGTAGCGGCCAGCGCAAATCAGCACCCGTCACAGTGCCGTGGGGACTGACCACAGCGTCCGGATGGATCTGCGCGTGCCGGAATCCGTTCAAATCTAAGCATATATGCTCAAGTATGCATATAATGAACGAGTGGCGCAACGTGGGAGATGCCGATGCTCCGCCCCGGAGGATTATTGAGGCAGCTTGTCGACCTGAAAAGTACAGCAGCCAAGATCAAGGACCCCGTTCTTGGCGGCGGCTTTTCCGCGAAGGCTTTTTGCGACCGCGTAGAGCCGCTGCTGTCCCTGCTTTTCGATCTCCAGGAGTCCCGCTTCACGCATCACACGAAGGTGTTTGGAAACGTTGTACTGAGCCGTGCCGAGCTCACCGGCGAGATCGTTGACACTCATGGGCCGCTCAAGCAGGATCCGCATGATCCGGAGCCGCGTCCCTTCACCCAGGGCGCGGAGAGCTGGTACACAGCCCAAACCTTCCATGTTGCGTTTATAGCGTCCCGATGGGGCGCGCCGCAACTCCCTCAAAGCGGTGCGGCGCAATGATCGGGCTTGTGGCATTCGTGGTCTGCTTCCTCGCCTATGCGAACGGAGCGAACGACAACTTCAAGGGCGTGGCGTCGCTGTACGGCGGAGGTGTCCTTTCCTACTGGCGCGCGCTGGGCTGGGCGACCCTGGCCACTGCCGCGGGTTCGGTCAGTGCGCTTTTCTTTGGCCAGGCACTATTGGCGCGATTCACCGGAAGGGGACTGGTGACGGATGCGCTGGCCGCCTCGCCGGAGTTCGCCGCGGCCGTTGCCGCGGGTGCCGGAATCACGGTGATCCTCGCGGCGCTGGCCGGATTCCCGATCTCAACCACTCACGGACTGACCGGCGCGATCACCGGAGCCGGACTGACCGCGCTCGGCACAGGCGTCAACTTCGGCGCGCTTGGCAGTAACTTTTTGCTGCCCCTGCTGCTGAGTCCGGTGATCGCCGTGGCGCTGGCGTTCCTCCTCGAGCGGATCAGCGGCCAGCCAGGGGGGACGAAGGGCTCCGCGGTGGATGCGGCACACGTCATCAGTGCGGGCGTGGTCAGTTTCGCGCGGGGGCTGAACGACGCCCCGAAGATCGCCGCCATGCTGTGGGCCGCGAAGGCGCTCCCCGGAGCCCCAGGATTTCTGCTGGTAGCGGTCGCGATGGCCGCCGGCGGGCTGGCGCACTCACACCGGATCGCTGACACAATGAGCCTGCGCCTCACCAAACTTGACCACCGGAGAGGACTGGCCGCCAACCTGTCGACCTCAGTATTGGTATTGACGGCTACGTGGTTCGGCCTGCCCGTTTCGACGACCCACGTCTCGGTTGGGTCGCTGTTCGGGACCGGTATCGCAGCGCGGCAGTCGAATCTCCGGGTCGCGGCGGGAATCGTGCTGTCGTGGGTCCTGACGCTGCCATGCGCGGCGCTGGCGGCGGCTGCCGTCTACGGGATCTTGGGAAAGTAGCCGGTCCCGAATGCGGTTCAGTTTACGGCTCTACTAGCCGCGGAGGTTCTCGAAGGCCACTTCGATTTCCCGCTTCGCCTCGGGACTCAAAGGCCGCAACGGAAGCCGGCACGGACCCCCGTAGTATCCATTGAGGTCCATGGCATATTTCAGCCCTGGAATGCCATGGCGCGTGGTGACCAGCGCCGCCGCGCGCCCGATGCGGTTCTGCCAGTCGAGGCCGGCCTCTTGCTCGCGTGTCCGGAACGCTTCCCAAATGGTCACGCAAGCGTATGGCGCGGCGTTGGCGAAGGCCAGGATCGCGCCCGCGGCTCCACACTGGAGCGAAGGCCACAATGTCGGCGCCGAACCCACTAACACCTGGAATCCGGTCTTCACCTCGCGCAGCATCTGCAGGACCTTCTCGAGGTTCCCCGAGCTCTCCTTCACGGCAATGATGTTCGGATGCAGCGACAGCCGCGCAACTGATTCAGCCGGAATGTCGACCCCCGTCACCTGCGGCCAGTTGTAGATGATCAGTGGGATCCGCGACTGATCGGCAACGGCAGTGAAGTACAGCTCCTGGGTGGCGCCGTTGTTCACCAGATTCTTGTAGTAATGGGGCGTCCGGACCATCGCCGCTTTGTAGCCCATGGCCGCGGCCCTATTGGTCAGCGCGACGGTCTCGCGCACGCCTTCCATGCCCGTCCCGGCGACCAGCAACCGGTCTGCCGCGGCGGACTCGGCGACCAGGCCCCACAGCTCGATTTTCTCCTCCGCGGTGAGATACACGCTCTCACCGGTGGATCCGCAAACCACGTATCCGGCCAGCTTGACCTGGTTCCACTTGGCGACATTGTGCCGCACCTTGGACGGATACAAATCGCCGCTCGAGTCAAACGGCGTTGCGATGGGGGGCATGATGCCCTGAAGTTTCAGTTTCGCCACCATGCCCCCACGAACCTTCAACTACGCCTTGGCGAAGATCACCACCAGCGTGTACAACGCCAGCGATTCGATCAGCACCAGGCCGAGAATGAGTGCGAAACGGATAGCGCCTTCAGCGCCGGGATTGCGCGCCATGCCTTCGGCGGCGCCGGCGATGGCCTTGCCCTGGCCCAGCGCGCAGAGGCCGCTGGCGATTCCCATGGCGAGGCTGTTCGGGATCGTGATGCCGCCGTCGGCCGCCATCATCGGCGATGCCATGGCAAACAGCACCAAAAGCAGGAGAGTGAGTCTGGGAGACATGTGACTGACCTTTCTGTTATGAAATTGCGTCCAGGAGGTGGTTGCACACGGAACTCTGGGGAGTCCGGGCCTCACACTGAAGACGCCGCGGAAACTCTAGTGATGCTCCTCGGCATGGTGCTCGACCGCGCTCGAGACGTAGATCATCGTCATCAACGCGAACACGTAGGCCTGGAGGAACGAAACGAAAATGTGGAGCGCCATGAAGATCACCGGCACAAAGAGCGGGACCATCTTCATGAACTCGACGGTCACCTGCTCGCCAGCGAACATGTTGGCGTACAGACGGATGGTGAGCGAAAGCGGCCGCGCGAAGTGGCTCACGATTTCGATCGGAATCATGAGGAATGCCAACTGCCACATCGGACCGGCGAAATGCTTCGCATAGTTCCACGCCCCCTGCGCGCGGATCCCCTGGATGTTGTAGTACAGGAAGCTGATCAGCGCGAGCCCCAGCGTCACCGGCGGGAACATCGTCGGGGACTCAAACGCGGGAATGATTCCGATCAGGTTCGAGAACAACACGAAGAAGAAAATCGTGACGCAAAGGTGCAGGTAGCGGTGGTAGTGGGGCCCGATAATCTCGCGCGCCTGCTGCTCCAGATACGTGTAGACCACCTCGAACAGGTGCTGCAGTCCGCCGGGCTTGTCCATCGAAATCCTCGGCTTGAGGATCCCGAAGATCACGACCACGATCAACGCGATCAGAAGCTGCATGACCATCCAGTTCGACCAGGGACGGTCCGCCGCATGGCGCCCCACCATGGTGAGGAAGGAATTGGCCACGCCCGCGAAATTGTCGTTAAAAAACGCGGTAATACCTAATTCATGTTCTGGCATTTTTTCGAGGGGAGAAGAGGAGGAAGAGGATCTCGGCCAGGACAGCCACGGCCATCACCAGGAGTCCGGTGACCACCGAAATGGGCTCAATACCGAGAAACTCCATCATAACATAGGCGGTTGCGGCGATCAGTCCGTAGCGCAGCACGCCCAGCACCATGAGGCGCGGACGATTGGGCGGATCCGCACGGCGGCTGAGAGCCTCGGCGATGTTGTGGAACCACCAGAACATGCCGATCGATCCGGCGGCGCCGGTGGCGAATCCAGCGGCGGTGCGCCAGTCCCATCGCGCCCAGGCGATCGCGGCTCCGGCCACGCCAGCCGCCGCCATGGTCCAGTACATCCGGCGGATGGAGCGCCGGTATTCGGGCGGCTTCACCGTTTGGGATCCCGCGAGATCTCGCGGATCAACTGCACGAACCCGGCGGCGATCCCGGCGAGCAGGAAGACGATCTTCAGGAATCCGGTGCCAAGCCACTGGTCCAGCCAGTAGCCAATCAGGTATCCGGTGAACACGCTCACCGGCAGCAGGAACGCGAGCCCGAGGTAGCGGGCGGTCATCCGCACCCATTCCTGTTTCATCGCTTGACCGCGAGCGTGTGCTGGTCGTGACAGTTGACGCACGCCACCTTGGCGGTGGCCGCGGGCGGAGGCTTCTTGCAGGACTCGGGCAGCGTCTGGTGACACCGGTTGCACTGCTGCTGGATTCCGGCCGGCGCCCGCGCGGCGTGCGTTCCATGACAGGTGGTGCACGTAGCGGCCCGTACCGCGCTACGCGCCACTACCGCCTTGCCGTGCTTGCTAGTTGAGTACGCCTTGCCCTGGTCCGCATGGCAGGATCCACACAGCGTGGGTTGTTCAGCGGGCGCGGCGACCTTGTCGGGAAGCTGGTTCCCGCCCGCCTCGCGATGCGCCTTGCTCTCCCCGTGGCAGGCGTCGCAGCTCATTCCCTTAGCGAAGTGTTTGTGCTTTTGCAGGTCGTCGAAGTGCTGGTTGTGGCAGGCCGCGCACAACTCGTGGACCTTCTGCCCAGCCACTGGCAGCGCCAGCAGGAACAGCAGCGCGGCGATCATACGCGCCGGATCATCGTGCGGTCGATCTCACCCAGGTTGCGGACTCCGGCGAGCGCCATGGCGAGCTTCAACTCCATGCCAAGCAACTCCAGGACGCGCTTGACGCCCGGTTGTCCGAAGGCGGCCAGTCCCCACAGCGGCGCGCGGCCGAGCAGCACACCCTTGGCGCCGAGCGCGAGCGCCTTGAGGATATCCTGGCCACGCCGGATTCCGCCGTCCATGAAGACTGGGATGCGGCCGCCGACGGCCTCGACGCACTCGGGTAGTGCGTCCAAGCTGCCGATGGCGCCATCCAACTGGCGTCCACCGTGGTTGGACACCGAAATGGCGCTGGCTCCGCGCTCGACGGCCATCGCCGCGTCGGCCGGATGGAGCACGCCCTTGACGATGATGGGAATCCGGGATGCGCCGCGCACCCAATCGATCCAATCCCAATTCAAGTTCGGCGTGTGCGGCTGCCACATCGCGGCGCGGGCCGGATTGCGGGGCGGGGGCAGCTTCTCGCCATCCTTGGGGATGCCGGTCTGCATGTAGCCGTAGTCGAACCGGTTCCGGTTGTTGCGGTCGCGGTTGGACTGGTAGGCGTTGTCGATGGTGAGCACGATCGCCTTTCCGCCCTGGTCCTCAATGCGCTTGGCGTAGCCTTGCGCGGACTGTTTGTTCGGCGAACCGATCGTGTTGCTCCACCAGATCAGCGGCTTGCCTTCTTCGAGGATCTTGTTGACTCCCGTTCCGCTGCACAAAACCGTGTTGGTTTCAAGCGCCGCCTCCGCCACCGTTTCATCGGCGTTGCGGATCACCAGATTCTTGCCGCCGGTGGGAGCGATGAAGAACGGGAAAGGCACTTTGCTGCCGAACACCGTGGCCGAGGTGTCAATATTGGTGACATCCCGCATGAAGCGCGGCACCAGGAACCAGCGTCCGTAGGCCGTGCGATTGGCCCGCAACGTGTATTCCTCTTCGGTTCCACCAGCGATGAAGTCGTAGGCCAGCTTGTGCAGCTTGCGCTTGGCCACCTCTTCGAATTCATGGACGTTGATGGGCCCCATGACATCGTTGTCGATATTCTGGCACCATAACGGTGATCCGGCTACCAAGCCGGCCAACGACCGGAGAGCCTGTCTGCGATGGAGCATCGAGAAGAATTGTACCAAGCTGGCGACCGTTTCCAGCGCGCGATCAACGCGATCGACGCACGGAACCAGGGCGATCCAAACCGGCTGCTGGTGGGCGGCGTGGAACGGCCCAAGGAACAGGCACACGCGGAGATGGTGTTCGATTGGGTGCGGCGGCTCCGGCCTGACGCGAGTGAAGCATTGCTGCTCGCCGCCCGCGCGCATCACGTACGGCGGTGGGTGATCCCGCGGTCGCAGTTTCCGGAAGGGCGGGTTGGGTACCTGAACTGGCGGAACGCGCTGAAGGAGGTCCACGCAGCCGAGCTGCGGGAAGCGATGTCCACGGCGGGATACGGAGATCCGGAAATCGCGCGCGCCGGATTCATTGTCCGGAAGCGCGACCTGACGCGTGATCCGGATTCGGCCACGCTCGAGGACGCGGTGTGCCTGGTGTTCGTTGAGACTCAGTTGCACGAGGTGGCGGCCAAGCTCGACCGCGCCAAGATGATCGATGTGCTACGCAAGACGATGCGCAAGATGACGCCTCAGGGCCTGGCGCACGCCATGCGCCTGGATGTCCCGCCCGCGGACCGCCAGTTGCTTGCCGAGGCCGCGGAAGGATTGTAATGGCTGCCACTCCCCACAAGTTCCCTTGTGCCTCGTGCGGATCGAACATGGAGTGGGATCCCGGCCTGGCGCGGCTGCGCTGTCCCCGTTGCGCCGCCACGCAGGAAATCCAGGCGCAAGGGAGCCTCGAAGAGATCCCGTTTGGCGATTACGCCACACAGGAGCGCCGGATCACCGAAACCGCGGTCGAGGTCAAGTGCGCCAACTGCGGCGCGGTGACCCAATTCGAAGCCAGTGAGGCGGCGGGCAAGTGTCCGTTCTGCGCGACTCCCGTGGTGATGCAGCCCAAGGCCGCGGATCCATTGATCGCGCCGCACGGGGTCCTGCCGTTCGCGGTGACGCCGCAGCGCGCCACTGACGCCGTGAAGGCGTGGATCGGCGGGCTGTGGTTCGCACCGAATGATCTTAAGCGCGTCGCGCAGCAGGATGGACTCCAGGGTATCTACATCCCGTATTGGACCTTCGATGCCGAAACCTACTCCGTCTACGCGGGCCAGCGCGGCGAGTGGTACACGGATCAGCGCGGCCAGCGGCAGATCGCCTGGCAGGAGCGCGGAGGCGCGGTGGCGTGCGCGTTCGACGATATGCTGACGCCCGCGACCACGGCGGTCCGAGCAGCGCACCTGGAGTCGCTCGAACCGTGGGACCTCGGCCACATCCGGCCGTATGAGCCGGCTTACCTGTCAGGTTTCAAGGCGCAGCGCTACCAGATCCAGTTGAAGCAGGGGTTCGACTACGCGGCGGCGAAAATGCGCCCGCCGATCGAGAGTCTGGTCCGGCGCGACATCGGCGGCGACTCCCAGAAGATCCACGATCTCCGCACGCAGTACGATAAGGTCACGTTCAAGCACGTGCTGCTGCCCGTGTGGATCGGCGCCTACCGGTACAAGGGGAAAGTCTTCCAGGTAGTCGTCAACGCGCAACAGGCCTCGGTCGGCGGCGAGCGTCCCGTGAGCGCGGTGAAAGTGGCGATCCTGATTTTGTTTATTCTCATCGGATTCTGGCTGTGGTTCGGCGCGCAACAATAGCGGTCCCCGCGCTCGCCGCGGCGTTGCTCGGCTGGCAGTTGTTCCTGCCCCCGGTGATTGGATTGGCCGACAACAGCGATTTCGCCAAGACCGCCGGACTCTTCTCGCTTCGCGCGGACCGGGCGGATGCCTTCGTCCACTTCGCGCGGCTCTGGCCGTTTGATCCCTCCTACTACTGGGACAGCGGATTTCGCACAACAGGCCACGTGCACTTGTGGCTCGCGCGTGCGATCTCGGGTGGAGGCGCGGTGTTCGACATGCGCTGGATCGGGCTCACGCACGCCGGTGTGGCGCTGGCTGCTCTCGCGTTGGCGGCTTCGGCGCTGGGCTGGCGCGCGCTCCTGCTGATCCCGCTGCTGCTCGATTTCGCCTATTCCGCCTACTTCAACTCGATGTTCATGGACGCGGCGTCGATCGTTTGGCTGGCGCTGGCGCTGGCCGCGTTGGTGACCCGGCGCGAGGGGGTATTCGCGGTGGCGTGTTTGGCGTTTGTGTGCTCGAAGTCCACGCACGCCATCGGCGGAGTGCTGCTGTGTGGCGCGGGATTCTGGGTGTTCCGCCGTTGGGCGCTGCTGGCGGTGACCCTGGCGGCCTCGGCCTGGTCACTCACGCGCATCACGCCGGTCTATCAGGGTCAGGCGGTGTACAACCTGATCTTCACCAAGCTCGCCGCTCACGCCACCGACGCCGACATCCTGTCACTCGGCGTGCGGCAGGATGAGCTGCGCTGGAAAAACACCACCGCGTTCGAGCCGCACGTGCCCGCGCAGGACGAGCGGTGGCTGCGCGAGTTCTCCAGCCGGATTTCCCACGGCGATCTGGTTGGCCTGTACCTCCGGCATGCGGCGATCCCACTGCGGTTCGCCTGGAACGACCTGACGGTGGAGGCCCCCAACATCCGTCCGGTGCACCTGGGCAACTACGAGCGTGCGGCCGGACAGCCGTTGGGCGGCAAGGCCGGTGGTCCGCTGTCCGCGTGGAGCTGGATCCGGTCAAAGACGATGCTTGGCGTACCGCTGCTGTTCGCCTGGGCGGCGTGGTGGTTCACGCGGCGGGGCCAGTGGTTGAGCATCGGCGGGCTCGCCTGGCTGATGGCGGGCGCCGAGTTCGGAATCGCGACCCTGGCCGATGCCTGCGAGACTTCGCGGCATCTGATCCTGTTCCACTATTTGACCGACATCCTGACCGCGTACTTGCTGATCACCTTCCGGCAAGTGAGAAGATAGACGATGGCCCGGTTTCACAGACCACGGACGCTCGGTGGAGCGCGGGATCCGATTGCGGACAAGCTCTGGCGGGCGGTGGGCCGGAGGAAGCTGGAGGAGATCTTCCTGGCGGACAGGTCCTGGGATGAGCGAGAGACGATCGCTGAGGACATCGACCCCCGGTACGATGACATGAACCGCTTGATCGAGATCGTCTCTGACCTCGTTGAATTCCGTGAAATCCATGTATTGGCCAAACTCGTCTCGGATGCGAATGAAGAGTACGTACCCAAGGGGCCTCCCATCAGTCCGCTGACCAAGTCCTACTTCAGTTGCTGGTCAATGCTAGGAGCCTGTCCGAGAATTGACGGGCGAACGCTCATCGCCGCCGGTCGAAGTGTGGTTGTTGCGTAGCACGATTTTTCGTTGCCAGGCTGCCGGAACGCCTTGGATTCCCGATTTTGGCCTCCAG
>VFZX01000326.1 GCA_016871015.1 Acidobacteriota bacterium | reverse complement strand
CCCTACGGATCCCCGAGCGATTGGAGCGTGTTGGCGCGTCCCAGGTTGTCCTGTCCGGACTCGAACAGCTTGAGCGCCTCCGCATATCTCCGCCGCGCGCCCTCCACATCCCCAAGCCGGCTCTACAGATCCCCGAGCCGCTCCCATGCCCCGGCCGCCTCGCGCTTGCGCTCCCACCTGGTGAACGCCGGCCCCAGGCGCAACAGCAGTCCCTGTGCGATCACGGCAAAGAGTAGATAGCTGTTCCACAGCGCGCCGTGTGCCGCCAGCACCAGCTCCCGCCCGATCCTGCGCTCCGCCGCCTCCACCAGCGCGGCCGCCAGATTCGGAAACTCCGCCCCCAGCGCCCGTACGGACTCCGCGCGGCCCGTGCCGTCGCCGAACTCCGTCGCCTCCGCCGCGCGCGCCAGGACCAGGAAGTATGCCAGGCACCGCTGCCAGACCGGCTCCAGCGCCTCCTCCGGCTGCCCCAACGCGTAGTCCCGCAGCGGCGCGAGCATGGTGAGCCGCCCGCCGCGCTCCACCAGGCTCAACCGGACCAGCAGGTTCTCCGCCTCCCGCCGCGCTTCCCCGTCCGGGACCACCGCCGCGCGCGCCGCTTCGCACATCCCTTCCGGAAAGCACGGCATGGCCAGCCAAAGGTCCACCGCAGCCGGCTGCGTCCGCGTGCGCTCCATCGAAATCGACAGCGACGTATCCAGGCTCGCGCTCCGGTCCGTGCGCCCCTCCTCGCGTGCCAGCCGGGTCCGGTGGTGCTGCCACAGCTCCGCCAGCCGCTGCCACGTGCGTGCCTCGTCGGCCTGAGCCGAGAGCAGGCGGATGGTCAGTGCGTGGTGGTCCAACTCCGACTTGAGGAACTCGCGCAGTCCCTCGGGATCCGTCACCGGATCGTCGCCCGCCTCCGTCCAGAAGTGGAGGAACAGGGTTTCGGCGTCGGCGGGATCCAGGCGGTCCAGCGGGAACTCCCGCGCGATCTGGCCGAGCTTGCGCCGCGACGAGGCGAGCACCTTCGTCCCGCCCGCCGCGGCCCTGTCCAGCCACTCGAACGTATCGCCGCCGCCTTCGGGGAGCGCGTCTTCGAGGTTGTCGAGATAGAGCAGGTCGGCCTGGGCGTGGAGTTGCGTGAGGAGCAGCCCCGGATCCTCGGCGAGCTTCGGACTGCCCAGCGCGGTGGCGGCCGCGAGGTGGAGTCCTGCGACGTTGGTGGATCCGGTCACGTCAGCGTAGTAGGCGCGGCAGGCGGGCCTCTCGGCGAGGAAGGCCCGCAGCGCCGCCTTGCACAGTTCGGTCTTGCCGATGCCCGGAGCGCCGCGGATGCTGTAGAGGCGGCCGGTGACGACGGCGAAATTGCCATTGCCGCGGAGGAATTCGAGGACCTGGGTGAGCTGGGCTTGGCGGCCGGTGAAGAATCCGCGGCTGGGAGCGATGCGCGGGTCGGTGGGTCCGGTGAGGGGCCGGGGTGTGGGACTGGCGGTGTCCGTGGAGAGCGCAACGCCGTACACCGCCAACTCGGCGAGCGCCGGTTGATAGTCCGGTTTGCCCAGTAGAGCCGCGAGGCTGCGCATGAAAGCGCCGCCCAACTGCTCGCGCAGCAGCTTCTTCAAAGGGTCCGGCATCTGCTCGGGATTAGCGTGCTCGCTCCCCGACAGGCGCGCCGCGAGGTCCAGCAGTTCGAGCGAGTCCACCAGAAAGCTGGCATTCTGTTGGGACTGCGCCGCACGGATCGAGAGAGCCAAGTCGCGCAAGTCCTTCCACCGGTGCCTGCGGACTGCTCCGCACGCCTTGTCCCAGTTCGTGAACCAGCGGTCCCAGCCCTGTCCCTCACCGCCGGTGGCCTTCACGCTCTTCAACCCCGCGCGAAACGCCTGGATCACGGCTTCCGGCAGGGATCCCTTCTTGAGCTCTACCGAGTCCTCGTACAGCTTCTCGCCGAACGCCTCGGCGAGCTGCTCGCCCAGTTCCTTGACGGGCAGCGCGGACAGCACGAGCGCAATGGCTCCGCTCACGGGCTCGGCAAGTGCGGCTTTGGCCAACGCTTTTACCGTTGCCCTGATGGCGTGTTGTGCCGCGGATGCCAAGTAACCAGCCTAGCAGAATGCTATGCCAGGATTTCCTTCAACACCGTCCCATGCACCTCCGTCAGCCGCTCCCGCCTCCCCTGGTGCAAGTAACTCAACTGATCCTGATGCAGCCCCATCTGATGCAACAGCGTCGCATGCAGATCCCGGAAATGGACCGGCTTTTCCACCGCCTTCAACCCGATCCCATCCGTCGCCCCATACGCCATGCCGCCCTTGAACCCGCCGCCCGCCAGCCACATCGAGAACCCCGTGCTGTGGTGATCCCGTCCCTGGCTCCTCTCCGACTGCGGCGACCTTCCGAACTCGCCGCCCCACAACACCACCGTCGAATCCAGCAGTCCCCGCCGCTTCAAATCCGTCACCAAAGCCGCCGTCGGACGGTCCGTCAGCGAGGCCATCCTCCAGTGGTTGCGCTCGATATCGGAATGCGCGTCCCACTCCGTCTCTCCGCCCCCGCCGCCCGCCACCACGCACACATACCGCACGCCACGCTCCACCAGCCGCCGCGCCAGCAGACACCGGCGTCCATAGTCATCCGTTAGCGGCTTGCCTACCCCGTATAAGTCGAGCGTCTCTTGCGGCTCGCGCGACAGATCAAAGATCGCCTTCGCCTCGGTTTGCATCTTGAACGCTGTATCATACGCCGACATCCGCGCCGCGAACTCACTATCTTCCGCCGCCAGGTTCGCTTCGTTGATCGCGCGCAGTAAATCCATCGTCTTCCGGCGGCGGTCCGGCGAGATACCGGCGGGCAGATCGAGATTCAACACCGGCTTGTCGCCCGCCCGGAACAGCGCCGGCTGGTAGACCGCTGGCAGGAATCCGTTGGTGTACATCGGCTGGCCCGCCTCGGGCGCCCCCGCCGGATCCGGCATCACGACATAGGCGGGCAGGTTATCCGCCTCCGACCCCAGTCCATATGCCAGCCAGCTTCCGATCGCCGGGAATCCGGGAATCACCCGGCCCGTCATCATCTGATACTGCGCCGCCGAGTGGACCACCATGTCGCCGTGCATTGACCGCAACACGCACAGGTCATCGGCGATCGCCGCCTGGTGCGGCAGCAGATCCGACACCTCCAGCCCCGATTTGCCGTGCCGCGCGAAGGTCCGCTTCGTGCCCAGGATCCGCGACTCGGAATTGACGTTCTGGTACTCGACGGCGCCGAACTCCGCCGGACGCTTCTGTCCGTGGAGCTTGTTGAGCAGCGGCTTGGGGTCGAACGTCTCCAGGTGCGACGGTCCGCCCGCCTGGAACAGGAAGATGAACGCCTTGGCCTTGGCATCGTGGTGCGGCGCCTTCGGAGCCAGCGGATTGAACCGCGCGGCCCGCGCCTGACCGGCGGCGGCCATGGATGCGAACGCGAGCGTCCCCATCCCGCAAAAGCAATCGCTCAGGAACTCGCGCCGGTTCCGGTTGTATCGAACATGTTCAGCCATCGTCACTCCACGTATAGGAACGGATTCATGTTGAACAGCATCAAGGAGAATTCACGGAACGCCGCCGGATCCTGTGCGCCTTCATCCAGGTACTTCATCCCCGCCGCGGTCTCGCGCGCCGTGGGCGGACGTCCCGCGGCGAGCCGCCAGCCGAGATCGATGCGCTCCCGCATGCCGGTCCGCTCGCTGGCCAGCCGCGCAGCGAGCGCTTCAGCCAGCTCGTTCGACAGCTTCCCGTTCAGCAGTTCGAGCGCCTGCGGGGCGTGGGTCGACTGGTCCCGCCGCGCGCACGACATCAGCGTGTCCGGCGAATCGAATACCTGCATGAACGGCAGGATCAGATTCCGCTTGTAGATCATGTAGATGGTGCGGCGGTCGTACTCGGATTTGTCACGGGTGGGCTGCCAGTATTGCGGACGCTTCAGATCCTTGATCAGGTCCTGTGGAATCGGAACCATCACGCTACGCCCGCCGGACTTCGGGTTGAGCCGCCCCGAGACCGCCAGCATCGAGTCGCGAATCTCCTCGGCCGCCAGCCGCCGCCGGTTGAACTTCCATAGCAGCTTGTTCGCGGAGTCCTTCTCCATCGCCAGTTTTTCGACCGGCGAACGGCTCGCCTGCCGGTAGCTCGCCGACAGCAGGATCATCCGGTGCAGCGGCTTCATCTTCCAGCCTCCCGCGACGTACTGGTTCGCCAGCCAGTCGAGCAGGGCGGGGTGCGACGGCTGTGTTTCCATCCGGCCGTAGTCGTTCGGGGTGGAGACAATCCCGCGTCCGAAGTGATACTGCCAGATCCGGTTGGCCATCACGCGCGCAGTGAGCGGATTCGAAGGCTCCGTGATCCAGTTGGCCAGCGCGAGCCGCGGTTTGGGATCGGCCAGCGCCTCTTCCGGAGTTCCGTCCGGCAGCAGCACCCCGAGCGGCCGGCGTCCTACCGCGGCGCCCTTGAACCTATAGTCGCCGCGCGTCAGGATATGGATCGGCGTCACCTCCTTGGTGTCGTCCTTCACCGTGTAAAGCGCGGTGAGCGGCAGCGGCATCTTCTCGTCGATCGCTTCGAGCTTGGCGATGAGCGCGCCCTTCTCCGCCTCGGTCGCGCCACGCATCTTGCGGCGGATCTGGAACATCTCGGCTTCGAGCGGCTTCACTTGCGCCTGCCAGGCGGCCTGCTCCTCCGGAGTCGCGCGGATCACGTCGTGGGAGTGGGTCTGGGCGAAGTAGCCCTGCATGCGGTAGTAATCCGACTGCCGGATCGGGTCGAACTTGTGATCGTGGCAGCGCGCGCATCCAACCGTCATGCCGAGGAATGCCGACCCGACGATGTTGGTCATCTCAGTCAGGACTTCAGTCCGTGAGCTGGCCACTTCCTGGTTGCCCGCGTTCTTCCGCAGCGGACCCAGGCGGTTGAAGCCGCTTGCCACCACCAGGGTCTCGTTGGCCGGATCGATTTCGTCGCCGGCGATCTGCTCCCGCAGGAATTCATCGTACGGCTTGTCGTTGTTCAGGCTACGGATCACGTAGTCGCGGTATCGATAAGCGTCCGGCCGGTGTGTGTCGTACTCGTAGCCGTCGGACTCGGCGAAGCGCACCACATCCAGCCAGTGCCGCGCCCATTGCTCGCCGTAACGGTGCGACCCGAGCAGGTGCTCGACCAGATTCTCATACGCTTGCGGGGACTTGTCGCTGACGAACTGCGCGATCTCCTCCGGTATGGGAGGCAGTCCGTGCAAGTCATACGTCACGCGGCGGATCAGCACCGCGCGCGAGGCTTCAGGCGCGGGAGTGAGTCCGGCCTTTCGCAGTCCCTCGAGCACGAACGCGTCCACCGGAGTCCGCATCCAGGCCTTGGCTGCGGCATCGGGGAACACAGGCGGCGCGGCATCCCTCCGTGGCTGGAACGCCCAATGCCTCCGCTCAGCAGGCTTGTACGTTCCGAGCGGCGCGACTTCGACTGAGGCGGCAAGCGCAATCCCGGCGGCGCTCACCGCGATCCATCCTCTCATTAGCCTCCTCCACAAGATTATCGTTCATTTTGACCTTGGGGTGAAACGCTGGTACGCTCAGAGATCACATAGCCATCCAGGAGGATTCATCCCATGCTGTCTCTCAACTTCAAGACCCAAGGGCCGGCGCCCGGCACCGTGTTTGACTTTATCATCGTTGGCTCGGGCTATGGAGGGTCGATCACGGCGGCCCGTCTGGCGAATTCCGGGTTGAACCCGTCGATCTGCCTGCTGGAGCGCGGCAAGGAGTGGGAGGTGGGCAAGTTCCCCGACACGGTCGACGGCTACCTGGCCGAGAGCCGCAACGGACGGAACAAGCTGGGACTCTACGAGATCCTCAATTACGAAGACATTTCCATCATCAAAGGCAATGGCCTGGGCGGAACCTCGCTCGTGAACGCCAACGTCGCCATCGTGCCCGACGAACAGGTGTTCAAGCTCGACGGCTGGCCGGCCGCGCTCAGCCTCGCCGAGTTGACGCCGTATTACAACGAAGCCGCGAAAATGCTCGCCGTGAGCCAGCATCCGACGCTGACGAAACTGCTCAAGTACCAGTCGCTGAAGCGGCGGGCCGACGAACTGGGATCGGAGGTCACCGCTCTGAGCCTGGCGGTCAACTTTACGATCAATGGCGCCAATGCTCACGGCGTCAACCAGGTCCCCTGTACCAACTGCGGCGACTGCGTCACCGGCTGCAACACGGGCTCGAAGAACACGCTCTACATGAACTATCTGCCGGCGGCGGCAAAAGGCAAGCCGAACACCCGGATCTACACGCAGATGAAGGTCGAGTGGATCGAAAAGCTCCCGGGCGGCGGCTGGCGTGTCCGCGGCAAGTTCGTCGAAAAGAACACGAACCCCATCACTGCCCTGTTCAAGCCCTTCAACGAAACGGACTTCCAGCTCGACGCGCGCAACGTGATCCTGTCAGCCGGATCCATCAACTCCACCGAGATCCTGATGCGCTCGCACAACCTGCATGGGCTCTCCGTGTCGCCCATGCTCGGCACCCGCTTCGGCGGCAACGGCGACTTCTTTGGCCTGGCCTACAACAGCGACTTCAACCTCGAGTCCCTCGGATTCGGCACCAAGATCCCGAATCCAAATGCCAAGGGCGGCCCTGGACCCACGATCACCGCCGCCATCCGCTATAACCCCAAAGCCCCCACGGGCAACCGTTTCACCATTGAGGATCTCAGCTTCCCGTCCGCCTTCGTCCAAGCCGCCCAACTCGCCTTCACCGCGCTGCGGGCCGAGGACACGGATTCCGGTGACGAGGTCGCGGAAGCCGACCGCAAGCTGCGCGACTCTCTGTTCGGCATCGGCGACTTGTACGATCCCAACGGCGCCCTCGCCCACACCATGCTGTACTTGTGCATGGGCTTCGACGACGCCCGTGGATACTTCCGATGGGAGCGTCCGGTTACCGAGCGCGACGGACGGGTCAGCGTCGTGTGGCCCGGCGCCGGCAGCCAGCCCACGTTCGGGATGATGAACGAGGAGATCCGCCGCCTGTCCCGCTCGCTCGGAGCGTCGTTCCTAGCCAACCCGCTGTGGACCTTCGCCGGGCTCCGCCGCCTCATCACCGCTCACCCGCTTGGGGGGTGTCCGATGGGCGAGGACTACGTGTCCGGCGCCGTCGACTCCTTTGGCCGGGTCTTCTCCGGTGACGGCTCCGTCCACGAGGGACTCTTCGTGGCAGACGGATCGATGCTTCCATCCGCGCTCGGCGTCAACCCATTCCTGACCATCTCCGCCGTGTCCGAGCGGATTGCCGCTCACAAGATCCGCGACATGAAGGGCAGCCATTATCCGAAGCCCGCCGTCAGCGTTGGATTCGCGGGGATGGATCCGGTCACCGTGATCGACCGTGCCGAACAGGAACTCGAGCGGATCTTCGAAGCCGCCCCCACCCTCAGCCTCGACGTCATGGTGAACAAGGGGCAGGGCGCGAACGGACCATTGATGTCGCCGCCCGCCAGATCATCAACGACGACTGCTGGAAAGGCTACTTCCCCAAGGGCCACGTCCTCAACCAGATGTCCGCGCTCGTGTTTACCGGATTCCGGAAGAAGTTCTGGAAGGACGAGGACGGCAACTACCTCGGCCTCACCCAGGATACCGACCGCCACATCAACGCGGACAACACGCTCGAGGAGATCACCATCAAGGAGCAGACCGGCGACCTCAAGCCTGGAAAGTATATCCTCCTGAGATATGAGAACCTTGAGTGGCGAAACTTCTACGACATCTTTAAGGTCATCAACAACGACCTCCTGATCGGCCGCGTCTACATGGGCAAGTTCCCCAACGGACTCCGGCAGTTCACCTTCCCCATGACCCGGCGCTACAACTTTGCCCAGATGACCGTGCCC
This sequence comes from Acidobacteriota bacterium, assembly GCA_016871015.1. Lineage (GTDB taxonomy): Bacteria > Acidobacteriota > Terriglobia > Bryobacterales > Bryobacteraceae > SYLY01. The sequence continues at coordinate 1,285 of VFZX01000326.1, read as the reverse complement.
GACCACGAGATCCTCTGGAAGGGCGCCAAGGCGCCCACCGCCGCCGAGCTCCAGGGAGTCTGGCGCATGGACGTGATCTCGAACGCCAACCAGGCGGTCGGCACCGCGTTCCTCGCATTCGACAACAAGCCTGACGGACGCCTCGAAGCCCGCTATCAATTGATGGGATTGATCGAAGGCCTCGTGCTGCCCACCTTCTGGCGCGACCATTTCCAGTTGAACGACTTCACCCCATTCCGCGACGAGGTCCGCAGGCTCGACGACGGACTCATGATCGGCAAGTGGATCACGAATGTCCCCACTGCTCTTCCGCTGCCCGCCAACGACCTGGGAATCTTCCACATTGCCGACAATCCCGGCGGTGCTGACACGTTCGGCTTCTACTACCTGCTCCACAAGACGGACAAGGCGGCCCTGCCCACCAGCCGCCTGCTTTCGCCGATCCTGGACGCCTCGGTTCCGCGCGGAACCGGAATGGAATTCGACGAGACCATGGAAGGCTGGTACTACCCGGGCGAGTCCACCCCGTCTCCGGACCGCAGTGGCGACCTCACCATCGCCGCCCGCGACCAGTCCAGGGGAGTGCCGTGCAGCTTCACGGTCAAGATGATGGTAGACGACCTCAACGACTTCATTGACGGCCCGGAGCACGAATCGCGGATGAGCGGCAAGATCAAGTTCTCGCGATTTGAAGGTCTCGATTCCGCTGAATTTAGGGTAGATCCCAAACGGAGCCGGTTTAATTACCTTCGCGTCAACCCGGCTACCCGCGAGGCCGAGATGCGCTATTCCATCGAATTCCACGCCGGGACCCGCGTCTTCAGCCTCGAAGGACGCAAGTACATGCAGAAGGACGACACCGGACCTGTCCGTGCGGCTCAGGAAGTCCTTTCGGACTACACCACTCTCTACACGCACGTTTACGAACATAAGGGAAATACGCGTACCGAACTGGGTACGGGATTGATGAAGTTCCGGACATTCGAGGACTTGATGGCGGTCGGAAATCTAGCTGGGTTCCTTGGCAGCTTCCGAATCAGCGGAAGCCAGGATCCGCGTGTGAAACTGCTCGCCCAGAGCCGGTTCTACGCGTTTACCGGCCAATTCGTCCAGTTGGAGTACGATCCCCTGGCCCTTCCCATAACCTCAGCTGCGGGTACTGGTGGAAATTGATCAGATCGGTCTTCTCAAGTCTGCGCGACCGGACACATCCTTGACACTTTAGCCTGGATTCTTGCTTGACACTTATCAAGGGCGGGTGCGGCTCGATCTTCACCTTACACCT
>VFZX01000325.1 GCA_016871015.1 Acidobacteriota bacterium | reverse complement strand
TCTCGCGGCCGCCGTCCGGCGGAGAGCGCGAACTCGCACTTTCGGCCCTTGCGAAGAGCCGCCAGGAAGGCGCGCAGAATCTGCAATGGGCCCTGATGAATCTGGTCGAGTTCCTCTACAACTATTGAGGGAGGCAACGATGAAAACCCTTCAGGAAGTCCTCCACACGCGGCGCGAACTGCTTCAGTTCGGCGGGCTGGGAATCGCGGGGGCGGCAGTCGACTCGGTTTGGCCGCTCCAATTGAAGGCTGCCACCGGAAAGAAAGTCACGCCGCGCAGTAGCGCACGCAACGTGATTTATTACGAGTTCTCCGGCGCCATCAGCCACGTTGACGGATTCGATTTCAAAGAGAACGCGTCTACGCCGAAGGATTTCGATGTCCGCCAGCTACCGTCCGGCGCCTATCTTTCGCATTACCTGTTCCCGCGCACCGGAGCGGTCATGGACCGGATCGCCGTACTGCGTTCGCTCAAGAGCCACGAACAGGTCCACTTTCGCGGCCAGTATTACGTTCAGACGGGCCGTCAGATGAACCTGGCATTCGCGAAAGAAGTCCCGTCGGTGGGATCGGTGATCGCCTCGGAGCTCGAGTCCCGCCGTAGAGAAAACGATACGTTCCCGACCTATCTTTCGTTCAACCTCGAAAAGGGCGCCGCCGGCGCGCTCGCCACGGGCTTTCTGCCAGCCCGGTTCTCGGTCTTCGACATGGACCCGCAGCAGGCTGTGAAGGGCATGGCGCTGGATCAGAAGGCACTCGAGCTGATCGAAGAGCGGTGGCGGCTTCTGAATGGACTTCGCGATCTCGAGCGGGCGAGAGTGGCCGGGTACAGCAAGCAGATGGCCACGTTCGAGGACTTTAGCGCGACGGCCCACAAATTATTGACCGATTCGCGCTGGCCCGCGGCTTTCACCATTCCGGAAGCCGACCGAAAACGGTATGGCAATACGCCGGTTGGAATGTCCTGTATTCTGACGCGCAACGTTTTGATGCAGGATGCGGGCACGCGCTACATTCATATCTGCCATCCGGGTTGGGATCACCACTCCCGGATCTGGGATCGGCAGGCGTCTTCGAATCACTACAAACTGATCGCCGAATTCGATCCGGCGTTTGCGAGCCTCATCGAGGATCTCGCCGCCACGCCGTCCAGATCGACGGCCGGCAAGACGCTGCTCGACGAGACCCTGGTGGTGGCGATGAGTGAGTTCGGGCGGACGCCCGGGCCAGTGAATCACCTCAACGGCCGGGATCATTACAACCCCTGTTTCCCTGCGCTATTCGCTGGCGCAGGGGTCAAGGGAGGCCGAATCCTCGGCTCGACGAACAAGGACGGATCTGCGTGCGTTGAGACGGGTTGGGACCATAAGGAACAGCCGCGGATCGAGAACGTGGTGGCGACCATGTACTCTGCGCTCGGGATCGATTGGACCAAGGAAGTTCGCAACACACCATCCAAGCGCGCCTACGTGTATGTGGACCCGCTTGGCGCCAACGGATACATCCCGACCGATGAGATCGCCACGATCTATGGCTAGGCTGGCGGCGGGGTTGCTCGCCGTTTGGCCGGCCATCTGCTCGGAGCCGGGCATGGTCTTCATTCCCGGTGGCGACTTCGTCCGCGGGCGCTCTCACAAGAGCACCGATGCCGAACTCGCCTGGTATCCCAACCCCCTGAAGGACGACACGCCGGCGCGAAAGATCCGGGTCAGCGCGTTCTATTTGGACGAGGCCGAGGTAACCAACGAGCGCTATGCGCGATTTGCCGCCAAGACACGGCGAAAGCCGCCGCACCAATGGCCGGAGGGCAAACCGCCGCAGGGCAAGGAAAACCTGCCGGTCGTCAATGTGACATGGCACGATGCGGCAGCGTTCTGCGAATGGGAGGGCAAGCGCCTGCCCACCGAAGCCGAGTGGGAACGGGCAAGCCGGGGTCTGGGCGAGAAGCACATTTATCCCTGGGGCGATCGCGCTCCGACTCCCGAGGACGCGCGCTACGACGTGTTCGACGGCCCCGGCGCGGTGTGCCGGTTTCCGAAGAACTCGTTCGGCCTGTGCGATATCGCCGGCAACGTCTGGGAATGGACAGGCGACTGGTATGGCCGCACTTACTACGCCGAAGCCCCGGATTGGGATCCGAAGGGGCCTTCGCAAGGTCTGTACCGCGTGCTGCGCGGTGGGTCGTGGTTCGATCAGCCAGCCTTTTTGTCTTCCTCCTACCGGAGTTGGGCGCGGCCAACTGAGAAGAGCCCGACGATGGGGTTCCGGTGCGCAAAGCCAATTCGTGCGCAGGAAAAACAGTAAGCTGGCGGCAACCGAGTACCTGGGCGGCAGTTGAAAACTTGCAGCGGAGGGGCTTGAGGCCCTGATTCGTAATCAGGGGTTACCCGGCTTAATCTTAATGGATGGCGCTACGACGGCGATTTCGCGGTCGACACCCGGAACAAGGATCGTCTGCCTGGCGCCTGAAGGCCGGATCACTTCGAGCCTCGACGGACCGCCCGGGTTCGCACCGAGCCCGAAATGCACACGTGGATCGCTCGCGCTGAGATAACTGCCATCGGTATGCACGCGGCGCCATAGAGGCGGCATACCGGGCCGATGCAGCACGACGCGAGTTCCGGGCGGCGCCTTCTCCACACGAACGCGCAGCCAGTGCCCGGCTCGCGGCGAATCATTCAAGAGCAAACGCGCCGGACCGTTATTGTTGCTCACCAAGACGTCGAGATCGCCATCGTTGTCGATGTCGCCGATCGCCGCGCCGCGGCTCACCTCCAAGGGCAAGGCGGCGAGCGGCGCTTCGCGGAACCACTTGCCCGCCTCGTTCCGGAAAAGCTGATTGCGCTGCCGATAGGGATAAGGCTCCCCGCGCTGGGACTCGACCGCGGTGACCGCGCCATTGGCGATGAACAGGTCCAGAAAGCCGTCATTGTCGAAGTCCGCCCACGCCGTTCCGAAGCCCGTACCCGCCACGGCGACCCGGTTGAGGCGGAACGGGATGGTGAGGTCGGTGAACACGCCTTTACCTCCGTTGACGTAGAGGACGTTGGTCTCTTTGGCCAAATGCGTGACGAAGAGATCTTCATCGCCATCATTGTCGAAGTCGGCCGTGGCGATTCCCATTCCGGCCTGCGCCGCTCCGTCAGCGTTGTAGGCCACACCGGCTTCGAGCGCTGTGTCGCGAAACGTGCCGTCGCGCTGGTTGATCCAAAGCTGGTTGGCATTGCCATCGTTGGCTACGAAGATGTCGGGCCAGCCGTCACCATCGAAGTCGGCGCACGATACACCGAGGCCGTTACCGAAAGCCGCGCCGAGTCCTGCTTGCGCCGAGACATCCACGAACTTGCCGTTATCGTTGCGATAAAGGCGGTCGGGAAGCGGACGGTAGACCGAGGGATTGCAGTAGTCGCGAGCGCCGGAGGCGTCGAAGCAGGGGACGTTGCCTTTCACCGTGAAGTCGACATAGGCGGCGGTGAACAGGTCGAGGTCGCCGTCTTTGTCGTAGTCCAGAAACGCGGCACTTGTACTCCAACGCGCGTCTGAGATTCCCGAGGCGCGGGTGACGTCTTCGAAGGTGCCATTGCCCCGGTTACGGTAGAGCGCGCTTGGACCGAAGGCAGTGACGAACAGATCGGTGTTCCCGTCGCCATCGTAGTCGCCCGTGGCGACGCCCATATCGTAACCGGAGTGGCCGGTCGCGGTTTGCGCCGTTACGTCCGTGAATCGCAGTTGACCGCCGGGGACGAGTTCGTTGCGGAACATGCGGTTTCCGCCCGGACCGCTTTGAATCAGATACACGTCGAGATCGCCGTCGCTGTCATAGTCGAGCAGGGCCGCGCCGGAACCCATGATCTCCGGTAGATGGTGTTCGCGGCCCAGGTGTGGATCGTGACGGAAGCGGAGTCCGGAGACTTCAGCCACATCGCGAAGGATCCGGCCCGGCTCCGGCCGCGTGGGGCGGGCGGAGCAGCCCGCCAGCAGGGCAGCGAAAACAGTGAGGGCTTTCTTCACCGTGTTGCACCGGCCGCGGCGGGGAATTGGGCCGAGATCGCCTCGGCCAGCTCCCGCTGTCCGGACGCTGCCGCCAACCGGTGTGCGCGGGCCGCCGCGCGGAATGCTCCGGCGCGGTCGCCGGTGCCTGCGGATGCCGTGGCCAATCCGAACCAGAACAGCGCGTTGCTCTCGCCTTCGACCGCCGCTTGCCCGAGATGCGATAGCGCTTCCCGGTGGCGTCCGCGAGCCACCAGCCATCGTCCGAGCTGGAAGTGAGCGAGGCGGAAGTTGGGCCGTGCGCGAATGGCCTCGCGGTATTGCGGCTCGGCCTCCGGCCAACGGCCCTGCCATTCGAACACCTGGCCCAGGTTCACCATCGCATCGGCGTGATAAGGATTGATCTCGAGCGCGCGCCGGAAGGCGGCCGCGGCGTCATCGAGCCGTTTCACCGAGGCCGCGACTACGCCAAAATTGTGGTGCAGCTCCGGCTGGTTCGCGTTGATCGCCAGGGCGGCGCGGTAGTGCCGCTCCGCTTCGGGCACGCGGCCCAATCTTCCATAGAGCGACACCAGGTTGATATGTGCCTGCGCGAAGTTCGGGTCCAATTCGAGAGCCTTGCGTTGCAATCGCGCGGACTCTTCGAGGTTGCCGGCCAATTCGGCTTGCACGCCGCGGCGCACCTGTTCGAGTGGCATGTTCTCGCGCAAGCGGGTGACCTCCTCCATGTACGGGTCGTCGGAGCGAACGGGAGGGTCCAACGAAGGATGCGCCCGGAACTGGGCAAATTCGGCGGCCGCGCCTGCAGCGTCGCCGGCGTCGCGCAACGCGACGGCCAAGGCATAATGCGCCGCACCGAACGCCGGCGCTGAGGAACAAGCCTGTTTCAGGTACGCGATGCCCGACCGGTCGCCGCGGGCCAGCAAAGCGCGCCCCAGCCAGTACAGCGCTTCGGGATCGGCCCCTACCTGGCGTGCCACGCGCTCGGCCGCATCGATGTCTCCGGACTCGAACAAGGCGCGGGCGAGCCGCAACCGTACCGGGACCGCCACCGGATCGAGCCGCGACGCAGCGCTGAGGCTTTCAACAGCCGCGTGGCTCTGCTTCAAGGTCAGGTGCAGCACGCCGAGCAGGTAGGGCCACTGCGCCCGATTAGGTTCCTGTTCGCGGGCAGCACGATAAAGTGGGGCTGCCGCCTCGAGTTCCTCTTTTGCGTGCAGGGCCAAAGCCCGCTGTCCGGGTGGCTGGCGTGCGCAGCCAACCATCAGCAGAAGCGGCAGAATCGGCAATAGGATCGTCCGGCGGTAGCCTCCTACCAGTTCAACCTCGTCGTAAATTGAATCTCGCGCGCGTCGCGCGCAGTGAAAATTCTACCAACGGTAGGCGTGGAGATGTTGGTTTGCGGGAAACCGAAATTCGTATGGTTGAACGCGTTGAAGAACTCGAAACGGTTGATAAGGCTGAACCGCTCGCTGACCTTCGTGTTCTTGGAAAGCGAAAGATCCCAGTTCTTGATGCCGGGGCTGTCGATGAACCGTATGCCGGAATTGGCCAGCGTGCCCACCGCCGGGACCGCAAAGGCGCTGGTATCGAACCACCGGTCGTTGGTGCGCTGTCCCGCAGGTAGATTGCCGTTGCCGATGCGATTCGGCCGGCCGCCGAAGAGACCGGCCTGCGTGTTGGAGAGATCCACACTGCGCGGCGTCAGCGGGAAGCCGGATTGGAAAGTGGCGATCCCGGTTACCTGCCAGCCGCCGAGCAGTTTTCCGCCCATACCGGTGACGCCTCCGCCGAAGCGCTTGCCGGGACCGAACGGCAGATCGAAGATGCCGCTCTGCACGAGGCGCCGGCGAACGTCGAAGTCGGTGCGCCCGCGGTCGTTGCGCGTGTTCCAGGGTACGTACGAGTCACCCTGCCCGGTGCCCAGATCCATTACGCGCGCCCAGGTCAGCCCCATCTTATAGCTGAAGCCGCGGGAGAAGCGCTTGGTCACGTCGGTCTGGAAGGAATGATAGATCGACCGCCCGATGGCTTTGTCGTAGATCATGCCGGCGAAGATAGGGAACGGAAGCCGCCGCGCCAGCGGTTCCGGCCCCGGCCGCGCCACGTTGTAGTTCATACGCTTGAACAGGTGCGATCCAGCCGAGCCGACATAGGCCGTGGATACCAGGAAGTTGCCAGGCAACTCACGTTCGATGCTGAATGTCCATTGCTGGAGGTAGGGATCCTTGCGGTCCGGGTCAAGGGTCAACTGGAAGCCGCCCAGGCTGAGACTGGGCAATCCGAATTGGCCGTCGATACGCACCGTGGGCGTCACCGGGTCGCTTTGCTGAGAGACCGGCAACACGATTGGGACGCCGAGGCTCATGAAGCTGTACTCGTTCATCACCAGAGTTTCGAAGAAGCGGCCCCAACTGGCGCGAATCGACCATTTCTCTTTTCCGAACGGACGCCACGCAAAGCCGAGGCGTGGAGAGAAGTCGTTGTAGTTCACACGAACGATCTTGCGCGACACGCCGTCTTTGCTGGCCAGCAGGATGCGGTAGCCCGTGTTGGGCGCGAAGCTCTCGTTGTCGGGTCGAAACGCCTGGATATTGTCGTACTTGTCATGCGGCGGCGTAGGCAGCTCCCAACGCAGACCGAAGCTGATGGTGAGATCCTTGTTGAGCTTGAACGTGTCCTCTGCGTAAAAGGCGCCCTGCCAGGCGCGGCGATAGGGCACGCTGATGCGCGAGAGCCCGGTTACCAGGAACGGATGGCCCATCAGAAAGTCGGAAAACGGATTGCCGGAGAACTGGCCGGTGAAACGAAAGTCGCCGGCCACGCCGTTGAAGATCGGGTTGGTGACCTGCACACGGTAGGCCTGCGCGCCGAAGTTGATCGAGTGGCGGCCCTTCAACCACGCGAGGTTGTTCGAGTAGTTGTAGTTGTTGCTGATGGAGACTACGCAGTTGCTGCTGGTGTAAGAGGCGAACAGCATGTTCACCCAAGGCGGCTGCTTGCACGGCGGATATAGATTGATGTTCACCAGGCCGAGCTCGGTGTGGAAGTCGCGCTTGCCGATCCCTTCCCCAACCGCCTGCGTGGGACGGTTGTCCACACGGTCATAGCCGAAATTGAATTCATTGAGCAGATTCGGCGAAATTATGTGTGTGTAGCCGATGACGCCGTTGCGATTGTCGTATGGCGCCGAGCGTGCGTACTTTTCTTCGAGCGTGGGAAACACCTTTGCCGACGAGCCCCATCCGTAGCGCACATAGATCCGGTCGGTAGCTCTGGGCACCCAGTCTACTTTGAAGTCGTAGGATTCGTCGTTCTGCACCAGCCGGCCGGCGACGATGCGATTGATCTGGCCGAACGGGAGGTTCTGATCGGTGGCGGGCGGAATGAACTCCATGTACTTGTTGGCGAAGTTCACGAAGCGGTTCGAAGGAATCACGTTTCCAGGGAACGGTTCCTTGGTGACGCCATCGCGGACGATGGTTGTGGAGCGGGAAAAATCGCCGCGGCGCTCGAGAGCCGTGGGCGCGCCGCCCCGCAGAGTCTGGGCACGGCGCTCCTTGAGGACCTGCGCGTTCACCATCCAGAACAGCTTGTCCTTGATGATGCGGCCATCCAACCGGCCGCCGAACTGGTTCTGACGGAGAGGAGGCTTGGAACCGGGATCGAAGAAGGCGCGCGAGTCGAACACGTTGTTGCGCACGGTGTGCCAAGCCACGCCGTGGATGCTGTTGGTGCCGCTCACGCTCGCGATGTTGATCACGCCCGGGCCCGGATACTTGGCCGAGAAGAACCCGCGCTGGATGTTGAACTCCTGCACGGCCTCGAGCGGCAGCAGATAGCCGATCTGGCCATACTCGAGACTCTTGGTGGGAGCCCCGTCAATGAGGTAAATCGTGGAAACGTCCTTGGCGCCGGAAACCGACACGCCAGCGTGGCTCTCCCGATTGCCGGAGAACGTCGAGGTCCAACTGCCTGGATACTTGCTCACCGCGCCGGCCGATAGCGTTGCGAAGTCGAGGAAACTTCGGCCCTTGAGAGGCAGGGCGACGGCTTCGTTGTGGTCAACGATGCTGCCGAGCGTCGCGTTCGTGGAGTTCACCTGCACGGCGCTCGCCGCGACCGTTACTTGCTCGGTCACCTGACCGACCTGAAGAACGGGCCTCACCGAGAACGGCTGGTTGACGCGGACGGTGATGTTGTCGATGGTCACGCTTTGAAACCCGGTCTTGGAGACGCTGAGGCGATACGCTCCCGGCAGTACCGTGGGAAATTCGAAGGTCCCCTGCTCGTTGGAGGTGGCCGTCCGCTTGGCGCCCGTGGCGATCGAATCGAGCGAAATGGCAGCACCGGGCACATTGGAGCCGGCCTGGTCAACAACTTCACCGAGGACCGAGCCGGTGCTGGTCTGCGCTTGAACTGGCGACCAACGGACGGCACAGTGGGCGAGCAGGGCGAGGGCGAGGGCACTCTTCAGCGATGGCATGTTAACAGATGTCTTTCTGGTGCAGTTTTGCTTGCCCACCGCCCCGGTTGATCAAGGAACGGGTAGTTCCGGCCCGTCCCAAGGAATCCAAAACCGGGCCCCCCCCTCTTACCTTTGCATTTCACGAAGCAGCATCGCGCAATTGCGCGATGCTGTCAAGAACTATTTGGTAAACTTTTTTTAATGAGATGGGTATTTATCTGACGGCTCAGTCTTTTCCAATCGAAGAATGAGCCTGAAGAGGAGCCCCGGCACCTGATGTCGAAGTCTCCTTTCAAAGGGGTGACCAGCATCGTTCGAGCGCTGGGGTTGGGGGCGCAGTGCTATGACCGGCTCCTCGACTTCTTCCACTCCAAGGCTGTCGACCCGGATGCCTTATGCCAATGCTGGGTCAGGACCGTCTTTGCGCGGATGCCGGGCATTCATCGAGTCAACGGCTGACCGGTGCTTCTCGGCGATGGCCTCAAGATCCCCAAGCGTGGCCGTAAAATGCCCGCGGTCAAGCTCCTGCACCAAGTCTCCGATTGCAAGACCAAGCCCGAGTACATCATGGGGCATTCCCTGCAGGTCGTCTCGGTTTTGGTGTCCGCGGCCGCCACGTTCTTCGCCGGGCTCTGGTGCAACCCGCCGGGATGGGGGAAGATTGAGAGATGTCTCGATTCGTTCCGGTTGAAGAGCTTTTCGCTGGTCGCCATTTCGACGCGGAGATTGTGG
>VFZX01000324.1 GCA_016871015.1 Acidobacteriota bacterium | reverse complement strand
GCCGGATTCCATCTCCTCCATCGCCTGCTCCAACTCGGGCCCTGCGTCCTCGCCCATCTCCTGCCCCATCCGCTTCACGAACCGCGCCACCGGCTTCGGGTCCTTCTCGTCGATCCCCGCCAGCGCCGCATCATCGGCCAGCCGTTCCAGTCGCGCCTCATCCCCGCGGCTGAAGGCAAACCGCGAAACCAGCCGCGTCAGGGTGGCGCCGCCACACCGGGGGCAGCTCTCCGCCTCGTCGCCCATCCGGCGCACCCAAACGCTGACGCGCCGTTTACAGCTCTCGCAGCGGTATTCGTAAATCGGCATGCCGCTTAGAGAATCGCGATACAGGCCCGAATCGGCAAACCCAGCAGCGTGCCGCAACTCACACCCGCGCCGTTGGCGACCACGTCGTGCAATTCCACGGCGCGGCCCGGCAGCAACTGCTGGCCCGCTTCCAGCACCAGGCTGAACAGGAACATCGATAGCGCCGTCACGACCCCAGTCCGGCGATCATGAAACCCGATCACCGGCAGCGCCGACAGCGCCACGTAGGCACAAAAGTGGAGCACCTTATCGCTGACGGGCAGTCGGCTGACGGCCGCCAGCACCGGAGAGGAGGCTGGCAGCAATGAGCCGGCGATGACGCATGCGACAAGCACAGCCCAGATAAGCAGGATCACGGTGTTGCCCTTCAATCGCGCTCACCTACATTGCCGGTTGGCGGAACCCCTCTTGCCAACGTCAAAGCCCGAGCTGCACCCGGATGGCTCGTTCGACAGCCCGTGTGTCGTCAGCCGACAAGACTCCCACCTTCGACTTGAGCCGCTGCTTGCTGACCGTGGCGATCTGGTCGGCCATCGCCTTCCGGGGTTCGCCGTTCAACTCGACCGCCGCCTCACACGGGTAAACGCGCGCGACATTGCTCGTGATCGGAACCACTTGGACGCGGTTCAGATTGCGGTTGGACGCATCGTTGCTGACGATGACCGAAGGCCGGGTCTTTTGGATTTCGCCCCCCACCGACGGGTCGAAATCCACCCACCATACCTCACCGCGAAGCATGCGGTTGAACGGGCGGCGAGTCGCCGATCAGTCCCTCGGACCATTCCAGCGCCTCCTGTTCCCGCGCCCGGTCGGCGGCCATCTCGCGGTACGCAGCTTCGATCTCCTCCGGCACGACGTGAGGTCGCGCGAGCCTCTCGATAAACTGGCTGATCCGCCGCCGCCCAATGGTCCGGTGCAGTCCTTCGTACACCGCCTCGCTGACAGTGATGGTGAGTTTCCGGTTCATGATAGTCTCTATACGTATTGTACACGTATTCCGCCCTCACCCCGCCGTCACCGCCACCTGCTTCGCCCCCGACCCCACCACGCGCTTCAGCAAATGCGCGCTCGGACTGTAATCCGGCACAATCTCCTTCAGCGTCACCACCAGCCGCCCCAGGTCCCGGCTCTCGCACACCTCCCGCAGGCACCCGAGCCACTCCGCCATGTCCCCCTCCGGCAGCCCGTTACCCGTATGAACCCGGATCTTCTCGTGCGCTGTCGGCACTGTGTCCTCCAGTAGCGTGCTCAACTCCTCGTACATCTTCTCCCCAGGCCGCAACCCGGTGAACTCGATGCGGATGTCCTCCCCCGGCCGCAGCCCCGATAGCAGGATCAGGTTCCTCGCCAGGTCCACGATCTTCACCGGCTCGCCCATGTCCAGCACGAACACCTGACCCGCCTCCCCGAATGCCGACGCCTGGAGCACAAGCTGGCTCGCCTCCGGGATCGTCATGAAGTACCGCCGCATCTCCGGATGCGTCACCGTCACCGGCCCCCCCGCCGCGATCTGCTGCTTGAAGATCGGAATCACGCTCCCGTTCGACCCCAGCACGTTGCCGAACCGCACCGCCACGTACTTCGTCCGCCCGTTCTGTAGCCCCAGCACCAGCAGCTCCGCCACCCGCTTCGTCGCTCCCATCACGTTCGTCGGCCGCACCGCCTTGTCCGACGAGATCAGCACGAAATCCTCCGCCCCGTGCTCGGCCGCCGCAACCGCCACGTTGTACGTCCCAAACACGTTGTTCTCAATCGCCTCGAACACGTGCGCCTCCATCATCGGCACGTGCTTGTACGCCGCCGCGTGATACACCACCGCTGGCGCGTACTGCCGCAACACCTCGTCCAGCCGCGCCCGATTCTGGATGCTGCCGATCTCCGGATGGAACCCCGTCTCCGGCCAGCGCTGCCGCATCTCCCGGTCCAGCTCGAACAGCGGCGACTCCGCCACCTCGAACCCCACAATCGCCGCCGGCCGGAACCGCGCGATCTGTCGGCACAGCTCCGACCCGATCGACCCCGCCCCGCCGGTTACCATGACTACTCTGCCCTCGATCTTTTCTCGGATCTGCTCCTCCTCCAACCTCGCCGGCGACCGCCCCAACAGGTCCTCCACCGCCACGTCCCGAATCTGCTTCGCCAGCCCGTTCCCTTCGATAATCTCCCCCAGCCCCGGAACCGTCTTGTACGCCACACCGGCTTCCTGGCAGACCCGCAGGATCCTCGTCATCTCGTGACCCGTCGCCGCCGGCATCGCAATCAGCACCACCTCCACGCGATGTTTCGCCACAACCTTCGCGAGGTCCCTCCCACACCCCACCACCTTCGTGCCTTGGATGACCAGCCCCGCCTTCCGGGCATCGTCATCCACGAACCCACAGATCGCGTACGGCAACTTCGCGTTCGCCCGAATCTCCCGCACCAGCGAAATCCCCGCCGCGCCCGCGCCATACACCAGGGTCCGTTTCCGAGCCTCACCACCGCCCTGGTCGTACGTGTCCCTCAGAATGCGAACCGCCAGCCGCACCCCCGATGTCGCCAGGAAGCAGATCACCAGGTCCAGCAGGTAGATCGAGCGCGGGAATCCCGGCGGAGCCCACAGCCGGATCACAGCGAACGCGGCCACTGACGCCGTCAGGTTCCCCACCCCAATCCGCATCACGTCGTCAACCGAGACAAAGCGCCACCACCCTCGATCCAGACCGAAGAACCGGAACACCACGCTCTTGGTCACCAGCCAGACCGCCAAACCCCACATCAGGTGCACCTGGTGATTCGGCGGGATCTCCCCGTCAAAACGGAGAACAAACGCCGCCAACCCCGACAGCACGAAGAGACAAAGCTGCACCGTCCAGATGCCGAACCGGTGAACGCTCTCCATCGTCACGATCCGCTGCAGCAGCGAAGTCATTCCCGTCGTTGCTCTCATGCGGCTGTCCCTGGGTACTCCATGACGATTGCCGCCGCCCCAGGCGGCGGATATGGAAACAGCGGCTCGTCGCGGCGGACCACCTCGCACAGGAGCTCATCCGCCCCCCAGCGCCTCAAGATGCGCTGGACTCCCCGTAGCGCCGCCCGCTGCGACATCAGCGCCGCCGCCGTCAGCACGATGATCTCAAGATCGGCCAGAAACGTGCGGTGATCGATGTACAGCAGCGCCAGCCGGCTCTTCCACGGCCGGATCACCTGGTTGTACCGCAGATCCGGATCCTCGCTCCCCGCAAGGATCTCGCCCTCGTCGGCGAACACGATCGAGGCTAGGTCCGTGATCCCCGGCAGCACCGTCAGCATGCGCTTCTCCGCTTCGGTGTAAAGCCCGGCGTCGGTCATCACCTGCGGCCGCGGACCTACGAGGCTCATGTCGCCTTTTAAGACGTTCCAAAGCTGGACCAGCTCATCCAGCTTGTACGCCCGTACGAACCGGCCGACTGGCGTAATCCGCCGGTCCGTGGACGCCGTCGACGAGCCGCCGATCTTGTCCGCATTCACCACCATCGAACGGAACTTCACCATCCGGAACATCCCGGCCCCGCGAGCCACCCTGGGCGCGATGTAGAACGGCGACCGCCGGTCCTGGAGCCAGATTGCCAGCATCACGCCCGCCAAAAGCGGGGAAAAAACCAGCAGTCCGGCCAACGCAGCCGCGAAATCGATGGCCCGCTTCAAAGCCATATCATGTCGTCACTGGCGGCCTGTTACCTCGACCGTCAGGGAGCGGTCTTCATAGCGGGCGGCTAACTTGGCCAACGCCGTCCGCGTGATAGCCGCCGCGTCCAGCCCGTAAACCTTGCGAAGGTACTGCTGCGTCCCCACAACGGACGAGAAAGTGTCGCGAAGCCCCATGCGCACGAAAAAACCGGGAAAAGCGCCGATTTCCATGAGCGTTTCCGCGATGGCTCCGCCCAGACCGCCATTGACCGCGTGCTCTTCGATGCTGATGATGCCACCCGTTTCCGAAGCCGCGACCGTGAGCGTCTCAGCATCGAGGGGCTTGATGGTATGGACGCTGAGCACCCGGCAGAATACGCCATGTGCGGCCAAAGCGTCGGAAGCAAGAAGAGCTTCCGCGAGAATTCCGCCCGTGGCAACGAGTGTCACGTCCGAGCCATCCCGAACGGTTCTGATGGCGCCCGGCTGGAAACTCTCGCCGGGCTGCGCACTAGTGGGAGCTGTAGACTTGTCGAGTCGAATGTAAGCGGGGCCGCGATGGGTAACCAGATATCGAGTGGCTTCCGTGGCCTCCCAGAGATCGCAGGGCGAGAGAACCAGCATCCCCGGAAGCGAGCGTAGGATCGCCAGGTCTTCAGTGGCATGGTGCGACATGCCAACCGGCCCGTAGCTCATGCCACCGCCGATGCAGACGATCTTGACATTCGCGCCGTGGTAACAGATGTCGTTGCGAATCTGCTCCAGGCATCGAAGCGTCGGGAAATTCCCTATAGAGTACGTGAAGACAGTATGGCCTTCGAGCGCAAGTCCGGCGGCAAGGCCGGACATATTCTGCTCCGCGACGCCGACGTTCAAAAACTGCTGCGGGAAGCGCGCAACAAACTCGTTCAGGACGCCGAAACCCAGGTCCCCAGTGAGAAGGAGAAGCTCCGGGTGCCGCGGAGCCAGTTCAGTAAGCGTGCTGACGAAGGAGTCTCTCAATGATGGGCCTCCAGTTCGGCAAGTGCTGCGTCGAACTCGGCACCCCGGGGGATTCGGTAGTGCCAAAGTACTGTGTTCTCCATGAAGCTCACGCCCTTGCCCTTGGTGGTTCGCGCAATCAGGCAGGAGGGTCTGCCGGGTGCGACCGGCACGGTGCTGAGAGCCGCGCGCAAGGCTTCATGATTGTGGCCATCGACCTGCTGGACCGCCCAACCAAAGGCTGTCCATTTGTCGGCAAAAGGCTCGAGCTCTACGACTTCAGATACTGGCGCAATACCCTGAATTCGGTTGTAGTCCACGACAACCACCAAGTTGGAAAGCCCGTGGTGGGCGGCAAAGAGCGCGGCTTCCCAGGTGGAACCCTCGTCGCATTCGCCGTCACTCAACAAGCAGAATACCTGATGCGACGCGGACCTAAGCCTTGCCGAGTAGGCCATTCCGGCGGCGATGGAGAGGCCGTGGCCCAGAGAACCGGTGGACACGTCGACACCGGGCAACTCGGGTGAGACGTGGCCGCAAAGATCCGATCCGTCCTGATAGTGGGTGAGCAGCTTCTCCACCGGAAAGAACCCTCGCTCCGCAAGCGCGGCATAGAGCCCGGCGCCCGCATGGCCCTTGCTGAGGACGAAACGGTCGCGGCCCGGATGGTCCGGCATGGCGGGATCGACATTCAAGATGCCGCCGTAGAGTACGGCCAGGATATCAGTGCATGAGAGGATCGCACCAATATGTGAACCTCCCCCTTTGCTGGTCATCCGCAGCGCGTGGATGCGAATCCGGCGGGCGAAGGCATGCGTGCCGTTCGGCATCTGGTTATCGCCACTCATTGCGAGTACCCGTAGAATTCACGAATGTTGTCGCAGACGTAGTGCACGTCCTCATCCGCCAGTGACATGTTCATCGGGAGCATCAGTAAGCGTGTGAAGAGCCGGTCGGTATAACGAAGCTGCTGTGTGAACCCAAGGGCCTTTAAGTGGTGAATCGCTTCGCCGTTCCACTGGATCAGAGTGCCGATGCCGTGGTCCTTGAGGTGCTGCTTCAGTTCGTCCCGCTTTTCGGCCTCGATTTCGTAGTTCTGGTAGATGTCGAAGTGGTCGGGGTCGGAGTCCGGGGCAGGAGGAAGCACGATCTCGGCGACATCGCCGAGGCGTTCGGTGTAAAGGGCCGCGAGCTGTCGGCGCCGGCACATCACTTGGCCGTACTTGTTGAGCTGGAAGTGGAGCATTGCGGCGTGCAGATTGTCCAGCCTTGAGTTGAAGCCCCAGCGGACTACGGCTCCGCTGGCATCGCGGCCGAAGTTGCACAGCTCGGAAGCGTGCTCGTAGACCGCGGTATCGTTTGTGACAACTGCGCCCCCATCTCCCAGGCAGCCGAGCACCTTGGCCGGGTAGAAGCTGATCGCTGACGCAATTCCGAAGGTGCCCGCACATCGGCCTTTGTAGCGGGAGCCAAGGGCCTGAGCCGCATCTTCGACGATGAGCAGGCCGTGTCTCTCTGCGATCCGGCCGAGTGCATCCATATCGCATGTCCGGCCGTTGAGCTGCGTTGGCATGATGGCGCGCGTGCGGGACGTTAGTGCCGCCTCAACCGCGGCAGGATCGATCAAGTGGTCCGGACCGCACTCAACCGGAACCGGTGTGCCGCCGGCGAAGTGAACCGCAACTGCGGTGGCGAGCATCGTGTGAGAGCTGAGGATTACCTCGTCGCCTGGCCCCACGCCCGCTGCCAACAAGGCCACCTCCAGCCCGTCAGTGGCGTTGCCGACGCCAAGGGCGTGACGGACCCCCAGAAATGACGCCAGGCACTTCTCAAACTCCTTCAGCTCCCTCTGCTTGATGAATGCCCCCCGCCGGCCAACATCCAGAAAGGTCTGCTGAAATTCCTCTTCCTGTGACGCAAAGAGATCCGGGTAGTTGAAGAACAGGACATTGCGCATGAACGGAACGTTGCGGCCAAACTACTCGATGACTGCAAAGGCGATATAGGGGTCCCAGTCCATCCGACGGAGGCGCAGATTGCGCAGGCCGACGGCGTCCATCGCGGCGACGGTCTCACCGGGCCAGATAGGATTGTCCAACTCATCGAAAGCTAACACTGCACCCTTGGGCATTCTGGGCAGAAATACCTCCAGAGCCACTTTGGTAGGCTCGTACATATCGGCGTCCAAGTAGAGCAGGCTCACTACCAGGTGCGGGTGGGCCGCCGCAAAGTCCGGAACGGTCCGCGTGATATCGCCGCGAATCAACTCAACCTTGGGGATATGGCCTAGAAAGCGGTCCCGATCATACTCGCGAATGAGCTCCTGCAATTCGTCATAGGAATCCGCAGACAGATCGCCCGGCTGCGAATCGGTGAACATGCTCTGGTCCTGTGCGGCTACCGTCGGGAATCCCTGAAACGTGTCAAATCCGTAAATCCGGCGTGTGAGGTTCTCTGGCTCAAGCATTGCGCTTAGCTTCGCCCATGCCATGAGACCGAAACCGCGGAACACGCCACACTCGACGACAGAGCCCTTGACCGGCATCGCCACCTTGAAGACCTCGTACATGGCGAGGAAGCGCTTCAGGTGCTGGCGACGCACGTACTTCGTGAAGTTCTCGAGCCTGATCTCGACGGGATCTGGACACGCCAGGAAGATCTCTTGGACTCTCCTTCCAACTTCACGCTCGATGGAGGTACGAAGCGGCTTTCGATGAGCTTCGTCGGATGAACCTACGTCACGGTCGCTCGCCGATTGCGTACACAATCCGATACTGTTTGGTTTCATACGGGTTTGATAGTTCTGTAATGGGACACAAGGGTGAGAAGCCCTCCGGCAACTCGCATGGCAACGGTCTGAGCCGACCGTAGAACAGGCGCTTAAGCCATTCCTTTCCCTTCATGGTCCTAGGAATCAGTCGCAGCTGAATCGCAACTCTACGTACGAACTTGGCCACCGAGTACCGGATGCCGTCAACTCGTTCAGGAAAACTCGCCAGAACCCGTGTCTGGAATCCGTACGAGTTCATCCTTTCAACCAGTTCCGCTGCGGTGAAATACTGGGTGCTCAATGGACTGGGGTTGAAGCCGCCCCATTCACGGTTGACCGTCGACACAATCAGCTTCCCTCCTGGCCGCAATACCCGGGATGCCTCGCGGAAGAACGCCTCCGCATCGTCCAGGTAGTAGATCGCCTCAAACAAAACGACGACGTCGAAGGTCCGATCTTCAAAGGGCAACTGCTGAGCATCCAACCAGCGGACTTCGATCTTGGGGTTGCCACGATAGGTCGAGCGGGCGATTCGGCAGTTGGCCCCATCAATATCTCCACCCACTACTCGCCGCGCTGTTCGTGCCAGGTAGCCCAAGCCGATACCACTCCCGCACCCGACTTCGAGTACATCCTTGTCCGAGCATTCGCGGGAAGCTACGTGATACCTACTGTACAGAATCGCGCACTGCTCTGAGGTTGCGCGACTCGATGGCAGTTCGGTTACCGACGAGTAGCTTGGAGTGCGTCGGGGAGCAATACCCGCCATCGCGCTATAGAAGTCTCTTCCTATCGGAATTGGGAAGTGAGTTCAATGTGTGGGCCTTAATTTTGGTTTTAGCGGCGGAGGTTCCCGCGATATGCTCCAAGTGACGGACGAGGTCGGAATAAACTGTTTCGGCGCAAAAGGACTCCCGGTAGAGCGCTGCCGCATTCCTGGAAAGCGTTCGGAGCTTCGCAGGGTCCTCATGCAGGTGCTTGAGGTGACCCGCAAGTTCAGCGGCGTCGCCGGTGCGATACACGACCCCGCAATTCTTGCGCAACAGCAATTGCCCGAGTGTCCCGGGCAACGTAGTGAGTACGGGTAGCCCTGCGGAAAGGTACTCGACAGGCTTGTTGGGGATGTGATCAATGAAGTTCCCCGTCGGCAGGTACGGCGCAAGACCTATGCAGGACATGCGCATTAGAGTCCACATCTGGGCGGGGTCGACCCAGCCGGGAAACAACACATTCGAGCAGCTGCGCGCTGCCTCCCGAAGAGCAGCCTCCTTGTCTCCTGTTCCGCAAAGCACAAAGCGAAGCGCAGGCGCGGATTCCTGGAGGTAGCGGGCGGCCACGAGTAGTGTATTGAGATCGAACTGCCGCCCGAGCGTGCCGAAGAAGCAGACGTTCGAGCGCCCGTCGCTCTCCGATACACCATGGGTCGCCCAGAAGCTGACGGCATCGGCGATCTTGGCCGGCTCTGGCCTGGCGCTCGGGTAGGCAA
>VFZX01000323.1 GCA_016871015.1 Acidobacteriota bacterium | reverse complement strand
GTCGCCCAGTGACTTCGGCAACACGGGCCAGCCGCCGTGGAACGCCGAGTTGCTGGATTGGCTTGCGAGCGAGTTCGCCGCGCGTAAGTACAGCATGAAGGCGCTACACAAGTTGATCGTGATGTCGGAGTTGTATCAGCGCAGTTCCATTGCCACTCCGGCTTTGCGTGCGGCCAATGCGCAGATCGATCCCGACAACCGTTATCTCTGGAAGTTCCCCGTACGGCGCCTTGATGCGGAAGCGATTCGCGACTCGGTCCTGGCGGCGGCCGGCACACTCGACGATGCCGTGGGCGGCCGCTCGTTCCGCGCCGAGGACATCCTCGAACGCCGCGTGATGAGCGCCGCGCGCACCGGCCACTATGACACGCGGGTGAACCGGCGCGCCATCTACATGGGCCGCGGCGCCGACGGGTCAATGAACATGATGCCTGCATATCTGGCCACCTTCGATGCCGAAGAGGGACACACGCCGTGCGCGCGCCGGCAACGCACGGTCACCGCGCCGCAGGTGTTGTTCATGATGAACAACCCGCTTACGCATGAGGCATCGCGCAAGTTGGGCGAGCGGCTGCAAGCCGCGCCTACACCAGCGGCGCAAGTGACGCTTGGTTATCAACTCACGCTCGCGCGCAATCCGTCATCCGCCGAGCGCGATCATGCGCTGTCGTTCCTCGCCTCCGGCGGCACGCTGGACCGCTTTGCCTGGATGCTGCTGAACCTCAGTGAGTTTGTTTTTCTGCCATGACGTATCCCGCTTTAGGCCGCCGTAATTTCCTTCGCCGCTTGAGTGCAGGTGCGGCGGCGCCTGCGCTGAGTTACTTGTGGGCCGCCGAGAATGGCGCCGCCTCGTTCCTCAAACCTGGCGGCGGCGCGCACTTTCCGGCGCGCGTGAAGTCCGTGATTTTCCTGTTCATGTGCGGCGGCGTCAGCGCGATGGACACGTTTGACCCGAAGGACAACAAACACGCGGGCCGCATGCTGGAGACGGTGAACTCCAACAACGGCCGGCCGCAGTTGCGCCCCGTGCTGCACTGCGCGCGCGTGTGGACGCGCTACGGACAGTCCGGCATTCCGGTGTGCGAGTGGTACCCGCACGTCGGCGGCATGATTGACGAGATCGCGGTGTTGCGGTCCATGTACTGCCATGAGGTGGGCCACTTTCCCGCGGTGGGCGAGATGACCACGGCGCACCGCAATCGTACGTTCGAGTACCCGGCGATCGGATCGTGGATCAGCTACGCGCTGGGGTCCGCCAATCGAGACCTGCCGGCGTTCGTCAATATGGGCCGCCCCTCCGCGCCGCCTCAGATCAGCGGCGGCTACCTGGGCGCGCAGGAATCGGCCACGCCGTTCATGGCGGGCGAAACGCCGCTTGAAAATCTGAAGCTGCCTCCGGGCGTGACTCGCGCCGAGCGCGACCGCCACGTAGAGACGCTCCATCAGTTGAATCGGCAGTTCCAGGAAGATCATGCCTTTGACCGCGAAGTGGCCGCGCGGATCCGCAGCTACGAACTCGCCGGGCGTCTCCAGATGGCCGCGCCGGAACTCGTCGATTTCTCGCGCGAACCGGAGCATGTGCGCAAGCTCTACGGCATCGGCGGCGCGGAGACCGACGATTTCGGACGCCAGTTGCTGCTGGCGCGGCGCCTTGCTGAACGCGGCGTGCGGTTCATTCAGCTTTGCCATGGCGGCTTCGGCAACGGCAAGTGGGACTCGCATGACGACGTCGCTGACCACGCGCCTTTATGCCGTCAGACGGACCAGCCCATCGCAGGACTCATTCGCGATCTGAAGCAGCGCGGCATGCTGGATTCGACAATGGTGGTCTGGGCCACCGAGTTCGGCCGTACGCCATACTCGCAGAACACAGTGGGCCGCGATCACAACCCGCACGGCTTCACGTGCTGGATTGCCGGCGGTGGCGTCAAAGGCGGCACGGTCTACGGCGCGACGGATGACATCGGCTACAAGGCGGTTGAGAACCGGCGCTATGTAACGGATCTGCAGGCGACGATCCTCAAGCAGATGGGGCTCGACTACAAGAAGATGAGTGTGCAGGTGAACGGCCGCCCGCTGCACATGATCGAGGAGTCGCAGGGGCCGATTGACGCGATCCTGGCATAGAGGCCCTTGGGTGGCCTTAGGCAAAAGGAAATGTTGGAGCTCCTGAAGCACCACGGCATCGAGCCGCCCACTCCCGTTAGCTGATCACGATCAGCAGCTCCTTCGGCTCCACGCTCTGCCCGGTTTTCACGGCCACCTGCGACACGCGCCCAGCCACCGGTGCCGGCACCGTCGTCTGCATCTTCATCGCCTCCATGACAAGCAGCTTGTCGCCCTGCTTCACCAGTTGGCCCTGCTCCACTGCGATGCTGGTCACCGCGCCCGGAATCGGAGCACCGATCTGGCCGGGCTGGCCCGGGTCGGCGAATACGCGGTCCGCGCGCTGTACCTGCAGCGAGTGGTCCCGCACCCGGACCTCGCGAGGCTGTCCATTCAGCTCAAAGAACACCGTGCGGGTACCGTCCGGATGCGGGTCGCCGACCGTCAGGAACTTGATGATCAGAGTCTTGCCCGGTTCAAGCTCGAGCGAGATCTCTTCGCCCTTCGTCATCCCGTAAAAGAAGCACGGAGTGGGCAGGACCTCAACGGCGCCCCAGGCCTGTTGATTGCGCGCGAACTTGACGAACACCTCCGGATACATCAGGTAGCTCATCAGGTCCGTGCGATCGAGGGGCTGCCCGGCCTTCTTTGAGCCGGCCGCCGCGGCTTCTTTCAGATCGGTGGCCGGGAGGTGAGCGCCAGGACGGCCGCGCCTCACCTTACCGCCCTTCAGCACCACCTGGACTACCTTCTTCGGCCATCCACCCTGCGGCTCGCCGAGCGACCCCGAGACCATGTCGACCACCGAATTGGGAAGCGTCAGCGTATGGTCCTTGCCCGCGTTCACGAACTGCTCCGCGCTCATGCCGTGGCTTACCAGGAACAGCGCCAGGTCGCCCACCACCTTGCTCGACGGCGTGACCTTCACAATGTCGCCGAACGCCATGTTGACATCCGCGTAGGCACGCGCCACTTCCGGCCAACGCTCGGTAAGCCCCATGGACGCGGCCTGCGCCTTCAGGTTGGTGTACTGTCCTCCGGGCATCTCGTGCAGGTAGACTTCCGCGGTTCCAGTCTTGGGCGCCTCATCGAACGGCGCGTACCAGGTGCGAACCGCCTCCCAATAATCGGCGTACTTCTGCAGCGCCCCGGCGGACAGTTCCGGATCCCGGTCCGTGTGGGCAAGCGCGGCAACGATCGAATTCAGGTTGGGCTGGGACGTCGTTCCCGACATCGACGAAACCGCCGCGTCCGCCGCCGCCACCCCCGCATCGGCAGCCTGCAGGATGGACGCGGCGTTGATACCGCTGGTGTCGTGCGTGTGGAAATGGACCGGCAGCCCCACCTCTTCCCGCAGCGTGCGCACGAGCTTGGCGGCGGCGTAAGGCTTGCACAGCCCGGCCATGTCCTTGATGCCCAGCACGTGGGCGCCCATCCGCTCCAGCTCCTTGGCCATCCGCACGTAGTAGGACAACGGATACTTGTCGCGGCGCGGATCGAGAATGTCGCCCGTATAGCAGACCGCCGCTTCGCACACGCCTCCCGACCGGCGCACCGCCTCCATCGCGACCTTCATGTTCGGCAGCCAGTTCAGCGAGTCGAACACCCGGAAAATGTCGATGCCTTGCACCGCGGATTCGCGGATGAACTCGCGCACCACGTTGTCCGGATACGCTGTGTAGCCTACGGCGTTCGACGCCCGCAGCAGCATCTGAAAGCAGATATTGGGAATCGCCGTGCGAAGCTTGCGGAGGCGCTGCCACGGGTCCTCGTGCAGGAACCGGAGCGCAACGTCGAAGGTGGCGCCTCCCCACATCTCCAGACTGAACAGCCCGGAGAGCTGGTGGGCGGCGAAATTCGAGATCGCCAGCAAATCGTGGGTCCGCACACGGGTCGCCATCAAGGACTGGTGCGCGTCGCGAAACGTGGTGTCGGTGAGGAGCAGCCGCCGCTGCGATCCCATCCACTCCGCGAACTTCTCCGGACCCAGCCGCAGCAGCAGTTGACGGGTTCCCTCTGGCGGCGGCGCGGGGTCGTGGGGAGGAACCGGAGCGCGCCGGAACTCCTTTGGCGCGGGCTTGCCTTTGAGCTCCGGGTTGCCGTTCACCGACACTCCGGCGATGTAGCTCAACAGCTTGTTCGCGCGGTCCTTCCGCGGCGTGAACTTGAACAGCGCGGGATTCTCGTCGAGGAACCTTGTCGTGGCGCGCCCGGCTTGGAAATCCGGATTGTTGACCACATTCTCGAGGAACGGAATGTTGGTCTTGACGCCACGGATGCGAAACTCCCGCAATGCGCGGTCCATGCGCTGGCAGGCGTGCGGGAACTCGCGTCCCCAAGCCGAGATCTTCACGAGCAGCGAGTCATAATAAGGCGTGATCACCGCTCCGCCGTAAGCCGACGCGCCATCCAGCCGGATCCCGAATCCCGCGGGCGAGCGGTAGGTTTGAATCCGGCCGTAGTCTGGGGTGAAGCTGTTGGCGGGATCCTCGGTCGTGATGCGGCACTGGAGCGCGTAGCCGTACAGCGGGATCTCTTCCTGCCTGGGAATTCCCATCTCCGCCCCGTGGAGGTCGAGTCCCATGGCGACCTGGATCTGCGCGCGAACGATGTCGATGCCCGTCACGATCTCGGTGACGGTGTGTTCCACTTGCACCCGCGGATTTACTTCAATGAAGTACCAGGCGCCGGTATCTGAGTCCACGAGGAATTCGACAGTGCCTGCGTTGTAGTATCCGGAGTGGTTGGCGATCCGCACCGCAGCGGCAGTCACCGCCTGGCGGATGGCGGGGTCGAGCGCGACGGAGGGCGCGACTTCCACGACTTTCTGGTGCCGGCGCTGGACCGAGCAATCGCGCTCGTACAAGTGGATCCGGTTGCCGTGCCGGTCGCCCAGGATCTGGACCTCAATATGCTTCGGCCGGCGGATGAACCGTTCCAGGAATACCGCACCATTGCCGAACGCCGCCGCGGCCTCGCGCTGGGCTTCCTCGAGCAGCGGCGCGAGCTGACCGGCGTTGTCCACCACCCGCATTCCACGTCCGCCGCCGCCAAATGCCGCCTTGATGATGAGCGGATAGCCGATGCGGGCCGCCGCCTTCTCCGCTTCGGCGCGCGTGGACACGGGGCGTCCGGTCCCGGGAATCACCGGGACATCGGCTTCCTGGGCCAGGCGCCGCGCGGCGGTCTTGTCGCCGAGCAGATCGAGCAGTTCCGCGCTGGGTCCGACGAAGGTGATCCCGGCGCGCTCACAGGCGCGCGGCAACTCGGGATTCTCCGACAGGAATCCGTAGCCGGGATGGATCAGGTCGATGCGCTGTTCTTTGGCCAGCCCGATGATGCCGCCGACGTCGAGGTAAGCCTGTACCGGGCCTTTGCCCTCGCCGATCAGGTAGGCCTCGTCGGCTTTGAAGCGGTGGAGGGAGAGGCGGTCCTCTTGTGAGAACACGGCCACGGTCTCCAGCCTGAGTTCGTTGGCGGCGCGCAGGATTCGAATCGCGATCTCACCGCGATTGAGTGCGAGCAGGCGTTTCCGCGGTTGGTTGCTCAAGACCCAATATCGCAGATCCGGTAGAATCGATCCATGTTCCTCAACACCCGCCGCGATCTCCTGCGGCAATCCTTCGCTCTGAGCATGCTCGCCCGCTACGCCTCGGCCGAAGAGGCCGGGCAGGTGATCCCCTTCGCGGGCGGGAGGCCGTTCGATCCAAAGAAGCCGCTGATGCAGTGGGACGAACTCACTTCATGGCTGACTCCGGAAAAGCAGCTCTTTTGGGTGGCGCACTACGGCATACCCAAACCCACAGGCGGCGAGTGGCGCCTGGGGATCTCGGGAATGGTGGCGAACCCGAAGGATCTCACGCTCGACAGCCTCAAGGCCCGTCCACGGCGCGAGCTTACGGCAACGCTCGAATGCTCGGGCAATGGTCCGGCCGGCGGATTGATCGGTAACGTCACCTGGACCGGAACGCCGCTCGCCTCTCTCCTCAAGGACTGCGGCGTCAAGCCCGGCGCCGTCGAGGCCGTCTTCTTCGCGGCGGACCAGGGGACCGAGAAGATTCGCGGCGGTGAGTATCCACAGCAGTTCGCGCGGAGTCTGCCAGTATCCGACGCGATGAAGAACAACGTGCTGCTGGCCTACGAATTGAATGGAGCTCCGCTCAGCGTCGAACACGGCGCGCCGGTCCGCCTGGTGGTCCCCGGATGGTACGGTGTGGCGTGGGTCAAGTGGCTGAACCGGATCGAGCTGCACGACCGGCGTTTCGAGAGCCGCTTCATGGGCCGCGACTATGTGACCATCCGCGGCGAGCAGCGCGATGGACAGACGATCTGGCGCGAGACTTCGGTGGGCCGCATGAACCTGAAGTCGGTGGTGGCGCGCGTGGTCCGGCGGCCGGACGGGGTCCTGCGTGTCACGGGAGCGGCCTGGAGCGATGGCACGCCGGTCCGCTCGGTGCAGTTGCGGATCGACAACGGCGAGTGGATGCCGGTTGAGATCGGGAAGAACAAGCAGGACAATCCGCACTCCTGGAAGTTCTGGTCGTATGAGTGGAAGGACGCCAAGCCGGGTGAGCACACACTCGCGTCGCGTGCTACTGACGCCAACGGGAAGGTGCAGCCCGCGCCCGATGATCCGTTCATCGCGCTGAAGAAGACTTATTGGGAAGCGAATCAGTTCGCCGTCCGCAAGATCACGATCTGACCGTGCGCACCGCGTTGTTGGCGGTAGCGGTGAGCCTGTGCGCGGCGCAGGATCTCCGCTCGCCTCTGTATTTGAAGTTCGACCACGCGCGGCCGGACACCAATCGTCCTTCGGTGATGTACCAGCCTGCGATGGCGGCGCTTCCCGGTGGTCCGCTGCTGTTTGCCTGGACCGCGTATGCGAACGGGCATGAGCGGATCATGGCGACTTCGATCCGCACCGGGTCGCCAGCGCACACGCAGCTCTCCGCGGGAGACGGCGTCTACTATTGGCCCGCGATCGCCGCGACTGGACCCGATTCAGCGTGGGCCTTCTGGCCGGGCTACGACGGCCGCGAGTGGCGGTTGATCGCGAGGCAGTACTCCGGCGGACGCTGGCTGCCCGTGGAGATCCTGAGCCGCGGCGGTACGAACGCATTGCGGCCCGCGGCGTGGGGATCGCGAGGCCGGGCCGTGGTGGCCTGGGAGAGCCAGGACGGGAAGCGCCAGCGGATCGTGGCGCGGGTGTGGAACAGCGGCCAGTGGTCCGGGGAGATGGTGGTGTCGGGTGAGGACGCCCATGCATCGCGGCCGGCGATCGCCAGTGAAGGCGACGCCGTGTGGCTGTTCTGGGACGCCTATCGCGACGGGCGTTTTGCGGTTTCCGGCCGGACGGTAGCGCCCGGTTTGGGTCCGGTGGAAGCGGTCTCGCAGACCCCGGATGGAGCGCTCCGCCCCACCGCGGTGGCGGCGGGTCCTGAAGGGATCACCGTTGCCTGGCTCGCGCGGCGGGATGTTACCGGGGCTCGCGGCGTGATCGACCAGTGGTTCACGGTGCAGGCAGCGGCGCGCCGTGGTGGCAAGTGGATCCAGCTCACCGGTCCGAATGGCGGACGGGATATCGCCGACCTGCGCCACAGCCTGCTTCCCGAAGTCGAGCCCAAGGTCATCGGACTCTACGGATACCAGGGCCGGCGGCGTCATCCCATGCTGGTCGCCGATGGCAGCTCGGTGTGGCTGTTGTGGGAGCGCCGGATCGTCCACGATGGCCGTGGTGATACCGCCGGGGCGCTGTGCGGGCGGAAGCTCGATGGAGCGCAGTGGGGTCCGGCGCGGGTT
Organism: Acidobacteriota bacterium; assembly: GCA_016871015.1. Taxonomy (GTDB): domain Bacteria; phylum Acidobacteriota; class Terriglobia; order Bryobacterales; family Bryobacteraceae; genus SYLY01. Next base: position 1,291 of record VFZX01000323.1, on the reverse strand, counting down.
CTGCACGAAGGGCTGCTCGACTACCGTGTCCAGGCGGCGGGGCAGGCTTCAGGCGGGCGGATTCCGGTAGTGGCGAAGGGGATGCTTCAGGACTACCGCGCCTGGGACTTGGATCTCAATGCGGGCAGGGAGTTCCGTTTTGGCGAGTGGCCGGGTTGGAGTCCGGTTGATGTTGCGGCGCGGCCGCAGCCTCAGAGGCAGTCGATTGCATTGTCCGGCACAACGTTCCAGCTCTACTGGGGAGATCTGCATGTCCACAGCGGACTCACGGCGGACGCGGAGGGCGAGTTCGATGAGCTCGCACTGTTCGCCCGCGACCAGGCACGGCTCGACGTCGTTGTCATCCAGGAGAATGACTTCATCGGGCGCATGCTGACCGAAGGCGAATACCGGTACTCGGTGAGCATGAGCCGCTGGTTCACCGAGCCCGGCCGGTTCGTGGCGCTTCCGGGCTACGAGTGGACCCATCGCGGGGACGACAACCGGCCCAACCACCGCACCATCATGTACGCGGGGGAGCAAACGCCGATTGTCCGGTACGCGGAAAACGGCGCGAACTTCAGCGAGCTGTGTGATGCCGTCGAGGCCGCCGGCGGCGTCATGAACACACAGCACGAGTTCTTCCGGCTGACCTCGCGCGCGTGTGAGGGCAACATCGAAGTGGCGTCGGGATGGCGGACCTTCATCAAGAATCCGGAGAACATCCACGCCGGCCTCACCGCCGGATTCAAGGTGGGATTCGTGGCCACGAGCGACGGCCACCGCCGGAATCCAGGCATTGGCGGCGGGCTCACGGGGATCTACGCGGAAGAGCTGACGCCGGCGGCGGTGCTTCGCGCGATCCGCGAGCACCGGGTGTTCGCCACCAACGGAACACGGGTGTCCATTGATGCGCGCGCCAATGGTGTCTTCATGGGCCAGGACGTGCTTTCACGAGGGAGTGTGCGGCTTGAGCTTCGCGCCGGGTCGCTGAAGCGGATTGAGCGGGCGGTGCTGATCCGTGATGGGCGCGAGGTTCATACGGTCCAGGGCGGAGGCGGCAACGTCGATGTGGTGTGGGAGGACCGGCCGGGCACCGGCTTTCATTGGTACTACTGGAGGATCGAGCTCGAAGGGGAATCACCGGATTATCCGGCAAACATCAAGGTGGCGGAAGGGAATCTGGCATGGTCGAGTCCGCACCGGGTGACGGTGCGGTAGGGGTATAATGGAGAGGTCCTGAGGGCGCGTAGCTCAGTTGGTTAGAGCGCCTGCTTCACACGCAGGAGGTCACAGGTTCGAGTCCTGTCGC
>VFZX01000322.1 GCA_016871015.1 Acidobacteriota bacterium | reverse complement strand
CAGCCGCCTCACCGCGGCCAGCTTGAATTCCTTGGTGAACTTCCTACGTGATAATCCCATGACTCAATTCTCCATTCGATGAAGGTTGAGTCTTAACTGCCTGTCTCATTTTAGGGGCCCAGCCCAGAGCGCGGCGCGTATCTTCACGAATTGAGGTTGCCGCGAGCTTGTGACAGGATCAGGCCAAGGCAGCGACACCTCCTCCGGGATAGCTCTCGTCGCCAAACGTCGCCAAGCCTCTGCCGAATGTTGGACAGGGAAGACTAGCGATGCTTCATGCGCCGTTCTTCGGAATCCAATGCTTCATGCAGCAAGAGCTTGAGGTAGGTCTGATACCGGAGGCCTTTGAGCGCGGCAAAACTCCGCGCCCGGGCAAGGTCGGATACGGGCAATCGGATGGTGATGGTGGGTGACGCTCCACCTCTCTCGGCCGCCTGCCGGGCAACGGTTCCCCTGCCGAGCTCACCCGACGCGTTGGCCTGCTCGAAGCGGTCCGCAATCAGTTCTTGGTTCTCGGACCACCACTGGGCTTCTTCCGCCTCCGTCTTGAAACGCAATTGCTTCTTGTTCGCCATGAGTTTTATGTGCCTCGTTTCCGGTAGTAGAACTGGACCAGCCGCCGGCTTGGCTCAAATGCCGTCACGACGCGGACACGATCATCGCTTCCATTCCCAGATCGAGCGGATCGTTCATGATGACCTGCTCCGCCTCCTCTGGCGCGACACGATGCCGCTCGACGTGATGAACGTTCGCGTCGTCCCAATCGAACTCGACTCCGCGCAAACCCACCCACCTAGAGTGTACCTTCTTTGTAGGTACAGCGCGTGCACGGCACAAGCCGTCCCGGGACAGCCGGCGCCGGAGCTATAATGTCGGCATCCATGTTCCCGCTCGACGCCAACCGGGCCCTGTCGCGCAATCTGACCTTTGCCATGAGCGCCTATTCCGCCTCCACCCCGTGCGGCCGGCGCTTCGACATCAGCGGTTTCACTCTTGTCGACTCCGGACTCGAATACGGCGCCTTCAACTCCGCCATCCTGCCGGAAGGGGCGCGGCTCCAGGAGGCTGACGCCAGGCTGGGTGAGGCCTCGCGCTATTTCCGGTCCGTGGGGCGGCCCTGGGGATTCTGGGTGTGCGACGACCTGGCCAGTGAGATTGGACGTCCGTCTCTCCATCGCCTCGCCACGCGCCACCGCCTCATGCTGAGCGACGAGCATCAGGGCATGATCGCGGACCGCCTGACGCCCCCGCGCCGCGTGCTTCCCGAAGCGGACTTCGTTGCCGCTGACGACCCGTCCACGCAACAGGACTTCGCCGATGTCTGCGCGCATGTTTTCGCCGTTCCACGCGACGTCGCATTCGGCGTCTATGCCTCGGCGTCCTATTGGCGCGCCGGACTCCGTGGCTGGGTGGCCTATCAGCGCCGGCGTCCGGTGGCGATCGCAGCCACCGCCTCGGCGGGCGGCGTCATCGGCGTCTACAGCGTCGGGACCATCCCGAGCTGCCAGCATCGCGGCTACGGTGAGGCCATTACGCGCTACGCCGTTCAAGCCGCTTCGCACACTACGGCACGCACCCAGATCATTCTCCAATCGACACCCGCCGGATTCCCGTTGTACCGGCGGATGGGCTTTGTCCCCGTTTCGCCCGTGTCGGTCTACCTTTCAGGCTGATGGAGCGCGTTCCCTTTCAGGCCACCACCGGCGCGGAGTTGTACGACCGTGTCCGCGAGCTTCCCGTCACCGTGCTGCTGGACAATGTCCGGAGCATGTACAACACGGGCGCGTTCTTCCGGACGGCGGATGCGGTCCGCGCGCGCAAGCTGCTGCTGTCGGGAATCACCGCCAAGCCGCCCAAGAAGGAAATCACGAAGACCGCGCTCGGAGCCGATGAGCACGTGCCGTGGGAACACACCTGGGATCCGGTAGCCGCGGTCCGCGAACTCCGGGAGCTGGGCTACGAGATCGCGGCGGTGGAAACGAGTGTCCGCGCGGTGGACGTGTTCGACTGGCGGCCCGCGTTTCCGGTATGCCTGATGTTTGGCCACGAAGTCGAGGGACTCCAGCCGGCACTGATCGAGATGGCGGACACCTTCGTCCGGATTCCCATGCTCGGCATGAAACACTCGCTAAACGTGGCTACCGCGGGCGGCGTGGTCCTGTACGAGCTACTGCGGAAGTTCTCCCGCCTGGCTCCCCTGGCGCTTCCCCGCGGTTGACACGCGCGAGATAGCGTTCACCAGGCGGCGGTACGGAATCGAGTCCCAACGATCGATGACAACCCACTCGCCGTCGCGCCAGGAAGAGAAGTACCACTTGGCGAGCAGCGCCAGGTGATCCTGGCGCGCGGCGAGGCTCAACGCGGGCGTGTTGACTCCGGCCACCAGCGCCCGCAGCCGCTTGTCCATTGGTTCGGGGATTCCCGGCGCGATGGAGAATGCACACGGGTCGAGCCAGCCGCCGGAGTGGAAGAACCAGAGCATCACTTCATCCGGCCGCGCCGCGGGAAGCACCGCTACGCCGTGCAAGGCGTCGATCGAGCGGGCGAGGTCCCCGCCTGAGCGGATGATCGCCTCCACTTTCTGATACCGCTGGTGCTGGCGCTTGGCCTCCTCGAAATCGAGATCCGCGCTCGACTGCTCACGCGCCGCGGCTGCTACGTCCAACAGGCTCGCGCCACGCCGTTCGAGGAACTCGGCGACGCGGGCCGCCTCGCTTGCGTACTCGTCGGCGCTCACCGCTTCCTGGCACGGGCGCAGGCACATCCGCATCTCGCCGTAGATGCAGCCGGGGTGGTCCGGTGACGGCGCAAGATCTTCCTGGCAGCGCCGCAGTTGGAACAGTTCGAGGAACTGCGCCTCAAAGGGATCGGCGGCTCCGCGGCTGGGGAATGGTCCGTAGAAAACGGCGGGGTGGCCGGAGAGGCGCGTTGTGATTTGGGTGCGCGGAAATTGATTGTGCAGAATCAATTTCACATAGGCCACCCTCGGGAGCTTCACCATCCGGGTCCAGGTTTGGGGGAAATGGCGGCGGGCGAGGGTGTAGGAGTAGAGCCATTGTTCGAGCTTCGACGCCGTGGGCCAGTACTCAACGCGGTCCGTGTGCCCGGCGAGGTTCCACTTCTCGAACATGCGGCGGATCCGGCGGCGCAGGACATTGGTGCGCCCGAGGTATGGATCACCCTCGCACGGGACGATCATGTAGACGGCGGGCTGGTCGGGGAGCGAGTTGATGTCGCCGTCCGCGGGGAAGACTATTGCGCCGGGCGGAACCATGCGGTGAGCGGCGCGGGCGGGACCATGCCCACCTGGAGATTTTCGGCGACATGGGCCGGGTTGCTCATCCCCACCAGGGCCGCCGTAATTCCCGGGGCACAGCGGGCGAATTGGATGGCGCGCTGGGCGTCCGTGGTCAATCCCGGAAGATTGGCCTGAATCTGTTCCGGTAGCCCGGAGGCGAGGCGCGTTTGCAGGATGCTCGCGCTCGCGATGGCGGTCAGTCCGGATTGTGCCGCCCGGCGTGATGCGTCGACGCCTTCGAGCATGGCGAGGTTGAGGGGAAGCTGGATGAAGCGGAAGCGGTGGTGTGGTCCCGCTGCGTGTTCAGCGGCTTCCAGCATCCGGTCGAGCGACAGTCCGCCTTGGTCTTCGGGAGTGCGATAGCCGCTCCAGGTCGCCGTGCCATAGTAGCGGATCCGTCCGGCGGCGGCTTCGTCTTCGAGCGTACGGAACGCGGTTTCGATCCGGCGGTAGAACTCCGCAGGGCTGACGCCGTGCTGAAGCTGCGTCTCCGGATTATGGAGATAGAACACGTCCACGCAGTCCAGGCGCAGGTTGGCCAAGCTGCGCGACAACTGGTCGCGCAGGAATGCCGGACTCATGCAGTGCATCCGGCCGGCGATGTCCGCGGGATCCACTCCGTCCCGCGGCAGTGCGCCTGGAACCAGGTATCCGGCTTTGGTGCACACCACCACTTCGCCCCGCCGGAATTCTCCGGAGCCGAACAAGTCAGCAAGCGCTTCGCCGATGTTGAGCTCGGACCGCTGGTGGCGGTAGTTGAGCGACGTATCGATCAGGTTGATTCCGCCCCGGACCGCGGCCTTGACACTGGCAACGTAGGCCCGGTCCGTAGGCTCGTCCATTTGTCCGAGGTAGGAGCCGAGCCCGATGCTCGACACCACGAGGTCCTGGGCATTGCGGTAAAAAGAAGACTGAGCCAGTTGTGGGAATCGCTTCGATGGCACTCAAACGATTGTACCTGCCTGTTGTTGTTCTCTCGGCCCGGGCGTGGGCTGGCCTGCCTGAGGCGATTGCCTACCTCGAGGAGGAAGTCCCCAAGTGGAAGCGCGACAACAAGTGCTACTCGTGCCACAACAACGGGGACGGCGCCCGGGCATTGTTCACGGCGATCCGGCTGAACGCGGGTGCGCGGCGGGATCCGGTGGAGGATACCGTGCAAGGTCTGCTGAAGCCAGAGTCCTGGGAGCCAAAGACATTGGCGGCGGTGCAATTCGGCGCGTCGCTGCTGGCGGCTGAGCGGGCCGGGATGATGAAGGACGGCGCGATGATCCGGCGAGTGGCGGAGATGCTGGTCAAGGCGCAATCGGCGGATGGACACTGGCAAGTGGAGGAAGAGAAGGTGACCGGTGCGCCCGCCACCTACGGTCCGGAAGTCGGCACGGCGCTCGCGCTGGAAGTGGTGGAGCGGGCGGGGATGCGGGAGTCCGCCGGGCGCGCTCGGGCGTGGCTGCAGTCGCGCCGGGTGGAGTCGAGCCTGGCGGCGGCTGGGGTGCTGATGGCCGGGGTCCGGCGCGGCGATGCGATCGAGAGCTTGGCACGCCAGCAGCTTCCGAATGGGAGCTGGGTGAATGAGCCGTTCGACACGGCGGCGGCGGTGATCGCGCTGGTCCGCGCCGGGGCCGAACCGGAGCGGGTGAAGCGGGGCCGGGCGTGGCTGCTGGATCACCAAAGCGGCGGCGGATGGCCGTCAACGACAAGACCGCCGGGCGGCGACAGCTACGCCCAGCACATTTCGACTACGGCCTGGTCGGTTTTGGCGCTTCTGGAGCCTGGCCCACTTGGAACGGAATCGAGTGGCTCTCGGCGGTAGGCTTCTCGACGCGGTCGAAGACGTCGACGTCGAACGCGCGCCCGACGCGGTTTCCGGCCAGGTCTTCCAGGCCGGATAGCACTTCCAGCGTGTACTTGCCTTCCACCCAGTTTTCGGACGGGGTGAAGATCCAGCGGGTCTCGTCATTGTCGAGGGCCACGGATCCGGGCACCAGTCCCCCCCGCGCGTTGGCAACATCAATGAATCGCATCAGGAGAGCCGAATCGACGGGCTCGGGGAAGTCGAGTACGACGGCTTCCCGCGTGCCAGGGGATGGGGTGAGCAGCTTCCAGGTCTTGGGATCGAGTGGCGTGCGGTCGGAGGGCCCGGCCTCGAACTGCTTTTTGAAGCCTTCTTTGAGTGGCGCTCCCTTGGCGTCTTTCCAATCGGCGTCGATCACCAGGGTGTAGCGGGACCCGGCCTTGATGGGCGGACCGACCTCCTTATTGGGGACCAGGCCGCGCTTGATCCGGCCCGGGTCGAACAGGATCGTGAGCCGCTTTTGTTCGCGGTCCCACAACTCCTCGTCCAGTTCGAGGAACGGCAGGCTGACCTCGCCTTTGCCCTCTTCGATCAAGTGGACCCTCTTGGGCGCCTCGCCCTTGGACATCGGCGCGGAGAAGTGAACGTACAGCTTGAGCTGGTTCTCGGGGATCTTGGCGGCGCTGGGAAAGATTTTCTCGATCACGGTGGTCCGTTGGATCACCGGCTTGGGCACCGTATACGAGAACTCGGCGCTCTCCGTCAGGACGCTGAACACGGCGCGGTAGGTAACGCCGGGCTCGAGCGGAAACCGGGGGCGGAACTTTAGCGTGCCCTGGTCGGCGAAATGATCTCCGGCGACTGGCTCGGCTCCGGGCTTATCCACGCTGACGCGGAACATCGCGGCCAGGTTGGGATTCCTCAGCCGCACCAGTACACTCGATTCGACGACCGTGAACACGTAAGGTGGACCGTCGACCCGGATCTTGGGCTGGGGCGGCTGCGCGTTGAGCACAGCCAACCCGATCAACGTTGTTACTACGGACCGCACGCCTTTTACGGCAGGGCGAGCTTCTTGAGTTCCATCGCGCCGGAATCTTCACGGACCAGCATCAGGGCCGTGTTCGCATCCAGGCGATCCAACTGCTCGACACCCTTCAATCCAGCGATCGTCTCATAGGGGACACCGGCCTTGTCGGCGACCTTGTCCTTGATGGACTCGAAGCCTTCCAGACCGTCGGCCTGGATCTTCATCACGCCCCGCGAGGAGTTGTTCATGAGCACGAAGTGGTTGGCGCCCTTCTTGTACACCACCATGTCGAGCGGCCGGTTGCGGTTGCCGAGCTCGGCGATCGTGCGGCCCATGACCTTCTTGCCGGGCTCGAGGTCCGACATCGGGATGGTCACCAGCGGGGTACAGGTGTAGGCGGCCAGGATATGGGGCTTCTTGGCGATCGAGTAGGGAGTGAAGGTCCGCACCGGGGAGTTGGTCTCGAACCGGCCGTGGTTGCCGTGATAGATCTCGATGCTGGACCCGCGTCCGGCGGCCTCGAACGGGAAGGGAACCGAGCGCAGGTTGGACGCGAACTCTTCGTTCGACAATCCGGCGACGAGCACCTTGCCGTCACTATAGGCGAGGTCGGTGATCGCTTCCATCCGCAACAGTTGGCCGCGGGCCTTGGCTTCCGGGGACGGAGCGTTCGGCAGGGCGACCTTGGAATGGGCGATGTTGGAGAGATTCACTTCCTCGAGCTTGCCGCCGCTGACGCGCAGCAGCACCGGGATGGCTTCCGGACCACGGCCGCGCGAGACCGAAAGATAAGCGCGCTTGGAGACCGGGTTAACGGCGAGGTCGGCGACCAGGATCTGGTCGGCCGTGGTTCCAAGAAGATTGGCGATCTTCTCGTGCAGTCCAGAGACTTCCACCTCGGCGGTCTTGGCGGCCTTGGTGTCGCCCGTGGAAATGGCGAAAATCTGTGCTCCGAGCGGGTCTCCCACGAACAGGATGCCCTCCGGACCAAAAGCCAGCGGACCCGCCGATTTCAATTCGGCCTTTCCAGATTTCAGACTACTGGTGAGGTTCGCCGCGTAGGCGGAAGCCGTTAATGTTGCGATGAGGGTGACAGCGAGTTTCCGTGTCATAGGCTTAGGAAACACAATGGCACCGGCGACGGGTCCGCGTCAAGTGGGACTGCTTGACCCAAGTTTTCGCCGCCCGGACCGATAAGCAGGAAGAGCATCATGTTCGCGATCATCGGCATCGTAGTGGTCATTGGCGCCATCATTGGCGGCTACCTGATGGAGCACGGAATCCTCGCGGTGCTGTTCCAGCCCGCCGAGCTGGTGATCATCGGCGGCGCGGCGCTCGGGACCCTATTTATCGCGAATCCGTTGCCAACAATCATCAAGCTGTTTAAAGGGCTGATCGGCGTGATCAAGGGGAGCCGCCACAACAAGGTGCTCTACCTCGAAACGCTCAAAATGATGAACGCGCTGTTCTTGTCGGCGCGAAAGAACGGCGCCACCAAGCTGGAAGCCGATATTGAGGATCCGCACAAGAGCGACGTGTTCAACAAATTTCCGGGATTCCTGCATGACCATCATGCGGTCGATTTCTTCTGCGATACGCTGCGGATGTCGGTATCGGGATCGGTCGACGCCCTGGCGCTGGACCAGATGATGGAGCTGGACATGGAGGTTCACCACCATGAAGCCCAGGCTCCGATCGCGGCGCTCAGCTCGGTGGCCGATTCGCTGCCCGGACTGGGGATCGTGGCGGCGGTGCTCGGCGTTGTGATCACAATGGGTTCGCTCGGCGGGCCTCCTGAGGAGATCGGGCACAAGGTGGGCGCGGCACTCGTGGGCACGTTCCTCGGAATCCTGATGTGTTACGGATTTCTGGGACCGCTCGCGGCCAACATGACGAAGATTTCCGACGCCGAGGGCCAGTACTATAACGTGCTGCGTGTGGGCTGCATCGCCTATATCAAAGGCAACGCCCCCATCCTGTGCGCCGAGTTCGCGCGCCGGGCAATTCCACATGAGGTCCGGCCCTCGTTCAAGGACATGGAAGCGGCTTGCAAAGGCGGGGGCGCCGCATCCTGATGCCGGACCAAGACGTAGCGCCAGTAATCGTCATTAAGAAGAAGGCTGGCCATGGCGGACACCATGGCGGAGCCTGGAAGGTCGCCTATGCCGACTTCGTCACCGCGATGATGGCGTTCTTCATGGTGATGTGGCTGATGAACTCGAGTGTCAAGGTGCAGCAGGCCGTGGGCGCCTACTTCCGCGATCCTACCGGTGCAGGGAAGCAGTTGGGAAGCAATCTGGCGGGGTCCGGCGACGCACTGTCGGTCGACAGGGACAACCTCGACAAGTTGAAAGAGAACCTCGATCAGGCGATGAAGAAAATGCCGGAGTTTGAGCAGTTGAAGGACCAGGTGACCATGATGGTCACCGGCGAAGGACTCCGCATCGAGCTGTTGGAGACCGAGCAGGGGTTGTTCTTCGGGAGCGGCAGCATTCAACCCTCGGAGCTGGGGGAGGAACTGATTGTCCTGCTTGCCGAACAGCTCGGCAAGCTTCCGAACAACATCCTGATCGAGGGCCACACCGATTCCCGCCCGTTCGCCAGCGGTGGACCCTACGGCAACTGGGAACTGTCGGTGGACCGGGCCAACTCCTCCCGCCAACTGATGGAGGCCACCGGGCTGCGCGAGGGCCAGGTGACGCAGGTGCGGGGATACGCAGACCGCCGGTTGCGGGTGGCGGAGGATCCCAATGACCCGAAAAACCGGCGTATTTCCGTGATCGTGCAGTACCTCGACGGTGCCAAATCTCCCGAGCCTGCGGCCCCGGCGGCGGAGCCGAAAAAAGGCGGACACTAACGGGTGTCTGCCTATCGCGTCGCCCCCAACACCGTCTGAAACTCCGTGGATGGCGAACTGGTCCTGTTCAATTCCTCCACCGAGCTGTACTTCGGGCTGGTAAGCGTCCGGTGATTCCCTCTTCCCGAAATCGGCGGGGGGAACGATATTGGAGGAATGAGAGACCGAAGATCGCATTGGCTCCGGCTGGTGTCAGAACAGGAAGCAAGCGGGGAGTCGGTGAGGC
>VFZX01000321.1 GCA_016871015.1 Acidobacteriota bacterium | reverse complement strand
GCGTCGCCAGAGAATTCCTCGCGCGCCGGTGGGATCGCCCGGTAGATCGACGAATCGTCAGGCCGGAGGTTGGTGATCAACCGCAACAATCGGGCACGTTCGGGTGGCGGGAGGGCTTCCACGAGCAGCACAATCTCCTCCACCGTCAAACTGGATGCCATCGACCGGAGTGTACCACCGCCGAGTTGCTTCGCACCCGCCAGGCAATAAAGGCGCATTGATGGCAGCCTTACGGGGCCCCAGTGAAACCGAAGCCATCGGGTCCGGGTTTCAAGTCCGGCTCGACCCATTCCCGCCGGGCCTCCTCCGACTTCACCACGTCGAAGCTCCAGTACTCCCGGAAAATCCCACTGCGCCCAGCGAACCCAGCCACCGCGCTCCGCACCTGATCGATCCTCGCCATCGCCGGATCCAGCCCGCTCAAGTGGTGTGCCACCAGCCGGATCCACAACACCGTCAGGGACTCATGATATCCGCTCGACTCTGTGTTCTCACCGCCCACCGACACGTTGTAGCTCTTGATCCTGTCCCGGATCAGCGGCAGCGCTTCCCCGGGTGTCATGCGCGTCAGGTAGCCCGCCGCCATGGTGACATGCGCCGCGTGGGTCCACTCGGACTTCGGAAGCGTGTGCTGCTCTAACCGGCGCAAGAACTCATCCAGGTGCGCTTCTGATTCCAGCCAGCTCATCCCCAACTTTCATTATCGCCTCTTCCCGGCGCTATACTGAAGTTGAACCATCCCGTGGGGGAGTGGTGGAATGGCAGACACAGCAGACTCAAAATCTGCCGGGTGCACAACCCGTGAGGGTTCAAGTCCCTCCTCCCCCACCAATTGCATCTAAAGAACTATGGAAATCGTATCCGTTCTGCTTGTTCTCGGGCTGCTGCTGCTAATCACCCGCTCATCCGGCGGCGGTTGAGGACCGTCGTGGCCTGGCCGTGGGCCGGGCTCCTGCGGAAAATAGCAGCATTGGCGCAGTGGTTCCACATCCGCGAGGACAGCGCCTCGAGCATCCTCAGCCGGACCACTGGCTTCATCGCCGAGGCGGGCTTCACCCATTCGCTCACCCCGGCGCGGAACTGCACGTTCGGCTGCACCTATTGCTACGTCCCGACCATGCTCCTCTACGGCGGACTCAAGAAGGAGGACTGGCAGCGATGGGGCCAGTTCACCACTTTCAAGTCCAACGCGGCTGAGCTGCTCGCCCGCGCGGTCAGGGGCAATGAGCTGATCTACTGCTCGCCGCTCGTCGATCCCTATCAGCCAGCGGAAGCGGATGATCCCCACATGCCTGCAATCCTGGAGGCGCTCACCGCACGGCCACCCCGGCTGTTCGTGTTCCAGACGCGCGGACCACTGATCCTGCGCGACCTGCCGTTGATTGAGCGGCTCGCGACGCGCACCGATGTCCGGGTCAGTTTTTCGATCACCACCAATCGCGAGGATGTGCGCAGGCTGTACGAGCCTCACTGCGCGGCCTTCGCCGAGCGTCTGGACACCGTGCGCCGCCTGCGTGCCTCGGGAATCCGGACCTTCTCTACTCTGGCGCCGCTGCTGCCGTGCGACCCGGAGGAGCTTGCCGCCGCCGCTCTCGATGCGACCACGGAGAACCTGGTCGGCGATCCGTTCCACTCGCGGGTGGCCAAGCCCCACGGCGCCACCACCCGCAAGCAGGCGGAGAAGATCAGCGCGATCCACGGCTTTGGCGGGTGGCACGATCCGGAGTTCTACAACAGCGTGATCGAGCGGATCCGCACCGTGGCGCGAGCCGCTGGACGCGACTTCGGAGTTGGCCCGCCTGGATTCGGATGGCTGGCCGCTTAAAATCAGAATTGGAGCGAATGTTTGGCTGTCTATACCTGCTTTGACATGATCGCGGACTGCAAAGCAAACAAGTCCGAGGGCTGGACCTACCTGTCGAAGGTCTTCATCCCTCCGCTCGAATGGATGGTGAAGCGCTACGGTGGCGGCCAAGCGCATCTCGCAACCCTGCTCGCGTCGCTGAAGCCCTTCCCGCGCGAGATCGCCCCGATGGCCGAGCGTGAGTTCATCGCCGCGATCCGGCCCCACATCCTGGACTCCACCGGCTGGACGGGTGGCGAAGCGCAGACTCTCGCCCTCACCCAATTCGAAAGCGCCCTCACCGAACTGACTCCGCTCGAGCGCCAGCTCGTCTGGTTTGAAGTCCTTGGCTACAGCATCCCGGATGCGGCACGGCTGTGCCGGGTTTCCGCGGAAACCGCCACCAAGTCGCAGGACCGGGCGTCCGATCTCCTGCGCCAGTCGCTCGACCGCTGGGACCGCGCCATCGTCCGCGACAACGCCGCGATCCTCGCGCGAGAGGCTCGCGCCGCCGTGCCCGGCGAGCCCGTGCCGTTCCGCGGATACCTCGACATTATCGACGGCCGCATGACCTGGTCGAACCGCATGACGGTGGAGCGCAGTCTCTCGGCGAGCTGGTTCGAGGTGGACCACTTCTGCCGCGTACGCGAAGCCGATGCCGCCATGCGCGACACCAAGCCATTGACCGATGAGCAATCGGCCCCGTACGTGGAGCGGTTCGGAGTCCGCCTTCCCAAACCCTCATTGTGGAAACGTGTGATCGCGGCGCGGTAACCTGTTGGGGATATGGCCAAGAGCCCCGCAACATACGACGACGTCAACCTCATCCTGCGGTTGTACGATTGCAGACGAGAGGAGCGGCTGCGCGCCGCCCGCGCCTGGTTTAGCGAGAAGTTCCACCCACAGACCATGGACGAGCTCCAGACTCTGTGCCCGCCCGGCTCGGCGGAGAATGCTTCTCTGCGAATGGTGGTGTCGCACTGGGACATGGTTGCTTCCTTTATCACCAGTGGAGTGCTCAACCCGGATCTGTTTTTCGAGAGCGGGCGCGAACTGCTTCAGTGCTGGATGCAGATCGAGGCGTTCGTCCCGCCGCTCCGCGCGCTGTTCGGCGAGCCGATGATGTTCCACAACCTCGAGAAGGTCGCCAAGCAGTACGCCGATTGGCTCAACGCCCGCGCGCCCGGCTCCTATGAGGCATTCGCGGCGGCGATCCGGAAGATGCGCTGATCTCCTCCCGCCTGTTCGATCCGGATCCAGACCGCATCGGCGGGCCACAGTTCCGGGAAGCGCTCGCCCCACTCGATCACGGTGAGCGCATCCCGGTCCATCAGTTCCTCAAGACCAAGCGTGGCTGCCTGCGCCGGAGTCTCCAGCCGGTACAGATCGACGTGGTAGACCCGCGGTGGATCCCCGTATTCATGGATCAGCGTGAAGGTCGGGCTCGACACCTCCTCGACGCTCGCCGCGCCGCGTCCTTCGGCGATCCCTTTGGTGAGCGCCGTCTTCCCCGCGCCGAGATTCCCGCTCAGCAGCACCACGCCGCGCGGTGGCAGGACCTCGCGCGCCAGTAGGCGTCCCAGCTCGATGGTCTCCTCTTCGCTTTGGGTCGTGTAGGTCACCGCAATTGCCCGATCGCCGCGGGCAGGAATCGCAACAGGTCGGTCGCGATCACCGGTTTCTCGCCCAACTCCGCGGCTGCCAAGTCGCCGCTCCGGCCGTGGAGCCATACGGCGGCCAGCACTGCGTGTGTGAGGTCGTCCGGAAACTGCGCGGCCAGCCCGGCGATCAGCCCCGTGAGGATGTCACCAGATCCACCGGTGGCCATCGCTGGGCCACCTGTCGGGTTGACGAAGACCATCCCGTCGGGCAGCGCCACCAGCGTGTTGCGGCCCTTGAGCACGAGCATCAAATCGTGGCTCGACGCAAACTCACGCGCGACTCCGGTCCGGTCGCGCTGGATCTCCGCCGTCAGTCTTGCCGCCAGCCGCGACATCTCACCCGGGTGCGGCGTCAGGATCAGCCGCTTGCCCTTCGGCAGCTTCTTGCCAGCGAGCAGGTTGAGTGCATCGGCGTCAAGCACCACGGGCTGTTCCGCGTCCTGAACCAATTGCGCGAGCCACGGAGCATTCGACCCCAACCCAGGACCTACCGCCAGCACCGTCTTATTCGCGGTCTGGAAGTGGCCGAGCGGCTCGGTCATCAGCTCCGGTGCGAATCCAGCGTGCGAGGAAGCAGCCACGCTGACGAGTCCGGCTCCCGCCCGCAGCGCTGCGATCCCGGCCATGCCTGCCGCGCCCGTCTTGCCCGGAGCTCCACCGATCACCAGCACGTGTCCAAAGTCACCCTTGTGGGCGGTCACGGCCCGCGGTGCGAACAGCGGCCGGATCAGATCCGGTGTGATTACGGCCAGCCGCGTGCGAAGCAGCTCCGGCGGCGTCCCGATCGGCGACACGCGGACTTCGCCGCACGCCGACGCGTTCGGCTCCAGAAAGTGCGCCGGCTGCGGCGAGGTGAACGTCACCGTCGCATCCGCCCGGACGTGCCGCCACGGGGTCACCGGCTCGTCACTCGCCATTCCGGAGGGGAGGTCGACAGCGACCACCTTGGCCAGTGGAAATCCACTGTTGATCAGATCGATCAGCTCCGCGAACGGTTCCCGCGGCGGACCATTCAACCCGGTCCCGAGCAGCGCGTCGACCACCAGTGTGGCGGCACGCATCACGGGTGTCAGCTCGCTCGCCACCGGACATCCACAGGCCCGAAGCGTCGCAATGTTCGCGGGTGGATCGGCCGCCAGCACGACATCAAGGCTGCGCGGCTGGAAGCGGGTATGGAGCTGGCGCGCCACCACCAACCCATCGCCGCCATTGTTGCCCTTCCCGCACAGGACCACGATCCGGTGCGCAGAAAGCGGCCCGAAGCGCTCCTCCAGGAACTCGACAACGCGCTGTCCGGCGTTCTCCATCAACACCGGATCCGGGATACCCAACTCGACGGTGCGCCGGTCCGCTTCACGCATTTCGGCGGCGGTCAGGATGTACATGGATCATCAGGCCTCAGGCCTGACCAGCTTAGCGCAGAGTAAGGGATACCGAGGGGGAATTCCCAACGCGGTTCGTCACCACGACCGAAACCGACTGAACCGTGTCGGAGAGCTGGGTCACGGTCTTCAAATCGCCTGCGAGCGTCAGCGGAATCGACGCGGTGAACAGGCTTCCGAAGCCCGCGGAGGCCTGGCCGTTGTAGTAGCCGAGGAACGCGCCTTCAACCGGCAGCGTGACCTGTGTGGTTGACACGGTTTCTCCAGTGGCGGGCGTGAAGTTCAACTGGATCTGCGTGATGTTTCGCGAGGTCGCGTATCCGCTCACGAGGATGGTGAGTGTGTTGGCGGTCTTGGCTCCCAATGCCACACTCAAGATGCGCGGTGCGCCCGCGGCAACCGTCAGATTCGCGGCAGGAGGCGTGGCGGGCGTCAGGTTGATTCCGCCGTCCGTGGTTGCGATCGACGGGGTCAGCGTGATTGTACCCGCGACGCTGCCGGTCTGGATGCGCACCTGATTGGCGTTATTCGCGAAGATGGCGCGCGTCGTGTTGGCGGGAATCGTGTAGGTTACCGTGCGGCCGCCCGTGGCGAATTGAACAGCGGGATCGTTCGAGAAGACATCAGAATTGAAAGTCAGCGTGACCGTCCCTGACAGCGGAAGCGGATAGGCGCGCTCGAGGAGGAGGCCGACGGCGGGCTGCTGCAGCGCCTCTTGAGCGCCGGTTGCACCGTCGAAGCGGAGGCCCGGCAGCGGCGGAGGCGCGTTGCCGGCACCCGACAGCGTGAAGGTCGCGTTGTCCACGCGGAGGGTTGCGTTTGAAGTTCCCAGCACGTTTGGCGAGAACGTGACGTCAAAGGCCACGCTCTGGTTCGGATTCAGCGTCGCTGGCAAGCCCGGTAGCGTCCCTAGTGTGAACTGGGTGGAAGGCGCGGCCAGTCCGATCGAGGACACGGTAGTCTGCGCGGTTCCCGTGTTCGCGATCACGAACCGGAGCTGGCTGGTGGCGCCAACCGCGGCGGGCGTGAAGATCACGGATCCGGCGGTCGCGACCGTAGTTGTCACGTTGTTCGCCACGTACGAATACGTCAGCGTAGCGCCGAGCCCATTCCCCGAGAGTTCGAAATCATCGGTGCCGATCCGCAACCGGCCGAGATGCCGTCCAGGAGCGGGAGGCCCGAAGTTGATCGTGAATCCGAAGGTCTGGCCGGGCGGAACCACCAGCGGGAGCAGCGGAACCTCAGTCAGTGAAAACGCCGCGCCCGTGGCGCTGATCACTGCGATGCGGCCGTCGGCGTTCCCAGTGTTCTGGAAGCGCACCACCAAGGTGGTCTTGTCGCCGGTTACCTGGGCGTCGGGCAATGTCAGCATCGCGTTCGGGAGGAGCGGCCCCCCGGCGGTCTGGTAGGAAAACCGCGCGCCGGTCCCCGATCCGGTGAGCCGGAACGTTACGCGCCGGTCACCCGTTTCGATGGTGACGGTTCCGGTGGCCTCATCAAGAGCCCTGGCCGTGAACTGGACCACAAATCGGATTTCGCGGTTGGGGTCAACGGCGGTACCTCCGAGCGGCACCCCGACGGATTGAAAGCTGTCACCGGTCACCGAGGCGCTGTTGAACACGCCCGGCGTGGTGCCTCGGTTCGTGATGACGAACGTGGCGTTCGCGCTCGCATCCAACGGTGTCGCAGGGTAGGCGACGCTGGCGCCATCCACAAGGTTCACCGCATTGCCGCCAGGCGGGATCACGGAGAACGTCAACTCGGGTGCGGAGCCCTGGAAGGTGAGACTTACGGTCACGGTCGCTGTCCCAACGGTGTAGTTCACCGCAACACGGGCTTGGTTGCGTCCGCTGTTGGTGGCTCGGTAGGACACTTGGAATCCGAACACCTGTTGTGGTGCCACCGACAGAGGTGTCTCCGGCACTCCGCTCAAGGTAAAGTCGGTGGACCCCGACATCTGAATGAAGTTGATCTGTGGGGTGGTGGTGCCCCGGTTGGTGAACACCACGGAGGCAGCGGCGCTCTGTCCGATACCGCCCGTCACCATGTTGATGGTGGCGCCGTCGGCCACGTCGGCCGCCGAGTCGGGGAGCGTCACACGGATCCCGATGTTGGCCGTGTTGGCCGGAGTTGCCTGCCCGAAGACCAGACCAGAAAGGGTGAGGAGAGCGGTTGCGAGTCGTTGAGTCATCTGCATTCTGATTTAGTCCTCCCGGGAAGCAGCGGCGGCGGGAACGAAGAAGACGGCCGGCTCAGATCCGAGCTGGAGAATCTGGACCGGGTCCGTGGCCGAATCGCGGACATTCAAGCGGTAGAGTCCGCGCGCGAAGCGGTCCAGCCGCGCGGGAACGAAGTCGAGTTCGAGGCTGTACTGGGTTTCCCCGGTCGACAGGCTCATCGCCACCAGCTTGCGGCCAGCGTCGGCGATCAGCAAGGATCCGTTGTCGGCCGCCACCGCCACCGGCGCGCCGACTCCGGCGGCCTCGTTGGCAATCAGTGCGATCTCGGGAGCCGAAGCGAAGTTGCGGACGGCGAGGACTTCCTTCCGGGCCAGGTCCGCCACGTACAGAGTCCCGCCGGAGATTGCCAGCCCTTCCGGCTCATCCGCGGGGACGATCAGCCGGCTCCCCTCAGAGTTCAGCACGAAGACGCCGCCCTTGGCTCCGGCAGCCACGCCGCGTCCGGACACGGCCAGCGAAATCGCATCGCCTTCGAATCGAGCCAGCGGCGACTGCTCGGGCTGCGTGTCGAGGTTGATCCACAACCGGATCGATCGCGACTCTACCGCCACCGAGTGCGAGTCCGCGCTCCAGGCCACTTCTCCGGTCACTCCTTCGGCGGCGCCCAAGCGGACCGCCCCGCCACCGGATTTCAGGAGCATCAATTCCGCGCCCTGGCGAACGACGGCGAAGTTCCCGTCCGGCGAAATGGAGCCTTCATCCCCCTCCGCGAGGCTCGATCCCAGATATGCCGCGCCTGGAACTCCAGCGATCACGCGGACCGCCTTTGCCTGTTCATCAAACACCAGTCCCGAAACCGGGCCGGAAAGCTCTTGCGCGCCCAGCACGCCCGCCGCGACGACAGCGGCGATCATCAGTTTTCTCGGATACATTACGGAATCCTTTTTCATCCAGCTCTAGCGCGGACCGCCCACCGTTACGGCTCCCGGGGTGATCGTTACGGGATTCGACGCTGCCGCCACCGCCGCGGGACTGTCTCCACCCACCGAAGCTGCGATGATGCCGCCCGCAATGGCCGCACCGCCGATGATCGCCACAGGCTTCCACCAGCCGCGCTTCTTCGCATCCGCGGTTCCGGAAGACCCGGTTCCCACGATATTCGCCTGGGCAACGATCACCGACCCATTCTCGGATCCGGACGTCGCCGTTACCTTGATGTTGAACCGGCCGGCTTCGTCGTTTGGCGCGTAACCGGTCACGGTCGCGCGGCCGTTTTGATCGGTCCGGACCGTCTGGGTTTTCAGCCAGCCATTGAACGAGCCAGAAGGACCGACCATCGGCAACTGGAACACAACTTCGGCGCCGTTCACCGGCTTGTCCGAGGCGTCCTTCACCTCGACCACGGGCGCGGTGGCCGTCCGGCTGCGGATGTTGTTCTTGGCGCCTTCGCCCTCGATCACCGAAACTTTCAAGGTTCCTTTCGAGGTGTCAACAAGCTTGTTCGGCTGCTGGGCCGGCGCTATCAGAGCGAAGGCGAGCGCTGAACAGATGAATCGGGAAAATGACAAGTCTGCCTCCTGCGGGCCGGGTCTTGGGGGATGGTTCGAACCTGTGGCGGTGGTGGGATACGAATCCTTAAGAATACACCATTGCCCTTGCAGGCGAAGTGGTTACGACGCCCGGCTGGGCCAAAATGTTACTACCGCTCCGGGTGCAAGATCGGTTATGATGGAGGCGTGGTTTCCCGTCGAGACCAGGTGAGGTGCGAGAGTGGTTGAATCGGGCGGTCTCGAAAACCGTTGTACCCTTGCGGGTACCGTGGGTTCGAATCCCACCCTCACCGCCAGTTTCGCCAGGATCCTGCAGTTGTTGAAATCGCTCTGGCTTTGCGGCCGGGCAAAGGAGCTTCCTTGGCGCGCGTAGTTATACGCATCCAATGGCAAAAGCAGGTTTCTGACAGTGACGCCTATTTTCCGGCCAGAATCAGACCCCCACAATCGGGGATCCCTGGTCTAGGAGCCTGTCCGAGAATTGACGGGCGAACGCTCATCGCCGCCGGTCGAAGTGTGGTTGTTGCGTAGCACGATTTTTCGTTGCCAGGCTGCCGGAACGCCTTGGATTCCCGATTTTGGCCTCCAG
>VFZX01000320.1 GCA_016871015.1 Acidobacteriota bacterium | reverse complement strand
AAATAGGGTCCGGCGCTTCACAAAGATCCTGATGCCCATTATAGAATTGTAGATTCAATGTCCAAGCGGGTTTCTCTATTCGTGACCTGCCTGGTGGATCAACTGTTCCCCAAAGCCGGTCTCGCGATGGCGGACGTGCTGGAGCGGGCCGGCTACGAGGTCGAATTCCTCGAAGACCAAACCTGCTGTGGCCAGCCCGCGTTCAACAGCGGATATTGGGGGGAAGCCCGCCAGGTCGCCAACCATTTTCTGGAAGTATTCGAGCACACCAGCGGCCCCATCGTGGTTGCATCCGGATCCTGCACGTCGATGATCAGCCACCATTACGGCGACATCTACCGCGACGATCCGGCAGTGCTCGAGCGCGTCCACCGGCTGGAGTCGCGGGTGTTTGAGTTCTCGCGGTTTCTGCTGGACGTGGCTGGTGCGGACGAGTTCGGCGCACGGTTCGAGCACACGGTCACCTACCACGACTCCTGCCACGCGCTTCGCGAGCTTGGCGTGAAACACGGTCCGCGGCGGCTTTTGAGCAAGGTCCGCGGGCTGACCCTCAAGGAGATGGACGCCGCCGAGGAGTGCTGTGGATTCGGCGGGACCTTCTCAGTGAAATTCGACGAGGTTTCCGGGGGCATGGCGCGCACCAAGATTGATTCGATTCTGCGCACGGGCGCCGACTACGTCTGCTCCATCGATTCGAGCTGCCTGATGCAGTTGCAGGGAGCGCTGCTGCGCGGCGGACACTCCGTCCGCACCATCCACCTGGCGGAGGTCCTGGCGAGCCGATGAGCATTTTGCCCGCCGGGGAGATCCGGAAGACACTGCTTGATGACCGCCTGCAGACGGCGATCTATGGATCCACGGGGCGGCTCGTCGGCAAGCGCCGCGAGTCGATTGATGATCCGGTAGCGGCTGAGTTCGAGGCTTGGCGGACGCACGCCAACGCCATCAAACGCCATACCATCGAGAACCTGGACTATTATCTCGAGGAACTCGAGCGGAACATCGTCAAGCGCGGCGGCAAAGTGGTTTGGTGCAAAGACGCGGAGGAAGCGGCGGAGTTCGTGCGCCGGCTGTGCCGCGAAAAGGGCGTGCGGCGCATCGTTAAGTCGAAGTCGATGACGACCGAGGAGGTTGAGCTCAACCACGAGGTGGAGAAGGACAACATCGACGTGGTCGAGACCGATCTCGGCGAGTACATCCTGCAGCTTGCCAAGGAGAAACCGTATCACATTGTGGCGCCGGCGCTGCACAAGACGCGGTACGACGTGGCCGACATCTTCACAAAGACACTCGGTGTCGAACGCGAAACTGTAATCGAAAAGCAGACCATGATCGCGCGCCGGGTGTTGCGTGAGAAGTTCCTCACCGCCGATCTCGGCATCACCGGGGCGAATTTCCTGGTCGCGGGCTCGGGCGCCGTGGTGGTGGTTGAGAATGAAGGCAACGCGCGGCTGTCGTCTTCGGCGCCGCGGATCCAGATCGCGTTCGCCGGAATGGAGAAGCTGATTCCGCGCGCGCAGGACCTGGCGGTCTTCCTCAAGATCCTGGGCCGGAGCGCGACGGGCCAGCCGCTGACGGTCTACACCTCGTTTCTGTCGGGTCCGCGGTGGCCGGGCGAGATCGACGGTCCGGAGGAGTTCTACCTGGTGCTGCTCGACAACGGACGCACGAAGGTCTTGCAGGATCCGGCCAAGCGCCAGGCGCTGTACTGCATCCGTTGCGGAGCGTGCTTGAACCATTGTCCGGTTTACCGCAAGATCGGCGGGCACAACTATCCCTGGGTGTATTCAGGTCCGATTGGCGCGATCCTGTCGCCGCAGTTTCACGGCGTGACCCGCGATCCGTGGCTGCCGCATGCGTCGAGCTTGTGCGGAGCGTGTGGCGAGGTCTGCCCGGTGAAGATCGAGATTCCGAAGATCCTGCTCGAGCTGCGGCGCGACATCGCCGAAGCCAAGGAACGCGAGGGAGAGGACCGGGTCCAGCAGCTTGCGTTCAAGGCCTGGGCGTTCGTGATGACGCATCCGAAGCTGTGGTCGCTCGCGCTCACTGGTGCGCCGTACACGATGCCCGAGGCGGAAAACGGCTGGATCCGCTCGGTCCCCGGATTCATGAAGATCGGGCCGCTGGCAGGTTGGTTGAGCCAGCGCGACCTTCCGGCTCCGGCGCCGAAGAGCTTCCGCAGGTTGTGGAAGGAACGGCAGGAGGGCCGGCAATAATGTCGCGCGATCTGATCCTTTCGAGCATCCGGTCCTCGCTCGGCCGGCGGGCGGGACAACCGGTGCCAGCGCGCCCCCCGGTGCTGCTCAAAATCCCGGAAGTTCCGCTCGCACGGCGGATCGGGCAGTTCTGTGAGGCGCTCGGCAAGCTGAACGGCAAGTCTTTGGTGGCAAAGAATTTGGAAGAAGCGCGGGACTACGTCGCGGGGCTGGTCCAAGGCCGCCGGGCGATCGCGTCCAATGCCCCCTTTTTGGGCGAGTGCGGAATTACCTCCATTCCGGGAGTCGAAACCGGATTCACCGGCCGGATGGCGCTCCGGGAGCGGTGCGCAACGTACGACATCGGGATTACGTCTGCTAGTTTTGCGCTGGCGGAAACAGGGACTCTGGTGATGCTGTCCTCGGCTGAAGAGCCGAGGCTGGTTTCCCTGCTGCCGCCGGTGCACATCGCCGTGGTTCCAACGTCGAAACTGCTGACCGGGCTGGACGAGCTGCTCACGCTGCTCCCCGACCCGGCGGGCCACACGAGCGGGATGGCGTTCATCACCGGACCCAGCCGCACGGCCGACATCGAACAGTTCCTGGTGCGGGGCGTCCACGGACCCGGCGAAATCCATGTTGTACTGGTATGAGGGTATGAGGATTATCATGATCGCTGGGCTGGCCGCCGGCACTTTGGCGGCGCAGTCGTTCGAAGTGGGCGGGCATGGCGGGACCATGCGCTTGAGCAATAAGAGCCTGGGGCAATTGGGCATCCGCGACTTGACGCGGGTCGAACTCGACGACGGGTGGCGGATCGGTTTCCGGACGACGTTTAACAATTGGCGGTTCCTGGGCCACGAAGTCGGATACGCCTACAACCGTACAAAGCTTGTCATCGGGAACGATGAGGCGGGTTTCGGCGTCCATCAGGGGTTTTACAATTTTCTGGCCTATGCGACGCCGGAGGGCAGCCGGGTCCGGCCGTTCGTGGCGGGGGGCGGGCACTTCAACAACTTCGTTCCGCCGGGAGCGTCGGCAACCAGTGGGCAGGGTGACACCAAGTTCGGCTTTAACTACGGCGGCGGGATCAAGGTGAAGCTCAACCACATGTTCGGGATGCGGCTCGACATGCGGCAGTACGTGACGGGGAAGCCATTCGATTTGCCGAACCAGACCGGGAAGCTCCGGCAAACAGAAATCTCAGCCGGATTTTATCTCTGGATGTAGCGGCTACATCAGCCGGGCGCGGTTGCGCTCGTTGGTGACCAGTTCGTCGAAGATGGCGAGCACCTGTTTGCGGAACTCGTACATCCGTTTCAGGTTCTCGCGGAAGTTGGGCTCGTAGCGCCGGGGGCGCAACCACTTCTCGAGCACGGCCTTGGGAACGTCGATGTCGCGGCGGAGCGAGTCGACACTGTGGCCGCGCAGGAATAGGCCGTAAAACATCGCAGCCTCCTTCATCGGGGCCGCGGGGTCGTACTCCTCGCGGAGGCCAGGTTTTTCCGTTGCTGTGCTGACCTGAATCAAGGTGTTCGAATTGCCAGTATAATCAGGCCCGGGAAAATGTTCAAGGCCCTGGTGCGGCTGGCCTGGGATCTAATCGGACTCCGTCACGATTTCCCATAGGCTTGCACGGGATTGATCACCAGGAGTTGCAGGCCCCAGAACGGGGGCAGCATGGGCAGCAACTGCTTCTGCATTGTGGTGTAGGGACGGAACGCGCCGCCCTTCGGCTGGCCGGGCTTGTAGTAGCCTGCGTCCTGCGAGATCATCGTGCGGGTGAGGAGCTTCTTCGAGTCCATGAAGCGGACGCACTCGGCGTGCCAGGCGAGGGAGTCCGGACTGATTCCGTCGAACTGGACCCAGGCGCCGGCCTTGCCCATCTGCTCGTGGATGGCGTGGTCCTTTTCGCGGTAGGCGTGGACCCAGACGAAACGGGAGGGATCCACCTTTTCCGAGGTGACGATTTCCAGTTGTTCGAGTGCGGCTTTGCCGTTGCCGGTGTGGGACTGGATGGTGAGTCCCGTGCCGCGGGTGCAGATGGCGGCAGCGCGCACGATCTTCTTGTCGAGCTCGTCGAGCGGGCCGTTGTTGACGCCAATCTTGATAAAGCGGGGCTTCATGCCGTCGACGCCCTTTTCGTGTTCCGAGGTCCAGATCCTGGCGATGGCGTCCGGGCTGAGGGTCTTGGCTTCAGGCGGCAGGTATTGATGGTTGCGCGCGGCATACCAGCCGGTGTTGGTCCAGATCTCGATGCCGGTGGCGTCGGCCAGGCGGAGGAGGAGTTTGGGGTTACGGCCGATGTAGGCGGGGCTGCAATCCTGGAACCGGCGGACGCCGAATTTCTTGGCCTCTTCCAGATGGGGCTTGGCGATCCGGAAGACTTCGTCCGGATCGTAAGGGGACTTGCCGGAAGTGAAGTCGACCAGGACATGCTCGTGGACGAGCACGATGTTGCCGGGGGGAGCGGCCTGTTGGGCGGAGGCGGCTGTGGCGGTGAGGAGGAATTCGCGGCGGTTCAAGCTTCGATTCTAGCAGTGGCTACACAGCCGGATTTCCAGGTGCCAGATGAACTCAAAGCATGCGATCATCAGACCTGGAGAACGCATGTCCACCACGGCGGTAGTGCCGGAGATTGAGCCCGGGGAGACGTTGATCTTCACGGACGCATCCTGGGATACCTACGTCCGGATCACCCGCGAGATCGTGGACCGGCCTTCCGTCCGGACCAGCTACGGAGACGGCTGCCTGATCCTTATGTCCATCGGCGCGGAACACGATGCAATCAACCGGGCCGCGGCGGAGATCGTGGCGATCCTGGCCCGTGAGTTGGAAATGGACGCCGCGCTGACTGGCTCGACCACGTTCAAACACGATGAACTGCGCAAGGGGTTCGAGCCAGACTCGTCGTTCTACTTCGCAGCCGCATCGCTGATCCGGACAAAAAAGGAGATCGACTTGAGGCGCGATCCGCCGCCTGAGCTGGTGATTGAAATTGACATCTCATCGCCTTCGGTCCGGCGCTTGCCGATCTTCGCCGCAGTCGGAGTGGCGGAAGTGTGGCGGTACCACGCAGGCCGGATGCGCTTCTACCGGCTGGCCGGGGGACGTTACGAGGAGCGCGCGATGAGCGGCGTTTTTCCGTGCCTTGCCGCGGACGCCATGACGAATCTGCTTGCGGCACGGGAGTCGACGCCCTTCCCCGCATGGTGGCGCATGGTGGCGGCTGAGGCGCACCAGTAGGACCGCTTGGCAGAACTGAAGAAGACCGCAGGCTGGACGCACCTCTGGGCGCTCGGCGTCGGCGGCGTCATTAGCGGGAACTTTTTCGGCTGGCAGACCGGACTCCTGGCCGGCGGGTTCGGCGGACTGCTGCTCGCCACCGCGGTGATCGCCGTGATGTACGTCTGCCTGGTGCTGTCAATCGCGGAGTTGTCCGCCGCACTGCCCAACGCCGGAGGCTTCTACAACTTCACCTACGCGGCGTTCGGCAAAGACCGTGCGTTTTTGAACGGAGTCTCCGACACGATCGAATATGTGACGACTCCGGCGGTGATCGTGAGCGGCATCGCGGGATACATGAAGGCTCTGGTTCCGGGGCCCGGCGACTGGGTCTGGTGGCTCGTCTTCTATGCGGTCTTCGTGGCGGTGAATGTCGCGGGCGCGGAGATGTCGTTCGGCGTGTCGATGGCGATTACGTGCGCGGCGGCTGCCGTGCTGGTGATCTTCTATGGGGGCACACTGGCGACGGGATCGTTCGCCTGGAGCAATGCCCTCAACATTCCTCCCGACGCCGGGGCGGGCGCGTTCCTGCCGAAGGGATGGTCCGGCGTGTTTGTGGCGCTGCCGTACGCGGTGTGGTTCTACCTGGCGATCGAGCAGTTGCCACTGTCGGCGGAGGAATCGCATGACGCCGCGCGGGACATGCCGAAGGCGCTGATCTGGGGGATCGTGACGCTGGTGGCGCTGTCGTGCGGCACGCTGGTGCTGAACTCGGGGATCCCGGGCGGAGCGCTGGCCGTCGGACAGTCGAACGCGCCGCTCGAGTTGGGATTCCAACGGGTCTTCGGCGGACGCGCGACCACCACCCTGCTCTCCGTGGTCTCGCTCACCGGATTGATCGCGAGCTTCCACGCGATCATCTACGCCTACGGGAGGCTGCTGTTCGCGCTCGCCCGGGCGGGCTACTATCCGGCGTGGCTGTCGCGGCTGAACCGCCGGGCGGTGCCGGCCAACGCGCTGATTGCCGGTGGTGCAGCCGGGGCTGCGCTGTGCTTCTTGGCGCAACGGTATGCATCGAGCGTTGGCGCGGCGCTGCTGAACATGGCTGTGTTCGGCGCGCTGATCTCCTACATCCTGGTGCTGGTTTCGTTCGTGCGCCTGCGGCAGGACCAGCCACGCTTGCCTCGTCCCTATAGGAGTCCACTGGGCGTTCCCGGGGCGATCGTGGGTGCGGCGCTGGGTGTGGTGTGCCTGGCGTCGACCTTTGCGATTCCCGCGTTCCGGCCCGGAGTTGTGGGGACGCTGCTGTTTATCCTGGCCATGTTGGCCTACTATTGGATGTACCGGCGTCGAGCCACATCATGAAGACGAACGAACTGAAGGGACGGGTCCAGCGGGGAGAGATCGAAACGGTGATCGCGGCGTTCACGGACCACCATGGGAGGCTGCTCGGCAAGCGGTTCACCGCTTCGTACTTCCTGGATCAGGTGGCGGCGCAGGGCACGCACGCTTGCGATTATCTGCTCACCACGGACATGGAGATGAATCCGGTGCCCGGGTACAAGTTCGCGAGCTGGGAGCTGGGCTACGGGGACTTCCACCTGAAGCCGGACCTCCCGACGCTCACGCGCGTGAGCTGGCTCGACAAGACGGCGCTGGTCCATTGCGATGTGATGCGGGAGCAGACGCACGAGCGCGTGGCCGAGGCGCCCCGGTCGATTCTGCGGGCAGAGGTGGAGCGGGCGCGCAAAGCGGGGTTCGGGGTGATGGCGGCGTCCGAGCTTGAGTATTACGCCTTCCGGACGTCTTATCGCGACGCGGCCAAGAACGGCTACACGCAGCTCGAGCCTTTCGGGCACTACCTGGAGGATTACCATCTGCTGCAGGGCGCGCGATGCGAGTTCTACACGGCGGCGGTGCGCAAGCACCTGGAGCAGTCCGGCGTGCCCGTGGAGAACTCGAAGGGCGAGTGGGGACTGGGACAGCACGAGGTCAATGTCCGCTACGCCGAAGTGATGGCCATGGCGGACCGGCACATGCTGTTCAAGCAGTGCCTGAAGGAGGTCGCCGACCAGATGGGCGTCAGCGTCACGTTCATGGCGAAGCCGTTCGAGGGCCAGGCCGGATCGAGCTGCCACATCCACATGAGCCTGTGGGCGGACGACGTGAGCGCGTTTGCCGGCGCGGGGCCCGAGCCGACGGATTTGTTCCAGTGGTTTCTCGGCGGCTGGATCCGCTACGCACCGGACTTCATGGTGTTCTACGCGCCGACGGTGAACTCGTACAAGCGCTACGAAGAGATGTCGTGGGCACCGACGCGGCTGGCTTGGAGCCGCGACAACCGGACCGCGGGGTTCCGCGTGGTGGGCCAGGGGAAGAGCCTGAGGATCGAGTGCCGGATTCCAGGCGCGGATGCGAATCCGTACTTGGCGTTCGCCGCGTCGCTGGCATCGGGCCTGGCGGGTATCGAGCAGAAGATCGAGCCTCCGGAGCAGTTCAGCGGCGACGTTTACGCGGCGCGCCATTTGCCGCGCGTCCCGTACTCGCTGGCTGAGGCGGCGGAGCTGTTCGCGGGATCCGGATTCGTGAAGCAGACGCTCGGCGAAGATGTCACGGCGCACTACGCGCACTGCTACCGGAACGAGGCGCGGGCGTTCGACCGGGCGGTGACCGATTGGGAACGCAAGCGCTACTTCGAGCGGATCTGATCCGTTACAGCGGCAGGGATGCCGCCAGCTCCACGCGTTTGCCGGACTTCTTGTCCTCGATGATCAGCCGGCCGCCTTCCTGCCGCACGTCGTCGACCTGTGAGAATCCGTCGGGAACGCGGGTGTAGAACATCAGGAACCGGGAGCCGATCTTCGATTTCGCCGGAAGCCAGCGGAAGGCAGGGACCCCAAACAGCTTGCCCATCTCCACGGTCTGGCGGCGCGAGACATCGAAGGGCTGGGTGCCGAACTCGAGTCCGCGGGAGAGGTTCAGGTTCTTGGGGTAGTTCATCCACTCCTGCAGCCACGGATATTCTTCGCGACGGATCAGGTATCCGAAGAGGAGCCTCTTGTCTGTCCGCAGCGCTGTCACGAAGGCGAGGCGGCGCGAGGGATCGAGCAGGCAGCCGGAGTGATCCATGGAGTCCGGCTGTGCGGGCACCGCACGGAGGTTCACAAGTTGTCCATTGGCGAGCGGCGCCATCGGATAGATGAACTCCTTCTCGGAAGCCAGCCGGCGGTTGCGGGGCATGTTGTTGTGCGGACGGGTTTCGCAGCGGCCCACCGAGGCGTCAACCACCGTCTTCTCAGGCGACAGGAAGGGCGCGCCGATGGTGCCGTGTTCGGCCCAGTTGGCGGGACGGTCGAATCCGAGGAGGCTTTCGAGCTCGCTTTCGACGTAGATGACCTGCTCGCCGTCGACTAGCTCGAGCTTGCGGGTGAACACCTCGTGGACCACCGGGAGCTTTGCGCGGAACTGGATCATCGAGGTGCGGCCCTGCTTGCCCTGCGCAATCACTTCCCAAGGCTGGCGGTGCGCCTCGCCGTGGCCCATGAATCCGGCTTTCTGCTCTTCCTGCGATGTGGGTCCGAATCCGTCGACGCAGACGAAGTGCCCGATTGAGTCGCCGAACCGCGGCGGATCCCCTGCCGTGCGTGCGCCGGCGATGGGGTTCCACATCGGGTTCATCTTCCCGGCGTCATCCTTGAGGAGCAGGCTGGCGAAGGCTCCGCCTTTGCTGAGGGTGATCAGCTCGACGCGGTCATTTTCGAGGGCGAGACCGGGGCGGTCCTCGAAAGTTGTGGATCGTTGCGCGCACAAGGGCAGCGCGGCGAGAAGTGCGAATCGCAGGGAGCGCATAAGGC
>VFZX01000319.1 GCA_016871015.1 Acidobacteriota bacterium | reverse complement strand
GCCGCCGCGCTCGAACATGCACTTTCTGAGGCCCTCCAGCATCTCACCCCAGAACAAGTCCGCGCCTATTGCCGGAGTTGCGGATATCGGACATAGCTAGATGTACATAAAATGTGAAAATGCTCTATATAGACCGTCTGCATCCCAGAACGGGCTGTCCGCACCTTGTGTCGTCGATCTTCCATTGGCTCATGCGCCTATCGGCTGGTGCAGGCGAAACATGTATACTGTCGTCTTCTCATGCAGATTTCGACTGCTTCAGTCCTGATTACCGGTGGAGCCTCTGGCCTCGGCGAGGCTGTGGTCCGGTCGGTTCTCCAACGCGGCGGAAGAGCGCTGATCGCCGACCTCGACACCGTCCGCGGTGAAGCTCTCGCCGCCGGACTCGGCGAGCGGGCGCTGTTTGTCCAGACCGACGTCACCCAAACCGGCGCGGTCAACGCCGCCATCACGGCACTCGTCAACCGTTGGGGACGGTTGGACGCCGCGGTGAACTGCGCCGGTATCGCGCCACCCAGGCGGATCCTGGGTAAAGACGGTCCTCTCCCGCTGGAAGAATTCAGCCGCGTCATCCAGGTGAACCTCGGCGGCACATTCAACGTCTGCCGTCTGGCCGCGGAGGCGATGGCGGCCAACGAACCGCACCCGGACGGTGAGCGCGGAGTCCTGATCAACACCGCGTCGGTTGCCGCCTTCGAGGGGCAGATCGGACAGTGCGCCTACGCCGCGTCGAAGGCCGGGGTGGCAGGGCTCACGCTTCCGATGGCCCGGGATCTGGCGCGGCACGGAATCCGGGTGATGGCCATCGCGCCCGGCTTGTTCGACACTCCTCTGCTCGCCGGACTGCCGGAGGAAGCGCGGCATTCCTTGGCCGCCACCATCCCGTTCCCGGCGCGCCTCGGTGATCCGGACGAGTTCGCCGCCTTGGCCGTCCATATCCTGGAGAACCGGTATCTGAACGGCGAAGTGATCCGGCTCGACGCCTCACTTCGCATGGGACCCAAGTAATAAACGCCCGGTGGCGGCCGATAAGAACCGCCATGGGAACAGTGGAGCGGCGCAGGAAGGCGCGGAAGCCCAAGGCTCAGCCGGTTCAGGTGAAGCTGAGCATCCAGGTGCGCACGGGCGTGGTGCAGATCGTCCCTGCCAAGGTTGTCGATCTCCATGAGGACGGATGCGGTGTCGAGACCAGCACCGAGCTTGCGGCCGGGCAGCCGGTCGTGTTGATCGGCGACCTCGCGCAGTCTGGCGCCGAGCAGCAGGTCCAGGCGCGCGTGGCGTGGTCGGCGAGACGCGGCGAGGCCTGGCGTGCAGGGCTCCAATTCGCCGAGGCACAGGAGTTCCGCGCGCAACCTCCGAAGTGGCCGGCGCACGAGTTTCCGGACCACTACGAGGTGTTGCAACTGAGCCCGAACGCGGATCCGGATACGGTGTCCCGTGTTTACCGGATGCTCGCCCAGCGCTACCATCCTGACAATCAGGAGACCGGCAACGACCAGCGGTTCCGGCAGATCCTTGACGCCTACCGCGTGCTCAGCGACCCGGAAAAGCGCGCTGGCTACGACGCCGACTACCAGGCGCTAAGGAAGCTAAAATGGCGGGTGTTCGACCAGCCGGGGACCGCCCACGGCATTGAAGCCGAGAAGGCCAAACGGCGCGCAGTGATGTCCGCGCTCTATGCCAAGCGGCTGAATGCGCCGGAGCAGCCCGCTGTTTCAATTCTCGAGCTCGAAGATCTGCTGGGGATTCCGAAAGAGCACCTCGAGTTCAGCCTCTGGTACCTCAAGGAGAACGGGTTGGTCACCAAGGGAGACAGTGCCCGGTATGCGATCACGGTAAAAGGAGTCGACGCAGCGGAGCTGCCCGCTCCCGGCCAACTCCGTCCCGACCGGTTGCTCGAACAGGCCAGTTGAAGGCTTGCCGTGATCCCGCCGATGAATCGCGTGTGAACTGTTCCAATTGCGGCGCGGCGATGCGCTTTGACCGCGCCGATTCCGCCTGGAACTGCGAGTATTGCCAGTCGGCCCGGGCGGCCGCCGCCAACCTTGACGGTGTCGCGATCGGAGCCGAGGCCGCTGGCGCCCCATGCCCGCTGTGCCGGACTCCGCTCCACCATGCCACCGCGGCGCGGCACCGGATGCTCGGTTGTCAGCAATGCCACGGTCTGCTCATCGGCATGGCGGAGTTCCTGCCAGTGATCCGGCAATTGCGCCTGCGGAAAAGATCGCGGGCCGATATCCTCGATCCGGTTTGTCCAACGGAGCTCGACCGGGAAGTCCGGTGTCCACACTGTTCGAAGCGGATGCACACGCACCGGTACGGTGGTCCGGGCAACATCGTGATCGACAACTGTCCGGCCTGCCGGGTGAACTGGCTTGACTCCGGTGAGATCAGCCGCGTGGTTGCGGCTCCGGGCTGCTACTAGCGCTCGCGCACGGCAATCGAGATCATCCACCACGATGAAGAGTACGTTCCTGGCGGGACTGTGTGGGCTGCGGGAATCCAGCTTCGAAGAGTGGCTCACCCGGAATTAACTGGTACGCCCGGCACGATTCGAACGTGCGACCTTTTGCTCCGGAGGCAAACGCTCTATCCGGGCTGAGCTACGGGCGCGTGCTTCTTATTGTAGCTGATTCGGATCGGGACCAGCACCGATCCGCTCGATCGTGATCTTGGTCATCCGGATGTCGACCGTCGGTTTATCGCTGATCGCCTCGAAGCGCGCGACCCGGGCGACCAGTTCCTGCCCCGACACTACCTGTCCGAACACGGTGTGCAAGCCGTTCAGGTGCGGCGTGTCGACCTCGGTGATGAAAAATTGGCAGCTCCCGGTGTTGGGACCAGCGTTGGCCATCCCCAACCGCCCGGGCCGGTCGAATTTCAGCCCATTTTCGAGTTCATCCGGAATCGACTCGGTGGCGCCGTGCCCTGTCCCGTGCGGGTCGCCCCCCTGAATCATGAACTTCGGGATCACGCGGTGGAACAGAAGCCCCTCGTAGAATGGCTTCAGCGACGGCAGTCCGTTGAGGGGATGCAGGTAGGCTTTCTTGCCCAGCGCCAGATCGACGAAATTCTTGACCGTAACCGGGGATTCCTTCTCGAACAACTGGAGCTTGATTTCGCCCAGTGCCTCCTTCTCGCGCACGATGGTCATCGTGACGTAGAGCCCGTCCGGCAGCTTGGTGTCCTGGGCGAGAAGGGAGAGCCCGGCGAAGATCGATAGGAACCGCAACATCTCTTCCATTTTCTCATGCCAGAATGACAACTGATGCTGCTCGCCCTGGTTGCCGCCGCTCAACTCGCCGAATGGCGGGTGCAAATCCGCGAGGCGCTATTCGCTGCCGAGCCGCTGCCGCCGCTCGAAGCCGTGGTCCACGGGACATTTCAGCCCGAGCCCGGAGTGACCGCCGAACGCGTCAGCTACCGGACTGATTACGGACTCCGTGTTCCGGCGATTCTATACCGGCCGTCGAATCCCCGGCCGGGCAAAGCACCAGCGCTGATCGTTGTGAACGGACACGGCGGTGACAAGTACGCCTGGTACGCGTTCTATTCCGGAGTCCTGTACGCGCGTGCTGGCGCGGTAGTCCTCACCTACGATCCAATCGGCGAGGGCGAGCGGAACATCCAGCGCAGGTCCGGGACGCGGGCGCACGACAAGGTCCAAGAACCCGGCGAAATGGGCAGGCGCATGGGTGGACTCATGATGACGGATCTGCGCCAGGCGGTCAGCTATTTAAGCTCGCGCACCGAGGTGGATCCTGGGCGGGTTGGCGCGATGGGCTACTCGATGGGTTCGTTCGTGCTGGGGCTCGGGTGTGCTGTCGAGACACGTCTGAAGGCGTGCGTCCTGGTAGGCGGTGGGAATCTCGATGGACCGGGTGAATATTGGGATGGCGCAAAGCCGATGTGCCAAGGGCTTCCGTACAAAGCGTTGCTTCCCCTGGGCGACCGCCCCGCCGTGCTCTACGCCATGCACCTCGATCACGCGCGGACTCTGGTCTACAACGGGACCGGGGACACCACGGTCGCCATGACCAAGCGCGATTGGGTGGCCGGTTTCCGTGATCTCCAGGGCCGGGTCGGGAGGCTGACCGGAGGGAAGAGCTTCGACGTGGAATGGTCGCAGGATACCGCGCACCGCCCCTACTTTGTCACCAAGCCGGTGGCCGCGTGGCTCGAGCGCGTCCTCGATTTTCCCGCCTGGACTGCCGCGGCAATCGAGGCGATGCCCACGACCCCGATCGGCGGCTGGGCGGACGCAAACGGCGTCGAAATGGACAAGCTGTACAAGACGCCAGAGCGCGAGGCCGGAACACCGGGGCTCGGAGCGAAAGTTCCGGGCTTG
Source organism: Acidobacteriota bacterium (assembly GCA_016871015.1). Lineage (GTDB taxonomy): Bacteria > Acidobacteriota > Terriglobia > Bryobacterales > Bryobacteraceae > SYLY01. The sequence continues at coordinate 4,973 of VFZX01000319.1, read as the reverse complement.
ACCCGCCAGCAGCTCTCGGTGTTTGGTGACGCCGAATGGGAGCTCGTGAAGGGCGCGTACCTGTACGAGAGTTGGGTGGACAAGGCCCGCGCGGCCTCGCGCTGAGCGGCGTCACGGCAGCTTCTGCCGGTAGGTCCGGCTCCACGTGCACCCGGTCCAGACCGGTGCCATTCCAGCCTGTGACCGGATAAACTTCAAACCAAACGCCGCCGAATTCCGTATAGTGAAAAGTATGCGCCTCAGGACAACCATCCTCGCACTCCCCCTCGCCGCAACCGCGGTCTGGGCCGAATCCGCCGCACCCACGTACTACAAGGACGTGCTGCCGGTCCTCCAGAAGAACTGCCAGAGCTGCCACCGGCCCGGTGAAACTGCGCCGATGTCGTTCATGACCTATGAATCCACGCGCCCGTGGGCCAAAGCCATGAAGGAAGCGGTGGTAGCGCGCCGCATGCCGCCCTGGTCGGCCGATCCCCATGTCGGCAAGTTCAGCAATGACCGGTCGCTGAACCAGGCAGAAGTCGCGACCCTGGTGAATTGGGCCGAGTCCGGCGGCAAGGCGGGGGAAGCCACGGACGCACCGGCGCAGCGCAGTTTCGCCAGCGGGTGGACGATTCCGCAACCCGACATCGTGTACGAGATGTCTGAGGAATACGAGGTCGCCCCCACCGGCACCATTGAATACACCTACTTCATCATCCCTACCGGATTTGAAGAGGACAAATGGGTGCAGATGGCTGAAGCGCGTCCGGGGAACCGCGAAGTGGTGCACCACATCATTGCTTTCGTGCGCGAGCCGGGTTCCAAGTGGCTGCGCGACTATCCCGTCGGCAAGGCGTTCATCCCGCGCGGCGGCCAGGGGAGATCCGAGGGCTCCAGCGGATTCCTCACCGGCTACGCCCCGGGACTGCCCCCTGAACAGCTCCGTCCGGGCCATGCCAAACGCATGAAAGCCGGATCCGACATCGTGCTCCAAATGCACTATACGGCGAACGGGAAGACAGCGCGCGACCGGTCGAAGGTCGGCATAATCTTCGCCAAGGAGCCGGTGACCCACCGCGTCATGACACTCGGCGCGACCAACAACAAGTTCGTCATCCCGGCGGGCGCTGACAACCATCAGGTAGACGCGGCAATTACGCTGTACCGCGACTCCGAGCTCGTCGGCCTGCTGCCGCACATGCACCTGCGTGGGAAGGCGTTCGAGATGTCCGCTGTGTATCCCACGGGCGAGCGCGAAAAGCTCCTGTGGGTGCCCAAATACGACTTCAACTGGCAGCTCTGGTATCAGCTTCCTGAAGGCAAGGTGCTCCCCAAGGGGACCCGGATCGAGGCCTCGGGCTGGTACGACAACTCCCGGAACAACAAGCACAATCCCGACCCCGGCAAGGACATCAGATGGGGCGACCAAAGCTGGGAAGAGATGATGATCGGATTCTTCAACGTCTCGATCCCGGTCGACGTCAACCCCGCCGATCTGGTCCGGCGTCCGCAGCCGAACGCGTCTGGCGGCGGTGAATAGAGTCCCGCTCCTTGCGCTGGCGTTCGCCTTGCTGGCGAGCGCCCACGACCCGATCACCACAAAGCTGACCTGGACGACTGACATTGTCCGGATCGTCTACGCCAAGTGTGGAAGCTGCCACCGTCCGGGCGGGTCCGCGCCGATGTCCCTGCTCGACTATGCCGATGCACGTCCGTGGGCCAAAGCCATCAAGGAGGAGGTCCTCGAACGCCGCATGCCACCCTGGGGCGCGGTGAAGGGATTCGGCGACTTCGCCAATGACCCGAGCCTGACCCAGGAAGAACTCCACTTGATCGCGGACTGGGTGGAAGGCGGCGCGCCCGAGGGCGATCCCAAGTACCTGCCGGACCGCCCGGCCTGGTCCACCGCGGCGGCTGATCCGTTTCAGCCCAAATGGCTCGTCTCAGCACCCCTCCGCCTGTCCGCGCCTGCGGCCCTGGGCGCGGTCCGGGTGGAAGGAGTCCCGGAGCACCGCTCGTTGAAAGTGGTTGCGGTCGAGCCGGGAGGCAGGATCCAGCCGCTGTTGTGGCTGTACGGCTACCGCCATAAGTACACCCGGACCTACGCCTACCGGGAACCCGTGCGTCTCCCCGCCGGAACCACCATCGTGGTAGCGCCCGCCGGAATCGCGCGCCAGATCGCTTTCAGCGAAGCGCCTTCACGGGGACGTTGAACGCCACCGTGTTGACCACGCCCCGCCGCTGGAACTGGACCCAGATCCGGTAGTTGGTCTCGCGCGGGAAGATCAGATTGAACTGAACCTTCGGACCTCCGTCCGCATACAACGGATGGTCATGCACCAGGTCGATCAGATCGGCGCTCGCCACCAGCATGTGTCCCCAGGCCGCCAGGTATTGCTCCAGCCCGTCGGCGGGCGACAGATTGAAGAACAGCAGCGTTTCGAGTCCGGCGAGCGGCTGCTTGGGCTCGGTGACCAGCTCGACGCCCAGGTTCGTCCCCTGCTGCGCCGAAAGCACCGGCTGCAGCACCGCTGAATCCGCCAGCCGCGCCGGATCGGTACCGGCGGTCACCAGCGTGCGGGACAGGAATTGAATCGACGCGCCTTTCGGGAGACAGTCCGCCACCACCCGATAGGCTCCCGCCGCTGGCAGCCGTGTCTTGAACACAAACGTTCCGTCGCGTTTCTGTTCCGGATGCTCATGGGCGAAATAGCTGAGATCCTGGCTGACGAGAAACAGGTGAAAAATCTTCTCGTGGATCACCTCGAAATCCCGCACCACCGCGCCGGTCACCGGATGCCGGACCGCCAGCCGCAGCTCCACCGGTTTGCCCGCGCGCGGAACCGCGGGCGACGTGCGGAGATCCAGCCGGTACTCGCGGCCATCCGGCAGGTTCGCCACCAGCTTCATCCCGCAGCGCGGACACTTGCCCGGATTCGCGTTCCGCACCTCGCGGTCCATCGGACAGATGAAATCGAGCGCCGGAGGCGGCTTCGCCACATCCTGCGCCAACAGCGGCCAAGCCGACTGCAAGAGGGACCTTCGCGTCACGTTCGACACCACAGTAGCATGGAGCGGTACCATTGACCGGAGACACCATGCGCACGTTCCTGCTGCTTCCCCTGCTCCTCGTGACTCCGGCGGCCGCCCAGCAGCCGCGCGAGGCCAACTACGACGAATCGAAGGCCGGAAACTTCACCCTTCCGGACCCGCTCGTGTTCGCCGATGGGACTCCCGTCCGCACGGCGGCGGAATGGCGCAACAAGCGCCGCGGCGAGGTCCTGCGGCTGTTCGAACAGAACGTCTACGGCAAGACTCCCGCCGTGCGCCCGTTCGAATCGGAACGAACCTCGATCGACAAGAACGCGCTCAACGGCGCGGCCACGCGCGAGGAAGTGACGCTGTGGCTCGCCGGACGCCAGGGTCCGCGCCTCAACCTGCTCATCTACAAGCCGAACAAGCGCAAGGGGCGTGCGCCTGTTTTCCTGGGCCCGAACTTCACCGGCAACCACACGGTCAACGCCGACCCGGGAATCAAGATCGCCGAAGTCTACGACCGCTCGGGTGTTCGCAAGCCGGGCGCGGAAACCGCGCGCGGATCCGGCTCCTCCCGCTGGCAGGTCGAAAAGGCGATCGGGCGCGGATACGCGACGGCGACGTTCTACTACCAGGACGTGTTCGCCGACAACAAGGACGGCCGCGCGGCTTCGATCATTCCGTACTTTGAAAAGGACCCCGCCCCCGATAGTTGGAACGCCATCGGCGCCTGGGCTTACTCGCTGTCGCGCGCGCTCGACTATTTGTCCAAGGACCGCGATATCGACGCCCGCCGCGTGATCCTGCACGGACACTCCCGCCTCGGAAAGACCGCCTTGTGGGCCGGCGCGCAGGATGAGCGCTTCGCCATCGTGATCTCGAACAACTCGGGCGAAGGCGGAGCCGCTCTGGCACGCCGGGACTACGGCGAAACGGTCCACCGCATCAACTACTCCTTTCCCCACTGGTTCAACGCGAACTTCAAGCAATACAACGCCCGTGTCAACGACCTGCCCGTGGATCAGCACATGCTGATCGCGCTGATCGCCCCGCGCCCGGTGTATGTCACCAGCGCCGTCGAGGACCGCTGGGCCGACCCGCATGGCGAGTTCCTGTCTGCGCTCTCCGCCTCGCCCGTCTACAAGCTGCTGGGTGTGGAAGGCATGACCGCCACCGCGCATCCGCCCTTGAACCAGCCCGTGATGTCACGCATCGGATACCACATCCGGTCCGGCGTCCATGACGTGACCGCCTACGACTGGGATCAATTCATGAACTTCGCGGACAAGCATCTGCCGAAGGGACGCTGATGGACTTTGACTCCTGCTGCAGCCGGCTGGAGGAGCACATCACGCGTAACTACGGAATCCGGATTGTCACGCGCAACATTCCCGATCCGCTAACGGCCGACCTCGACGGCGCCGAGATCCATATCGATCATGAAGCGGACCCGGAGCTGCGGCTATTCCTCCTCGTGCATCTGTTTGGACACACGGTGCAGTGGAACGCGAGTCCACGGGCGTTCGCCTTGGGGATCGAGCACACGCCGCCTGTGCCCGGGGATCTGCTCGAGGAAGTGATCCGGTATGAGCGCGAGGCGGCGGGCTACGGACTCGCCGTCCTGCGCGAAGCCGGCATCCTCGACCTCGACCAGTGGCTGTCCGACTTCACCGCCTGTGACATGGCCTACCTGGCGAATTATTATAGAACAGGCCGGAAAGGGAGTTTCCGCGACTTCTGGGCCGACGGCACCGACCTTCTGCTGGCTTCAACGATTCCGGATTTCACGCCCGCACGGCGCGTCTTCCGGATGGACGGCATTGTGATCTAGAGCATTTTCACATTTTATGTACATCTAGCTATGTCCGATATCCGCAACTCCGGCAATAGGCGCGGACTTGTTCTGGGGTGAGATGCTGGAGGGCCTCAGAAAGTGCATGTTCGAGCGCGGCGGC
>VFZX01000318.1 GCA_016871015.1 Acidobacteriota bacterium | reverse complement strand
TGCTGCATCCGCAGTTCGATCAACTCCTCACGCGTGCCCTCCTCCATGGCGGCCGGACTGTGGTGGGGGGCACGGCTCCGCTCTTGCAGGCCATCCCAGCCCTCCACACGGAACCGGTCCACCAGCGTATACCCGGTCTGCCTCGATATCCCGTGTTTCCGGCACAATTCTGAAAATGACAGGTCGTTTGCCTGCCAATCTTCGATAAACTCGACCTTGCTGTCCATGCGGCTCACCTCTCGCCAGGGCATCCCCCAGCTTAACCGCTGTCCCCCGGTTACCCTTCGTTTGTGTCAACCGCCCACCGGCACACTTGTCAAGGATGTCTCCGGTTCGCACAGGTTCTTCTCTCGACTGTAAGCTCCGTCGGACGGATCTCAGGTGGAACATGGCTCCCCGATGGGTCCATCTTGGCCAGGGTCTTCCCCGCGTACCTAAAGCGAATTCCGGCCGGCGGCGGGGAGGCTGTGGCTATCCCGGGTGACGTAACATCTGCTCAACGATTACCCGGTGGGGGCTATCTGCTCAGCAATCGAAGAGGGACCTTCATCGGAACCTTGGAGGCGATTCCGGCGCAGCCAATCCTCGCCGGAGCGACCTACGCAGAGTATGCCGGGCCTCGGGACGGACAGCCCGCGCGTCTGTTGTTTGTGCGTGACGGTACGCTGTTCACGCAGACGTTCGATTCGGGCGGTTCGATCACCGGGCCGGCGGCGACGGTCGCTCCCGCCATAGCGGCATCAGGCACGGGGCGATTTTCGTCATCGCAGAACGGTGTTCTCGCCTACGCGATGGATGGCGCGAACCTTCGCGAGTTCGCATGGGCGGATCGCACCGGGAAGCGCCTCGAAACCGTAACCAAGCCGATCGACCTGGCTTCCAACCCAAGCTTCGGTCTGTCACCGGACGGCAAGCGGTTGGTGGTTCCGGTCAACGCGCAGGTGTCTCCCGACCTCTGGATCGCGGACCTCGAACGCAAGGCGATGACGCGCTTCACGTTCGATGGCAGCACCTCGTTTGCCTGGGCTCCCGACGGCAAGCGCCTTCTTTACGCCCCACGGGACCGGCGACGGCTCGTCAAGCCGGTCGACGGATCAGGCAGCGAGGAGGTACTATTCGAAGCCAACACGAGGTGCGCGACGTGTTTTCTTTATGACTGGTCTCCCGACGGCAAGTGGGTGACCTTCACGGACCGAACAGATACCACCAGTTTCGACGTCTGGCTCGCACCAGTAGCGGGCGACCGCAAGCCCGTGCCGTTCCTACAATCGCGGTTCGGCGAAGTCTGGGCGCGATTTTCCCCGGACAGCCGGTTCGTAGCTTACATGAGCGACGAATCGGGCACCCACGAGATCTACGTTCGCGCGCTCCCGCCCGGCAAGGGACGCTGGCCGATCTCCACCAACGGTGGATTCTTCCCACGCTGGCGCCGCGACGGCACCGAACTCTACTACCGCGAAGGCCAAAAGATGATGGCCGTGCCCATCCGCCTTACGCCGAACGCGGTCGAGCCCGGCGCCCCACGCGAGTTATTCCAAGCCCAGGACGGAGGCCGGTTCGACGTCTCACCTGACGGCCAGCGCTTTCTGCTCCACTACCCCGCCGAAGGCCAGCAGGACGCGCAATCGATCACGATCGTAACAAACTGGCAGTCCACGCTTTCGGATGCGACGCACCCCTGACTGACGGCGCGCATCATCCTCCACACTTGCGCAGCGCCTCGAGGGGCTGACCGCGAACCCGCCAATCAGCAGGTAGTCAACTCCGAGGAAAAGGGGCTCGCCGACCGGTTGACCCGGAGGCCCGTGGCGAGCTGATCGAGCGGATCAAGCACATGGAGTATGTCGGAGGCGCTTCATCCCAACGCCCAGTTCTTCGAGGTGATCAACTTCGAGGTCACCGCCAAGATGACCGGAAACAAGCCGTCCACCACGCGCGCGGCGGGGAAAGTTTTGACGTGGCTTGTGACGTATAGCGCAATCCAGCGGAACGCGGGGAAGATCGCCCGCTCAACTTGTTTTTGTCCGCCCCGACGCGGCGGATGGATCAAGGAAGGGCACGGACAAGCGGCGGTTGGAGAGCGACTTACGTGCGGTTTCCCCGCTCCCTGGTAGCGGGATCCCCGGCAAGCGCGATTTTCATTGGCAGCGTGTGTGTCCCTCGCGCTAGCTTGGTGCTCCGGTTCGCTGCGTGCTATGTGGATGCGTTGCCGAGGGTGGTCATTCTCTCCACCGGGGGCAGGCGGAGGCGAGAGTGCCGGGCGCGTTGCCCTGTGCCGGAGCCTTCAGCCTCGGCAAAACTACCCTTCACCGAAAATGAAGGAAAAATTGTTAAATCTCACAACCCCCTCCCTCTCAACGACCTCCAGTCAAAATCGCGCCCTCGAACCCGCTGCCAATTTCCCGGTCCCCGCTTGACAGAATTCTACCCTACACTCGCCGGGCAGTCCCGCACCAACATCATGCAACGTACACAAAAACAAGTCGACGCCAGCCGCCGGAATCGCTCACTCTCCCACGGTCTTACGATGCTTGAAGGCAGACTCCGCTCCTCCCTCAACTCCCTCACGCACAGACTCGACGCCGCCACTCCCGAATCCAAAGAGGCATTTGAGGACCTCCACCGCCTCTCCCGCCACCACCTCCGTCTCCCCGCCGCCCTCCGTGCCCAACAAAAAAATCGCGGGAACGAACCCAACGTCTCACAACCCGCCCATCATCAACAGGATCGGGACTCCGCATGCAATGGCAACCCAGTGCTCACCCATTCGTGAGCCGCAGCAAATTCCACGATGGCCAGCTCCAACCGCTCCCCTGCCACGGCAAGGCCGCCGCGTCCAAGCCCGTCCCCGCCACCAGTGTCTTTAGCGAGACCCCCACCCAGAGCCGCATCATCATCTCTACTATCCTCGATACAGTCGAGCTGTTCCCCGACGCCTACCAAGCCGTCCGCCGCGCAGTCCTCGGCATCCCCTGGCCCGAGAAAGCAGGACCCCAGCCGCCAGGACCCCACCCGCAATGATCGGCTCGACCAACCGCTGCATCCGTCAACGGAGACACCCGGCGGCGGCCACCTGCGCCTTTTCACGCACTCTGCCCGGTGGATCCCCGGCTTCGCATTGACCACGTGGGACTTTCCGGTTTCACAGGAGTGGCCACTCACTTGCTGGAATGAATGCGCGAGGTGATGTATGAAAACAGCCGCCATTCTGATTGCGGGCACGATGTGCTTGACTACGGTTTCCGCCGCGTCAAGTGATCAGTTTGCCGAAGAACGTTACAAGGCCAAATATGGACGGTATACTCCAGCCGAGGAGAAACGGCGAAGCGAGGCAGCCAGGAAGAGTAGCCTCATAGTCGCCGGGCAACAGTGCTGCCGGCACATGGCTGCTGCCGTCCAGGCGCCTGCTGCTGAAGAGAGGCACCGTGCGAAGTTCGGCCGCAATACGCCGGCGTTTGAGAATGCGGAGAAGTCCGCCCAAGCGCGGATCGCCGCGCACGTGGCAAAGTGCGCCGGGCTTGGACGCTGCCCACAGGTTGCTGTCGAGACGTCCGCTCCTCCGGCTTCCCCGCCGGCCTCGGACGTCGCACTGAACACGGCAAACCGGCTGCGGATGAAGCTCGGTATTACGCATCCGCCAACTGCCTCGCGCGAAGAAGCTCCCGCGCCGTCCGCGCATGCCGCGTGTCAAGAGGCGTGCTGCAGCGTTGACCACTAAACTACGTATCGCTCGCGGCGGTGCCGCAGCACGGATGGCCGGTTCCGCGTGATAATCATCCCATGCGATTCCTGCCCCTGCTCCTCGCCCTCGCCGCCTTCGCCGAGGACCTCCAAGTCGCCGGACTCCAGCGTCCGGTCGAGATCCTTCGCGACAAATGGGGGATCCCGCATATCTACGCGCAGTCCCAGAGCGATCTCTTCTTCGCCCAGGGCTACGTCACCGCCCGCGACCGGCTGTTCCAAATCGACCTGTGGCGGCGCATCGGAACCGGGAAACTCGCCGAGGTGGCCGGCCCGCAGGCCATTGCGCGGGACCGCATCGCACGGCTGGTCCGGTTCCGCGGCGACTGGAATGCCGAGTGGCAGGCTTATTCGCCCGACGCTAAGGAGATTGCCACCGCCTTCACCAACGGCATCAACGCCTATATCGAGTCGCTCAACGGCACGCGTCCGCTCGAGTTCCGGCTGGCGGGCTACGATCCCGGCAAGTGGGTCCCCGAAGACACGGTGGCGCGGATCGCTGGCCTGTTGATGATCCGCAACCCGGCGCGCGAGGTGCAGCGTGCCCAGGACGTTCTGGCCATGGGCCTGGAGGCGGTGCAGAAGTACATGCCGCCGGATCCGTTCGTGCAGATCAAGATTCCGAACGGCCTTGATCTGGCGGGCATTCACACCGGGCTGATGCGCGACTACAACGCCGCGATCGGCGGTGTGCAGTTCACCGACCAGATCGGCAGCAACAACTGGGTCGTGAGTGGGGAGCGGTCGGTCACTGGCAAGCCGTTGCTCGCCAATGATCCGCACCGGCCGATCATGATGCCTTCGCTGCGCAAGAGTGTCCATCTGGTCGGGCCCGGTTGGAACGCGATCGGGTCGGGCGAGCCGGCGCTGCCTGGCATCGCGTTGGGACACAACGAGGACGTCGCGTTCGGGTTCACGATCGTCGGAATCGACCAGGGCGACGTCTACGTTGAAAAGCTGAATCCGTCGAATCCGGACGAGTATGAGTACAAGGGCCAGTGGCGCAAGATCGAGACAGTTGATGAGGAGATCGGCGTGCGGGGCAGCAGGACACCGCATCGTGTCAAGCTGCGCTACACACTGCATGGTCCCGTGATAGCCGAGGATCTCGGGCGTCATCGTGTGTACGCGCTGAAGTGGGTCGGAAGCGAGCCGGGGTCGGCGGGATACATGGGCGCGCTTGCCCTGGCCCGGGCACGGAACTGGGATGAGTTCCGCAAAGCGGCCGCCGGATACAAGATCCCGTCTGAGAACCTGGTGTACGCGGACCGCACCGGCAACATCGGCTGGATCGCATCGGGCTGGTCGCCAATTCGCAAGAACTGGACCGGACTGTTGCCGGTGCCCGGCCACACCGGCGAGTACGAGTGGGGCGGATACCTGTCCCTCGACCAGCATCCGCAGAAGTTCAATCCGCCGGAAGGCGCCATTTGGACCGCGAATCACAAGATCCTGCCCGCCGGGTATTCGCACCAGTTGGGATACGAGTGGGCGTCGCCGTTCCGCGCGGGCCGCGTCGAGGAGATGCTGCTCGAAAAGCGCAAGTTCTCAGTGGAGGATTTCCAGCGCATGCAACAGGACGTCACTTCCCACCCGGCGCGGTACTTTGTCAACTCGATCGTGAAGCCGTGGCTGGCCTCGCCCGGCGCGAAACTCGCCTCCGAAGCCGAACTTGCGATGGCGCAGCGGGTGGCCGCCTGGGATGCGCGGCTGGAGGCCGGTTCCACTGAAGCGATCGTGTTCGAGTATTGGACCGCCAAACTGCCACAGTTTGTGTTCGGTCCCAAAGTCGGTGCCAAGACCGACCTGATCTACCTGCTGCGCCACCTGCGGCACCAGCCGGATCCGAAGGCGATGAGTGGTGCGCTCCGCGCGTCGATGGAGGATCTCACGCGGCAGTTTGGCGCCGATCCGGTGAAGTGGAAGTGGGGCAACGTGCACACCGTGACGTTCCGGCATCCCTTGACCTTTGCCAGGCAGTTCCACCGCGGTCCGCATGCCAGGCCCGGGGACGGCAATACGGTGAACTCCACCAGCGGCGGATTTCCGCGCCAGCAGAACGGCGCAAGCTACCGCCAGATCATCGACGTGTCGGACTGGGACAAATCGGTGATGACCAACGTTCCGGGCGAATCGGGGAACCCGGAGAGTCCGTTCTACGACAACCTGATCGAGGAGTGGCTTACCGGCGGATACCACCCGATGCTGTACTCGCGGCGGGCCGTGGAAGCGGCCACGGTGGAGCGGATCCGCTTGAATCCGAGATGACGTCCTTATGCTAATATTGGCCGTCTGACGCTTCTTTTTCACGGAAGCGTGACACTCGACGAACGGGAGCGTTCCAAGTTGAAGGTTTACGACGGCATTGATATCCGCAACATTGCGTTGATTGGTCACTTGAACAGCGGCAAGACGTCGGTGGTTGCCGCGGCTTCGTTCACCTGCGGTGCGACCAGCCGCTTTACCAAGGTGGACGATGGCAACACGCCGACCGACTTCGACGAAGAGGAGATCGCGCGCAAGATTACGATCGCCTCGGCGGTGGCAAGCCTCGAGTGGAAGAAGAACAAGCTCAATTTCATCGACACTCCTGGATTCAACATCTTCACCAACGACGTCAAGCAGGCGATTGTCGCGGCGGACTCGGCGGTGGCGGTGGTCGATGGCGTGGCGGGAGTAGAAGTCCAGACGGAGCGGACCTGGTCGCTGGCGGCCGACCTTGGATTGCCGCGCGCGATCCTGATCAACAAGCTCGACCGTGAGCGGGCCGACTTCGAGCGCGTGATGACGTCGATCGAGGAGGCCTTCGGGCGGACGGCGGTGCCGGTGCAGATTCCGATCGGTGCTGAGCGCGAGTTCAAGGGCGTGGTCGACTTGATCACGATGAAGGCGTACCTGTACACGCCGGGCGGCGATGGCAAGGGCAAGGAGTCCGCGATTCCCGCCAACCTCGCGGACGCGGCGCAACAGGCGCACGAGAAGCTGGTCGAGCTGGCGGCGGAAGGCGACGACGCCTTGATGGAAGAGTTCTTTGACCAGGGATCGCTTTCGCCTGAACACCTGCGGGATGGACTGGCCAAGGGCGTGCTCGAAGGCCGCATCTTCCCGGTGATGTGCGCGTCGGCGACGGCCAACATCGGAACCGACTGCTTCCTGGACTTCGTAGCTCAATACCTGCCATCTCCGGTGAGCCGGCCCGCGGCCAAAGGGCGTCTCAATGGCCAGGATGTGGAACGTAAGGTTGCCAACGAGGGTCCGGTATCGATCTTCGTCTACAAGACAATGGCCGATCCGTTTGCCGGACGCGTGTCCTACTTCCGCGTGATGTCGGGCGTGATCAAGAACGACGGGCACCTGACGAATGTGCGCAGCGGCGGCGACGAACGGCTGAGCCATATCGGATCGCTGTTGGGAAAGACGATCCAGCCGGTCACTGAGCTCCGGGCGGGTGACCTGGGCGCGGTGGCCAAACTGAAGGACACGCTCACCGGCGACACGCTCGCCGACAAGGGGTCGCAGATCGCCTTCGCCGCCGTGGTCCTGCCAGAGCCCTCGATCGCCTTCGCCATCCAGGCCAAGACGCGGAATGACGAGGACAAGATGGGCAACGGCATCTCCAGGATCCTGGAAGAGGATCAGTCGTTGCGCTTCTACCGCGATCCGCAGACCAAGGAGTTCCTGCTCGGCGGCACGGGACAGCAGCACGTCGAGATCGTTTGCTCGAAGCTCAAGAAGCGCTATCACGTGGATGTGGAGTTGCACGCGCCGAAGATTCCCTACCGGGAGACGATCCGCGGCAGTGCGGACGTCCATGGACGGCACAAGAAGCAGACCGGCGGCCACGGGCAGTTCGGCGATTGCAAGATCAAGATGGGGCCCTTGCCCCGCGGCGAGAAGTTCGAGTTCGTGAACGACATCTTTGGCGGCTCCATTCCGCGCCAGTTCGTGCCGGCGGTGGAGAAGGGAATTCTCGAAGCGGCCGAGCGCGGATACCTGGCCGGATTCCCGGTGGTGGACTTCAGAGTGATCCTCTATGACGGCTCCTACCACGATGTCGACTCGAACGAGTTGTCATTCAAGATGGCGGGCCGGAAGGCGTTCAAGTTGGCGATGGAGCAGGCCAAGCCGGCGTTGCTCGAACCGATCATGAACGTCGAGGTCCAAGCGCCTGTGGACTATGCGGGTGACTTGATGGGCGACTTCAACGGGCGGCGTGGACGGGTCAGCGGCATGGACACCAAGGGCAGCACGCAGATCATCCGGGCGCAGGTTCCGATGGCCGAGATGCTTACGTATCAAAATGACCTGACATCCATGACGCAGGGCCGCGGCAGCTTCCAGATGGAGTTTTCCCACTACGACTACTTGCCAGCGCAGCAGGCCGAGAAAGTGATTGCGGCAGCCAAGGCGGCGCGGGCTGGAGTCGAGGAAGAGGAGGAGTAGCCGCACCGCGTGGCGATCGCGATCGCATCCATCATGCAGGAGAGCAATACGTTCTCTCCTGTCAAGACGCGATACGGGGACTTCTCCCCGGTGTTCGGGCGGGAACTCCTGGAGCGCCACGAGGGCAAGCTCACTGAGACAGGCGGATTCATCCACGTGCTGCGGAAGCAGCGGCAGGAGATCGCGCCGGTGTGCGCGGCTTGGGCGATCACCGCGGGACGCTTGATTCGCGCGGATTTCAGGCGGCTGCTCGGCGAATTCGGTGATGCGCTGGCGTCGATCCCCAATCCCGAAGGGCTGTTGCTGTCGATGCATGGCGCACAGACCGCCGAGGGCGAGGACGATGTCGAGGGCGCCGTGCTGGGCGTGGCGCGGCAGGTGCTGGGTCCGTTGATTCCGGTCGTGGTGACGCTCGACCTGCACGCCAATGTAACGGCGGCGATGGTGCGGCATGCGAATGCGATTTTCGGATATCACACCTATCCGCACGTCGACATGTTCGAGGCCGGAGTGAAGGCCGCGCGGCTCATGTCGCGGACGCTGGCCGGAAAGTGCCGGCCCGCGATGGGATGGCGCAAGCTGCCGCTCATTGTGCCGGCGGAGAATGCCTCCACGGGCAAGGGTCCGATGCACGATCTGATCGAGCGGGCGAAAGCGCGGGAGAAGGCCGGAGCCGTGGAGGCGCTGTCGGTGTTCACGGTTCAGCCGTGGATGGACATTCAGGAAATGGGCGGGGCGGTGGTCGCCGTGACCGATGGCAGCGCCAAGCGGGCGGAACGTGAGGCGGCGGGGCTGGCGCAACGGTTCTGGGATTCCCGGCAGAGGTTCGAGGCGAGCTTGACTCCGGTGCCGGAGGCGATCGCCGAGGCGGTTGCGGTTGAGGGCGGCCCGGTGGTGTTGGCGGAGTCCTCGGACTCGACGGGGTCCGGTTCACCAGGGGATTCAACCGGTGTTTTGAAGCATTTGGTACGGGCAGAGCTGAACGGTCCGGCGGCGATTTTCGTGGTCGATCCCGCGGCCGTGCGGACCTTACATGCCGCGGGTGTGGGCGCCAGCGTCACGCTACCCGTTGGGGGCGCGTTCGACAGGCGGAATTCGAAGCCCGTGCAGGTGACCGGTCGCGTCCGCATGCTGTCCGATGGACGCTGGACGCCACGTGCGCGTGGCTACAATCCTGGGATCGAGCAGAGCATGGGCGTCGCTGCCGTGCTGGATGTG
>VFZX01000317.1 GCA_016871015.1 Acidobacteriota bacterium | reverse complement strand
GGCCCTGCCGGGAGGCTGTCGTGCCGGAAAACTCGGAAAAAACTCATGTCGGCCTTGACTCGGCGGGCGGACAGGTATAGATTGGTCTCGAACCGGAGACGAAAATGGAAATTCCGGTTGACTACGGCTTGGCAGAAGTGCTTCAGATAACACCGGAGGTGCTCCATGTCGGTTCCGACTACTCACGCAGAGCGCAATGTCCGCACTGCGCATTCTGCGATGTTGGCCGTTCTATTCGTGCTGTGCTTCGCTCTTGCCAGCAGCCCGCTCTGGGCGCAGGGCTACCGTGCCACCTTGAATGGCCAAGTCACGGACCCTTCCGGCGCGAGTGTGCCCGGCGCCGCTGTCACGGCCAAGAACGTGGCGAATGGCACGGTTTTGCGTGGCACGTCACAGGCCGACGGCCGATTTGTAATCACTCACGTTTCACCGGGAACCTACGACGTGACGACGGAGGCAAAGGGCTTCAAGCAATCCTTGCTCGCAGGAATCGTCGTGCACGTGAATGACGTTCTGACCATAAACATCCCACTGGAAGTTGGGGAAGTGCAGGCGACCGTCACGGTCTCCGGGGCGACCCCAGTGCTCACTCCGGAATCGGCTTCTCTGGGCATGATCGTGGAAAATCGCGTGATCACCGACATGCCCCTCTTTGGGCGCAACGTCAATATGCTGGTGAGGCTGGCTCCCGGCGTGATTCCCACAGGAAACAGCGGGGTTAAGTACGCTACCGTCCCGTCTGACAGGGGGAATCCCGTACTTATCACCACCAGCGGCGCCCCCGAGAAGTCGAACCTGTTCCTGCTCAACGGCACGTGGGCCAGGGCTGGCGGGAGCACATCCTACACTCCTTCGGTGGAATCTGTACAGGAATTCAAGATGCAGAGGAATCCTTATGACGCGGAGTACGGCCACGCCTCGGGCGCCATCGCCAACATCACCACGAAGTCTGGCACAAATGAGTTCCATGGGAGCCTTTACGAGTTCCACCGCAACCGGGCCCTGGACGCCAACTACTTTTTCTCCAACAAGAACGGGTTGCCGAAACCACCGTTTACGTACAACCAGTGGGGTGGGACGATCGGAGGGCCGGTACGCCTGCCGGGGTACGACGGCAGGAACCGCACTTTCTTTTTCTTCAACTATGAAGGCATGCGGTGGGTCGTCGGCGCGGGTGACATCCAATCAACCGTGCCTTCCGAAGCGCAACGCAGGGGCGACTTCTCCACCACTCGCACGGCTGGCGGCGCCCCTGTCACCATCTATGACCCTTTGACCGTGGCCGCGGACGCGGCGCGTCCTGGCCAGTTCATTCGCCAACCGTTTAGCGGTAACAGGATCCCGGAGACCCGGTTCGACCCGGTGGCGCGGAGCATCATGGGCTACTACCCGCGCCCGAACTTGCCCGGCAATCCGCAGACTGGCCGGTTCAACTTCACCTATGCGGGAGGGTCCCCGCTCATTTACCACCAGACAGGGGCTCGCGTGGACCACAATATCAGCGATAAGAGCCGGATCTCCGCAATGTGGGGCTATATGCCGTACCACGATGAGGCAAAGAGGCCCACTCCTCCCGGCCTGGGCGGGGGGACTGGCAAGGAAAATACCACGCATGTGAACTTGGACTTCATCCGCACATTCTCACCGTCCTTGGTGATGAACGTAAACCTGGGCTACCAACGGGCCAACCTTCAGAGGCTACCTTACAGCCTGGGTTTCGACGTGGCCAGCCTCGGTTTCCCCCAAAGCTTCGCCGCCAAGCTTCCTTACCAGGTTTTCCCTTACATCGACGTCTCTGAAATGCTGTCAATGGGTGCGGGGGGGCCAGGGTACAACGTTTCGGAAGGCCATAACGCCAACTTCCTGCTTACCAAGATCCATGGCCGTCACACCATGAAGATGGGTCTCTTTTGGCTCACGCTGAGGGAGTACGACGGTCGGGGTACGGGGGACGGCGCTTCCGGTATTTTCAGTTTCGGCTCAAGGTGGACCCAAGCCGATCCCCTTCGCCCAGCAACCGGATCCGGCTTTGGCCTGGCGAGCTTCCTTGTGGGCGCTGCGTCGGACGGCGAAGTGGCGCGGGGCGCGTACTGGGCCAACCAGACCAGGTTCTATGAGTTGTTCTTCCAGGATGACTTCAAGGTGACGCCGAAGTTGAGCTTGAACCTCGGCATGCGCTGGGAATACCAGGGCGGGCTGACGGAGCGCTTCGATCGCATGATCCGAGATTTCGATTTCGCGACGCCGCAGCCCATCGAAGCCGCCGCCCGGGCTAACTACGCCAGGAACCCGATCGCCCAGGTGCCGACGGATCAGTTCCGCGTTCGCGGTGGCGTGGTGTTTGCCAACGTCGGCGGAGCCCCGCGCACTGCCTTGGATCCGCAGTTGCGCAACTGGGCTCCACGGTTCGGAATGGCCTATCAGGCAACAAAACGGATGGTGTGGCGGGCCGGCTTCGGCGCCTACTATAATTCACGCTTGACCGGCATCACCTCGATCGGGTTCAACACCACCAGCCCGATGGTGGTCTCGGTGGATAGCATCAATCTCTTGCGCACACTCAGCAACCCGTACCCCGACGGTCTGCAATTCGCGGACGCAGCGCAGTCCAAACGCATCGATTCGCTATTGGGCTTTGGTGTCAGGTATCCGGATCCGCGTTCCACCGTTAATAGGACCTTCAACTGGTCTACTGGTTTCCAGTACGAGCTTCCGCATCGAACGCTTCTGGACATGTCTTACGTCGGGTCGAACACCGGACGGTTCAATCCATCATGGGATTACAACGCCTATGACGTGAAATACCTGGCGCTGGGATCCGAGCTGAATCGTGCGGTACCCAACCCGTTCCTGGGCCTGATCCCGCCGTCTTCGGGCCGGCTAGGGCTCCCCACGGTTGCGTTGAACCAGCTTCTGCGGCCCTTCCCACATCATCAGTCCGTACCTGGCAGCATCATCGGCGCCGGCCACACGTCCTACCATAGCATGCAGATGTCGGTCGAACGGCGCCTGGCTGCGGGCTTCAGCATCACGGGCGCTTACACGGTTTCCAAGTTAATGTTCCGCAACACGTTCATGAATCCCGGTTGGTCGAACGAGTATGAGAGCGTGATCGGCAACATCGACTACCCCCAACGGCTGGTCGTGAACTCGATTTGGGAGATACCGATTGGCCGCGGGCGAGCCGTGGGAGACCGTATGAATCCGGTGCTGGACAAAGTTCTGGGTGGCTGGCAGTTGAACGGCATCTACTCGGCGCAGAGCGGCGCGCCCATCAGGGCCCCCGGAAATGCCATAGCCACTGGTCAGCCGGCTAAGCTCTCTTCCGGCCAGTCCATCGACAACTGGTTCAACAAGGCGGCCTTCGCCGTGCGCCCGCCATTCACCCTACGAATCCTGAGCTCGAGGATTTCGCAGGTGCGGGATCCTGGCCTGAACAACTGGGATCTGAGTTTGCTGAAGATCTTCCCCGTCAAAGAGCGGGTGAAGATCCAGTTCCGCGCCGAGTTTTTCAACGCCTTCAATCGCGTCCAGTTCGACGGGCCAGAACTCGGGCTGACTGGAGCGGACTTCGCCCAAATCCTTTCGCAAGTAAACACACCAAGGCAGTTGCAGCTCGGATTGAAGATATCCTTTTGAAACGAAGTGCCAAGATCTCTGAAACCGCGGAGCGGGTTGCTCGCTGTGCACGCGGTCGGGGCGCTGCGGCCAGACCATCCTGTACAGCGGAATCCGGCTGTCGTCGCAGTCGCCGCTGAATGCGGCAACGGCATGCGCACCAGAACAGCAGAGGCGGTTTGATGTAGACTGCGCAGCAGTAAAATTGTGAGTTAATGCCCGGCCTTTTATGAACACCATTCACGCCGATTCGCGATGCCATTCTACCTCGGAACATATCGGTTCCAAGGAGTCCGGCACGAGCCCACCCGATCAGACCGATGTCTCCCGCCGCCGGTTTCTGGCCGCCAGCGGGTCCGCCCTCGCCGCATCTTCCGGCTTCGCACAGGCCAAATCCAAAAAACGTATCGCCTTGGTCGGCACCGGCGACCGCGGCGTGCACTGGGGCGGGGACTTGGTGAAGAACTACAGCGATGTGGCCACGCTGGCCGCCTTGTGCGACATCAACGCCAAGCGTGTGAACGTGGCGCGCGAGATGATGGGCGCCGACGCACCCACCTACGTCGACTTCGACAAGATGGTGAAGGAGACCAACCCCGACCTGGTACTGGTCACCACCCCGGACTCGACGCACTACACCCACATTATCCGGGCCATGGAACTCGGCAAGGACGTCCTGACCGAGAAGCCATTGTGCACCGACGAGACACAGGCGCAGGCCATCCTGGATGCCGAGAAGAAGTACGGCAGGAAACTCATTGTCGCCTTCAATGCACGCCACTACGCCAAGGCCAAGAAAATCAAGCAACTCATGCAGGAGAAGGCCATCGGCGATGTCATCTCGATCGACTACCAGGAGTATCTCAACACCGCTCACGGAGGCAGCTACTTCCGCCGTTGGCACCGCATCAAGGAGATGTCCGGCACACTGCTGGTCAGCAAAAGTTGCCACCACTTCGATCAGGTCAACTGGTGGCTCGACTCGACGCCGGTCGAAGTAATGGCTTGGGGCGATCTGAAGTTTTACGGCCGGAACAATCCTTTCCGCAGCACGCACTGCCGCGTCTGCCCGTATAAACAGCGCTGCCAGTTCTACTGGGACGTCAGCAACAGCCCCCACTCCATGAAGCTCTATGTCGGCTGCGAGTCCGAAGACGGCTATCTCATCGACGGCTGCGTATGGCGCCAGGACATCAACATCTACGACACGTTCTCGGTGATGGTGAAATACGCCAACGGTGCGCGGTTAACTTACACCGCCAATACGTTCATGCCCTATGAGGGACAGGAGATCGGCATCAACGGAAGCCGGGGGCGGATCGACTTCAACATGTACGAGGGTGGCAAAGGAGCGGCGTCTGATGAGTACTCGGATTTCCAGTTGCGCATGACGAAGACTCACGGTTTGCTTCTCGGCAAGTCCGAGTTGGTGACCGACCTGCCGCAGCGCGCGGGCGGCCATGGAGGCGCGGACCCTTCGCTGCGCGATCTGATCTTCCGCGAATGGGACCAGCCTGATCCGCTCGGGCTGAGAGCCAGCAGCCTTGCCGGAGCCCAAGCGAGCCTGGTGGGCATAGCCGCCTACCGTAGTATCGAACGAGGCGGCGAACGCGTGAAACTCTCGGACCTGGCCAAATTATGACTCCCGCGCAGATCATCTTCAATCCCGCTTGGTGGGGAAGAGCGGATGACAAGGAGAGAACCGAATGAAACTTGAAGTAGGGAGTAAGCGTGTGGCGACCGTCGCTGCTGTACTACTGCTTGTCTCTGTGCTGCGCGCTGAGACCTTGTACAACGGAATCGTGCTGCCGTCGCCCTGGCCCCCTCGGGCGTCCAGCTTTTCGATCGAACCTGCTCTGCCCCCTTACCTTCGGACACCTCCCGCTGTGATTCCGATAGATGTCGGCAGGCAACTCTTCATCGACGACTTTCTGATCGAAAAGACGGATTTGCAGCGACGGTTCCACGCGGCTGAATACTATCCCAACAACCCGGTCCTCCGTCCCGACAAGAAGTGGGAGCAGATCAACTATCCGCTCATCGAGAATCCAAGGATACCGGGAAATGTCGCGCAGCCGTTCAGTGACGGCGTTTGGTGGGACCCAAAAGACCGCCTGTTTAAGATCTGGTACCGATGTGGGCACCCCCCCTATACGTGCTTGGCGACATCGAAGGATGGCCTGAACTGGGACAAGCCCTCACTGGATGTCAAGTCAGGGACCAACATCGTACAGGTGCGGCTGGGAGACTCGTGCGTTATCTGGCTGGACGACGATGACCCGGATCCGAAGCGCCGTTTCAAACGCGTGACCTCGAGATTATACGGGAGGAATGGACTGGCGGTCTTCTTCTCGCCCGACGGTATTCACTGGTCCGATGTCGCGATATGGAGCATGGGTGGAGCGGGAGACCGCAGCACGGCTTTCTATAACCCGTTCCGGAAAGTCTGGGTAGCGAGCATCCGGAGTACCGAACGTATCATTGCGGAACGTATGGCGCCGGAGGATTTTCAAATGGGCCGGCACCGTTACTATCACGAAGGGCGGACGCCTGAGGAGGCTTTCGGTTACAAGATGGGCGACCCGGTGCGATGGGCGGCAACCGACAAATTGGACCTTCCGCGAGCCGATCTGAAGGTCAAGCCGGATCTTTACAACGTGGATGCGGTCGCGTATGAAAGCGTGATCCTCGGCCTCTTCTCCATCTGGCGCGGCCAGCCGTTAGACCGGCCGAAGCCGAACGAAGTTCTGGCCGCCTTCAGCCGCGACGGGTTCCACTGGGTGCGACCTTCGAGGGAGCCTTTCATTCCGGTATCCGAGCGCGCCGGGGACTGGAACTGGGGCAACATACAATCGGCCGGCGGAGTCGGTCTGGTTGTCGGCGATCGCTTGTACTTTTATGTCATGGGTATGGCGGGTGTCAAAGGGACTTCGAAAGCCGGGCTGAGCCAGACTGGACTGGCGACGCTACGCCGGGACGGTTTCGCGTCCATGGAAGCCGCTCAGCAAGAAGGAACGCTGACGACGCGTCCGGTGCAGTTCAAAGGCAAGTACTTGTTCGTTAACGTAGCGGCGGCGAAAGGGGAGTTGCGCGCCGAGGTGCTGGACCGGGAAGGGAACGTGATCGCCCCGTTTTCCAGGAACGACTGTGAGCCTGTCCGCACGGACACTACTCTTGGCGAGGTGAAGTGGAAGGGTGCGGCAGACCTGTCAGCTTTGGCAGGTAAAGCGGTTCGGTTCCGGTTCTCGGTAAAGCACGGAGCACTTTACGCGTTCTGGGTATCACCGGAAACGACCGGCGCCAGCTACGGCTATGTGGCCGCCGGCGGGCCGGGATTCAGGAGCAACGTCGACACAGTGGGAAAGGCGGCACACGATGGCGCAAACGCTGGAAGGTGATGGGGCGTGGCATGCTTGGCCCAGCCTGAGGAAGGCTCTCGAGGAAGGACCGAATGAAACCTGAAGCGTTTTTCGCGAGCCTGGCGGCGGAAGCGACCCAGGGCGTTTACGCAAGTTTGCCGATGGAGACCAATCCATTTTCGCGGTCAGTTTCCAGGGTGTTGGCAACGGTGGCTGTCGCGAGCAAGTATGTGGGCTTTGCACTTCTGCTTTTCTCCTCGCTACCCGCCGAAAATCTGTACAACGGAATCGTGCTGCCGTCGCCCTGGCCTCCGCGGGCGTCCAGCTTGTCCACAGAGCCCCGGAGCACCGCCTTCAAGGGGACCACTCCCGACGTGATCCCCATCGACGTTGGCAGGCAGCTATTCGTCGACGACTTTCTGATCGAGAAGACAGACTTGCAGCGGCGGTTCCACGCGGCTGAATACTATTCCAACAACCCGGTGCTCCGCCCCGACAAGCCGTGGGAGCAGATCAACTATCCGCTGTGGAACAACCTGAATCTGCCGGCGCCGGTTGCGGCACCGTCCGGCGACGGCGTTTGGTGGGACCCCAAGGACCGCCGGTTCAAGTTCTGGTACCTATGCGGGCATCCCTACTACACCTGTTATGCGACATCGAGAGATGGTTTGCATTGGGACAAGCCCTCGCTCGACGTAGAAACCGGCACCAATATCGTACAAGCGCGGATTGGAATATCGTCAACCATCTGGTTGGACGACGACGACCCGGATCCGAAGCGGCGTTACAAGCGTTTCGCCACCAAGTTCTACGGCGAGAGTAGACTCGGATTCTTTCACTCGCCCGACGGCATTCACTGGACGGATGATGTGACACAGGTCTGGGCCTTGGCCCGGGATCGCACGGCGGTGTCCTACAACACAGCGAGAGAGGAACACGCTGCTAGGACCCTTCTCGGACGCGCCGGGGAGCGCAGTACGGCGTTTTACAACCCGTTCCGGCGGGTTTGGGTTGCGAGCATACAGAGCATAGACGGCGTCCTTGCGACACCGATGACGGCGGAGGATAAGAACATGGGCCGGCATCGGTATTACCACGAGGGTCGTACTCCGGAAGAAGCCATCGGATACAGACCGGGCGATCCTGTGCGCTGGATCGGCGCCGACGGCTCAGACATGCCACGGCCGGATCTCAACGTCAAGCCAAACCTGTATGCGCTGGACGCCGTGGCCTACGAGAGCATCATGCTGGGATTATTCGCAGTGTGGCGCGGTCAACCGCCGGACCGCCCGAAGATGAACGAGTTGTTCTCGGGTTTCAGCCGCGACGGGTTCCACTGGGTGCGACCTTCGAGGGAGCCTTTCATTCCGGTATCCGAGCGCGCCGGGGACTGGAACTGGGGCAACATACAATCGGCCGGTGGACTTTGCCTGATTGCAGGTGATCGCTTGTACTTCTATGTGAGCGGCGATGCCGGTGTCAAAGGGACTCCGCGCTCAGGCGTATCCCAAACCGGACTGGCGACGCTGCGCCGGGACGGTTTCGCGTCGATGGAAGCCGCTCAGCAAGAAGGAACGCTGACGACGCGTCCGGTGCAGTTCAAAGGCAAGTACCTGTTCGTCAACGTGGCGGCGCCGAAAGGGGAGTTGCGCGCCGAGGTACTGGACCGGCAGGGGAACGTAATCGCTCCGTTTTCTCGGGACAATTGTGAACCTGTCCGTACGGACACCACGCTTGGGGAGGTGAAGTGGAAGGGTGCGGCAGACCTGTCGGCTTTGGCCGGCAAACCCGTTGTGTTCCGGTTCTCGGTAAGGCGCGGAGCGCTTTACGCGTTCTGGGTATCACCGGAAACTAACGGCGCCAGTTACGGTTACGTGGCCGCTGGCGGGCCGGGGTTCACTGGCAAAATTGACACGGTGGGAACCGCGGCGTACGGCAAGTCAAAGTGATGCGGCCGGACATGCCAGATGTCATCGTGAGAATGAAACCGTCTTTTGGTTTGGAACGCGGACGACACCCTGGTAGACCGTGCCGCGGTTTCTGGCATTGGCTGCTGGTGGCCGTATCGTTGTCCACTGTGTCGCGCGCGGAAGAGATTCTGTACAACGGCATCCGCCTGCCCGCGGAATGGCCGCCGCGCAATCATGAATGAAGTAAGGGTGGAGCCGCCAGCGCCGCCGTCCTATCTTCTTTCTCCGCCAGACGTAGTCCCCATTGATGTGGGGCGGCAGCTCTTCACGACGACTTCCTGATTCAACACACTACGATGCCTTGCAGGCCGCAGTTGCCCGTGCCGTTGGGAACCCGCGTCGCGTAGCGGAACTGCCTGGTCCTCCTGTTGGCTCTGGTGCAAATTCCGAGTCGAGCCAAATTCGGTAACGGCCGACGTCTCGATCGAACCCGACTCCGATCACGCAGCCAACGCGGCTCGCCAGATCTCCGGCATCGTCG
>VFZX01000316.1 GCA_016871015.1 Acidobacteriota bacterium | reverse complement strand
CCAGCCGCCTCACCGCGGCCAGCTTGAATTCCTTGGTGAACTTCCTACGTGATAATCCCATGACTCAATTCTCCATTCGATGAAGGTTGAGTCTTAACTGCCTGTCTCATTTTAGGGGCCCAGCCCAGTCCGGTCGCGCAAGTCCGACCTCGCCCAGCAACTTCTGAAAGATCCCTACAACTTCGATTTCCTTACGCTGTCCAAGGACGCGGATGAGCGCGAAGTCGAAACCGGCCTCGTTGCGCACGTCCAAAAGTTCCTTCTGGAACTGGGGACGGGCTTCTCGTTTCTCGGAAGGCAGTATCCGCTTGAAGTTGCGGGTGAGGACTACCGGCTCGATCTGCTCTTTTATCACATCAAGCTTCGCTGTTTCGTGATCATCGATCTGAAGAGCGGCCCGTTCAAGCCGGAGTACACCGGCAAAATGAACTTCTACCTCGCTGCCGTCGATGACATGCTCCGGCATCCGTCCGACAACCCAAGCATCGGGCTCATTCTCTGCAAGAGCAAGAAGGAACTGGTTGTCGAGTACGCACTTCGCAACACGGCAACCCCTATGGGTATCGCCGAATTCCGGCACCTGGAGAAGCTGCCTGCGGAGTTGAAGGGGAGCCTACCAAGCATTGAGGAGATCGAAGCGGAGCTTGCGAAGCCTGAGGCCACTGAAGAATGAAGCCAAAGGCCAACAGCCGACGACAACGTCGGCTTTGGAACCGGCCTTGGTGTGACTGCTCGGTAGATTGATCCTTCGGCGGTTTCAGCTCAGCTTCGATCTCCTCAATGTGGGAAGTGTTCCCTTGAACTGCTCTGGAACCGCCAACCTCAAGCTCTGGATCTCCGCCTTTGAGATGAACATGCGGGCGAGAGCGCCCTTGCCTCATCGACCGGGTCCGATGCTTCGCGCGAGATGAACTGCGCGTGCGCCGGATTCGGAACGGTTATCGGTAGACGCCGCTCGGCCGCAGCGCCAGCGAGGAACTTGTAGAAGGAGGAGAGGGAAGGCCATGACATGCGGTTTCACCCAGGCATGGAGCTTATGATAGCCGCTGCGACGGATCGGTTATAATCTGGGCATGCGTTACGCGCTGCTGGCTGCTTTCGCCGTGAGCCTCGCGGCCCAACGGCCAGACTCAGGGCCCTCTCCACGACCGAATCCCGCGCGGGAAGGTGCGCTGGCCGAGATCGTGCCTGTGACAACCGGCGAGCGCGAGGATGATCACCCAGCGGTGGCATCGCGCAACGGGACGGTGTGGACGGCCTGGGTCTCGTACTCGGAGACAGAGGGTTCGAGCCACGTGTTTGTGCGGTCGTGGAGCGCGGGCAAGTGGTCACCGGCCGAGCGGGTGACCGAGTCCGGCGGCGATTATCACAAACCGGCGATCTGCATCGATGAGCAGGACA
This sequence comes from Acidobacteriota bacterium, assembly GCA_016871015.1. Classification (GTDB taxonomy): domain Bacteria; phylum Acidobacteriota; class Terriglobia; order Bryobacterales; family Bryobacteraceae; genus SYLY01. The sequence goes on along the minus strand of VFZX01000316.1, from coordinate 8,067 downwards.
CCGTGTGGGTCGCCTGGCCGGCGCAGACGGGCGGGAATTGGGACTTGTCGGGACGGAGGAGGTCGAGAGCAGGCGCTTGGACCCGGGTGGAGCGCTGGACCACGGATCCCGCACCGGACTTCTTCCCTGCCCTGGCGGCGAGCGGCGGGCGCGTGATGCTGGTGTGGCAGACGATGCGGCGCGGCAACATGGACATCTTCCATAAGGTGTCGGCGCAGGGGAACTGGGGAGCCGAGGCGCCGGTGAGCGAGAGTCCGGCGAGCGATTGGGAGCCTGTGATCGCCGCGACGCGTGACGGATTCGCGGTTGCCTGGGACAGCTTCCGTGGCGACTACGATGTCCTGCTGCGGACCTGGCGGGCGGGCGGCTGGGGCGCGGAGATGGCGGTGGCGCGGACGGCGAAGCTGGAGAATCACGCGTCGTTGGCGGCGGATGATCAGGGCCGCGTGTGGATCGGGTATGAGGTGGGTCCGGAGAACTGGGCGGCGGATTCGGCCAACGACGGACTGCGTCCGCGGCGCGAGATCGGGTTGGCCTGCTTGCGGGACGGGAAGCTGTTCTCCGTGCCCGCGCCCGTGGCTCCCAAAGACGGCTTCGAGTCGCCGATGATCACGGCCGTGGGCGGGAGCGTGCGGTTGTTCCTGCGGAAGCCAATGAACAAGAATTGGGAATGGGTGGGCTCCTCGGTCTGGGAGGGTCCGGCCTGGAGCCAGCCGGAATGGCTGCTCTACAGCGAGGGCCGCATTGACCAGCGCGTGGTGGCGGCGGATGCCGGTGGGGGGCGGGTGATGGCGGTGTATCCAGCCGGATCCTCGCATAACGTGATTTACTCGCGCGTGTATGCAGCGGGGGCCCGGGACGCTGTGCCGCCGCTGACGGAGATCATCGCCGGATCACTGAAGTCCCCGCCTGTGCCAACGCAGCCGCATATGTTCCGAGGGCACCGTTTGGTTTGGGGCGATCTGCACCGCCACACGGATATTTCCGAGGACGGCGGACTCCGCGATGGTTCGCTGATCGACGCGATGCGCTATTCGGTGGATGCCGCGGGACTCGACTTCATCGGCATCACCGACCATACGCGGTACCTTCCGCGCCGGTACAACCTGTGGAGGATCCAACAGATTGCGGACTTGCTGTACAAGCCCGGGATGCTGACTCCGCTGCACGCCTACGAGCGCAGTCAATACACGCCGTGGGGGCACCGGAACGTGGTCCACCTCGATCGCAATTTCACGCCCGTGCCCGCGTCGTATGACCTGGGCGATCCCGGCGTGAGTCCGTGGGGGCTGTTTGACGCGTTGCGCGGAAAGCGGGCGATGTCGATTCCGCATACTTCCGCGTGGGGGAATAAGCAGGTAAGCTGGGACTACTTCGATCCGCAGGTGGAGCGGCTGGTGGAACTGTACCAGGGCCTGCGGAGCACCTACGAGTACAATGGAGCGCCGGATCCGGCGGACCGCGCGGTGTATGAGAAGGACAGCAAGAACTTCGTGTGGGACGCGCTGGCGCGCGGGCGGAAGCTGGGCTTCATCGCGAGCTCGGACCACGGTTCGACGCACATGTCGTTCGCGGCGGTCTATGTCAAGTCAACTGACCGGGCCGGTGTGTTTGAGGGATTGACGGCACGGCGCACCTATGCGGCGACGGACAAGATCCTGTTGGACATGGCGGTGGGCAACGCGCTGATGGGCGAGGAGACGGTGGCCGCGGGCGCGCCCGAGGTCCGGGTGGCGGTTGAGGGGACGGCGGATGTCGAGCGGGTGGATGTGATCAGGAACGGGGGGTTTGCGTACACGGTGGAACCGAAGGCGCGGAAGGTGGCGTTCACGTTCCGGGATTCGGGATTTGACGGGAAGGAAAGTTACTACTATGTGCGGGTGATCCAAGTGGACAAGCAGATGGCTTGGGGAAGTCCGGTGTGGGTGAGGCGGTAACGTCCGTTAAAGTACAGTTTCAGGCCCAGCGCAATCCGCCGTCCAAGGAACGACGTGGTCTCGTAGCAGATTCACGAAGCTCGATAGCCGACCCACTGGTGTCTCTGGCTGAAGCTCTACTGGTAGGACGCGGTCATTTGGTGCGGCGATTTTCGGGTCGCGCATAGAACTTGACCCAGTCTTCGCCCCCGCGGCCGTTCAGGTCCCAAACGACGGTCCCATCGCGTAGTGTCATCTCGCACACAAGCTTCGCGTTCCCGGTGAACCGGGCGCCTCGCGCGTCCTGATATCCGAAGCTGCCGCGGTCCAGCCGGAGAACCGCGACGTCGGCGCCCGCTCCGGGACTCAACTTCCCCACATCGCTTCGCCGAATCGACACTGCCGCGTTCGATGTCGCCATCCGGATCACATCGGGCAAGGGAACGCCGAGGCTGAGCACCTTCGACATCGTCGTGACCATGTCTTTCATCCCGGCGTTCACGCTGCCGGCGTGCAGATCGGTCGAGATCGTGTCCGGAAGCCAGCCATCCCGGATCGCGGGAACCGCTTCATACCAGACGAAACTGCCTCCGCCGTGGCCGATATCGAATCGAACACCGCGCTTGCGCGCCGCCAACAGATAGGGCAACGTCTTGCCTTTCTCGTCCACGAGTTGCTGCAGCCCCTGGTACATGTGCGTGCTGATATCTCCCGGCCGCAGGCGGCTGGTGATCAGTTCTTCGAACGTCCGCGTGGGCCAGGGTGTTCCGAAATCGACCATCACGGGTAACCCCGCCAGTTTCCCGGCTTCGATCGCGCGGTCCACCGCGACCCACTCGGGCGCCGCATAGTGTGCCGTCTTGATCATCACGATGGTTTCCGGGAACTGCTTCGCGACCTTTGCGGTCGCGGCGGCGTCCATATCGTCCGGACGCTGTTCGATGGCTCCTCCGCCCATGCCGCGGCCGACGATGTTGATCATCGCAAGCACGCGCGTCTTGGCGCGGTCGATCACGCGGTCCTTGAAATCCGCGAAGTTTCGCCAGCCCGCGCCCCCTGCGTCAACCGCCGTGGTTACTCCGCTCCGAAAGGTGAAGCCATCGGGATACAGGCTATTGTCGCCCGAGTAGGCGCCGCGCTGGCCCGTGCCGGCGTAGGCATGAATATGGATGTCGACCAAGCCGGGGGTGACGTACAGTCCCTTCACGTCGATCACCCTCCGCGACTGCGCGGCCGGAATATCCGCCGCGACGCGCGCAACCTTACCGCCAGCCACGGCAACGTCTCTCGGGCCATCGATGCCGTTGCCCGGGTCGATGACATGGCCTCCCTTGAGCAGCAAATCGTAACGAGTCTGCCCGGAGGAAGCGAAAACGACGATCGACGCCAGCGCCAGGTACCGGTATAGTTTCATAGATGAGTCCGAGTTGCGTTCGCAGCCAATTCGCGACTAGAATTCAGATAATCGATTGTAGCCGATGTCTATGCCCATCCGAGCTATCTGTCTGCTGACCGTTCTGCCGCTTTCGGCACAACAACGGGAGTCGATGCTGCAACCGAAGCACACTGCGCCTCTCACGATCGAAGTGCGGCACGCCGATACAGGTGAACTCGTTCCGGCGCGAGTCTACCTTTTCCGGGGCGCGGTTCCGCACCGGCTGAGTCCGGTCGACAATCTCCTACCTCTTTTTCAGGACAACTTCTACCGCGAGAGAGTCTGGCGCATGACCGATGCGCCGCGAACTCTCGAAATCGACATTCAAAACCAGTGGCACGATCTACTGCTCGAAGGCGCCGGGACCTTCGAGGCGCCCGCGGGCGGCGATTACCGGCTCGAAGCCTACCACGGCTTCTTCTGGCATCCGGGCGTGGAGCGGTTCACTCTCGAACCCGAGACGGCGAAGACCGTGACGGTGAAGATCCGGCCGATCGCGCCGGGCCGCCAGGAAAAGTGGATCAGCGGCGATCAGCACATCCACCTCATGCGCGCACCGGAAGACGATCCCCTATTCCTGAAGTGGCTTCGCGCCGAGGACCTGAACGTCGGCATGTTCCTGACCGGGATGCGCCAGCAGCATTTCGGCGTGCAATACGGATTCGGAACGGCCGGCGAGGCCCGGATGCCGGGATACTCCATCCGCTCCGGTCAGGAAACCCGCAGCGAGTTTTATGGGCACACGCTGCTGTTCGGACAGAATCGCCTGATCGAATCGCCCGGCATCGGCAGCATGTACGGCAATACCCCCTGGGCGTACCCGTTCCCGCCCGCGTACTTCCAGGAAGGGCACGACGCCGGAGCTATCGTCGGCTTCGCGCATTTCCACGGCAGCATGCCGCATTCGCAGCTTCTGCTGAATCTCGTGCAGAACAGAATCGACTTCGTGGAGATGCTCCAGTATGGCTGGATCAAGACGAAGGCATGGTACCAGTTGCTCAATGCCGGACTGCGGGTTGTGGGTACGGCGGGCTGCGACTTCCCCGACCCGCACAATCATTTCCGTCCCTGGCCGAGACACCTTCCGCTGCTCGGTCCCGAGCGAACCCTGGTGAAAGCCGAAGCCGGCGAATCGGCCTACACCGCGTGGGCCGAGGGCATCAAACGGGGCGCTGTCCTCATCACCAACGGACCCCTTCTCGAGTTTGAGGTCAACGGGGAGACATCGGGCAAGGTTTTCGACTGGAGCGGCGACAGCCGCGAGATCGACGCGACCGCAACGGCGGTGTTCTACCGGCCGATCGTGAAGGTCGAGATGATCCTCAACGGCCGGATCGTTGCAACAGCCCCTGGCGATGGGACCCAGACTGAGGTCAAGCTGCGTCTTCCAACTAAGGTGACGGAGAGTTCGTGGATCGCGGCGCGCGCCAAGAGCGTCAGCTATCCCGGCGAGCCGGAAATCTGGGCGCACACAAACCCGGTGTACATCCTCAAGGACGGCAAGCCGGTCTATGTCAAGCGCGATCGCGACGCTTTGCACCAGCGCTGGGCCGCGGAAGTCGAATACTACAAGACCGCCGGGTTGCGTTTCGAGAAGGAGAGCCAGCGGGACGAGTTGATGCGAATGGCGGAGGACACATTACGGAGTCTGGAAGGTCCTCAGCCGCCCTGGCCCCGGCCGCGGCAATAAGTAATCCAGCGTCGAGCGCCTGTTACGGCTGCCAGGTTTTCCCCGTCCGCTTTAGGCTCTTCGGAATCCCAATCTGACAGATGATATAGGACGGCTTATCGAAGCCGCGATGGAAGAGCTTGCCCGCGGCGAAGCAAGGCACGGCGTCTCCGAGAGTACCTACCAGTAGATTCGAGTGTTCGTAAGTGGTGTTGTGCAGATGCTGGAGGAGCGCGTTCATCTCCGCCCACGCCACCTTCACCGCCTCTTCCCAATTCGCGCCGATTCCCGTGGTGTACCACATGTCAGGGGTTTCCACCACCACGCCGCCATTGGGAAGATCGGGCGCTTTGTCCGCCTTGATCGTCACCGTCATGTCGATCTCCACGCCGGTTCCGGTCAACTCGCCGTCGCTCATGTAGGCATGTGCATCGCCCAGCGTCAACATGCCTCCATACCGCTGAGCCCGGATGTAGACGGTGCTCCCGGCGCGAACGGAATTGCAATCGAGGTTGCCGCCCGCATCCCAGACATAGAAGGGCATCGCCGCGGCCGGCGCGAGCGCCACCACTCCGATCATGGGACGGATCGGAATCACGAAGTCGGGCGGGAAGTGCGCCATGCCGTCTTTGATCGGCGTCAGCACTCGCATCGGACCCCGCACAGCGCCGTGATTATTGCTATAGCCATATGGGCCGGGGACCACGTCGATAATCTTGATCGACACCCAGTCGCGCGGTTTGATTCCTTCGATTTCGAAGGGCCCGCCGGGCCGAGACCCGCGCGGCGGCGTCACGTTCGGATCGGGGACCACGCCGGGCTTCAGATCGGTGTCGCCCGTGTCGCCGGGGAGTTCGATGATCACCGTTTCCCCGAGCTTCAAGGTCCCCCGAATCTTGCCGCGCTCGGGATCGTTGGGACCGGTGTACAAGGGAGTACGCGTGAACCGCCGGTACTCCGTCTGGCCTGTCGCGAGCGAAAGCAGACCCGGGAATCCCACAGTCAGGGTGAGGCTAACAAGAGCCAAGCGCCGATGCCGCATAAGCCGATTTTCACTTCCTCTAGAACAAGAACTTTAGCGCAAACTGAATGAGCCGGGGATCGCCCGCCGAGGTGACTCTTCCGAAGGCCGGCGTACCAATGGTCAGCCCGACTGAACCCGGCATCCCGAAGAACGGCGTGTTCATCGCGTTGAACACCTCCGCCCTGAACTGCATCGTCATCCCTTCCCGGACCGGTACACTCTTGAACAGCGAAAAGTCGAAGTTCACCAGGCCCGGAGCACGCACCACGTTCACGCCCTGGTTTCCGAAAAAATTGCCGGCTGCAATCTCGGCGTTGCCCGGAATCGCAAACGCGGATGCGCTCAGCCAATCATGCGGCCGCCGGGTTGTCTTTGTAGGGTCGCCGATCAGGTTCGGGCGGCTGACCGTATCGGACCGGCCCAACGAGAACGCAAGGCTCGGAGTCAGCGGAAGGCCAGCCTGGAGCGTGGTAATCCCGTTTACCTGCCATCCTCCCGCGAGTAGATCGACGGCGCGGGGAGCTCCGCCGAGAAAGCGCCTGCCGCGCCCGAAGGGCAGTTCATACAGATAACTGCCCACGAAGCGCCGGACGATGTCGAACTCCAGAGGACCGTACTCCCTCGCCAGGTTCGTGGGATCCTGGATGGAATATCCGTTGACTCCTTGCGTGATCGGCGGAGCCACTCCCAGCGCGCGGGACCAGGTATAACTGCCCAGCACGCTGAATCCTTGCGAGAAGCGCTTGTCCAGACTGATGACCATCGCGTTGTAATTCGAGTAGCCCGACGGAGTCAGGTAGAACATCGCGCCAAGCTGCGTGGTGATGCAACGCCGCGTCTGGGGCGCCGACGTGTCATTGGGTAGCGCCGGAAACGCGTCGTTCACCGGGTTCACGATGAGGATTCTGGACGCGCGATTCCCCATGTAACCGGCCTCGAAAACGAGGTTCCCGGGCAACTGCCGCTGGAGCGTCACGTTGTACATCTGCGTGAACTCCGGACGAACGTTGGGGTCGCGGACTGTCATCACCGGCGCGACAGGGGCCTGCGCCAAAGGGCTGTTGGGAACCAGTGGCGTAGAAACGAAAAGCGTCGGGGTGATGTTGTTGCTGATCAGATTGTACTGAACGCGCGACGGCGGATTGAGCGACGGGACGAAGTTGACCACATCGGGGAAACCGTGAAACACCCCATAGCCGCTTCGGATTACAGTGCTCTTGTTCAACTGATATGCGATTCCGAACCGGGGGGCGAAGTTGGCGTACGAGTTCCGCAAAAGGTTGTCAGAAAACTCGGCGCCACGGCGCACGGGAGTCGAAGGGAACAACACGTTCTTCATCGCGTTGAACGCTCTATCGCTCTGCCGTTTGGGCACAACGATGGACACGTCCCTGGTTTTGAAGTCGAACAGGACATTGCTTGCGTTGCCGTAGCGTTCGTAGTTAGCGGGATTGTACGCCCAGAGAACACCCAGAGTGACGGTGAGCTTCGAATTGACTCGCCACATGTCTTGGGCATAGCCGAGATAGTCCGTGCTGAAATCGTAGGCGTTCGCGCGGTTTCGAAACTGGCCGCTGGTGCCGATCCCCAGTAGAAAGTCCGCCACGGCATTGCCGCTTGCGCCGAATCCCGGCTGGTTGGTATAAACTCCCGAAAAGCTGAGCGTGCCGCGGCAATTGGTGCAAACAAGCTGATTGTAGAACCTCTTTTCTCCCACACGAAAACCGAACTTGAATGTGTGGCTGCCGCGGATGGCGGTATAGCTGTCGGAAAGCTCGTATTTCACGAACGGCTGGGAAGTGGTGAACCCGCTGCCGATCGGTGTGAACCCAGCCACCGACAGGACTGCGAGCCCGCCGGCGGGAGGGCCGGCATCCGGAAACGCCCGGATGCCGTACTTGCGCGACCGGACACATCCTTGACACTTTAGCCTGGATTCTTGCTTGACACTTATCAAGGGCGGGTGCGGCTCGATCTTCACCTTACACCTTCTCCGCGCGATTGTCAATACCTCGATATTCCG
>VFZX01000315.1 GCA_016871015.1 Acidobacteriota bacterium | reverse complement strand
TGAGTCCATTATCGCGAGCCTGCAAAGCTCCGCAGCCCCTGAAGATTCAAGCAGATCGGATTTTCGGACCATACGCGATGTGGGTTCCTTCACACGAAGCAGCAGATGGTCACGCTGCCAGGCCATCGTCGGTCAACGCGCCCGGGGCGGACGCGTCGGATCCATGCGGCCGCATCGTACGAGTCGCGCGTCATTCTCCCGGAACTGCCTCCCCAACTCAAACAGAGGGTGTTCTGAGAGACCGAGAGAATCGGCAAACCACTTAATCTAAATGGCAAATCCAAACCGCAGGGTTGTGCTCGCAGGGCCCACAATGACGATTCGCGGACTGAGCTCTCGTTGACGAAAGATGATCTGACTTCATGGCATGTTCAAAGCCCGCATACGGGACCCATGATGCCGTCCGCCGGGTGGCGGACTGCACCACCGCTACGAGCGGCGCGCAGCCTGAAACCCCCAGTCGCGGCCTCCGGTGGAGGTGCCCTTTTCAATAGCATGCCTGCCCGTAAACGGCGACCGCATTGACTGCCTGATCCAGCCCCTGCGTGAGTTCTGCCTCGCTCATGGGGGCCGCGCTTGGCGTAAGTCGATCTATGGCGCCGTGGGCGTGATCTCGGCGCAGGAGCAAACCGAAGCCGTCACCGCTCTGGCGCGCCTGCGCTCCTCGGTTGATCTTTCGCGCGTCGGCGTCTGGGGCTGGAGTGGCGGCGGCTCGAATACGCTCAATCTCATGTTCCGCTCGCCCGACTTGTTTCGCGTCGGCGTGTCTATTGCACCCGTGCCCGATCAGCGGCTCTACGACACGATCTATCAGGAACGCTACATGGGCTTGCCCGAAGAAAACGCCGATGGCTATCGCACCGGCTCCCCCATCAATTACGCCGAAGGCCTTCGCGGCAAGCTGCTGCTGGTGCATGGCTCCGGCGATGACAACGTCCACTTCCAGGGCACGGAGAAGCTGGTCAACCGCCTGGTCGCGTTAGGCAAGCCCTTCGACTTCATGCAGTATCCGAATCGCACCCACGCCATCGCGGAGGGTCCCGGCACCACTCTCCACCTCCACCGCCTGATCGCCCGTTATTTCGTGGAGCATTTGCCCGCCGGGCCTCGATAACGCGCTTGCTTGCTGTTCAACGCCATCGAAGGCTACCTGGCCTCCGGCAACAATCACCCAGGGAACACCCCCGGATTGAACCGGGAGCGGTCGCGAGAAGCGGCGATGCTGAGGCACGACGAGCGATCGGGTCAGCCGCGACGGTTGACCTCGCGCTGACATGTAGCGGGCGCAGCCACGCCCGCTGGTTTTGGGTTGGTCCATGCGCTGTCCCAAACGCCGGCCAGCGCTCCGGAGCGTACCGCGCGCCAGGGAGGCGAGTTAGAGCCGGGCGAGGAGCTGATTCCAATGGGCGCCTTCGGGGTCTTGGCGCTGGCCAAACTCTTTCATGACATTGATTTCTCTCGGGAGACCCTATGCCTGCCCGGTGCGGATTCCGGCCCCGCTGGTGTAGAATTCCACTGGAGACGACGTAATGCCATCTGGAGGCGCCGCCACCCGGAACGTCCGTTTTGGCGAATTCCTGTTTGATCTGGAAGAACACCGGCTCTACAAGGCGGGTGTCGAGATACCGCTGAATCCGAAGGCGCTGGAAGTGCTCGCCCACTTGGTCGCGCGGCCCGGGCACATCGCCTCCAAAGACGAGTTGCTTCGGGCCGTCTGGAACCCCGTCACCGTCACGGACGACGCTCTGGTGCAACGCGTCCTGGACATTCGGAAGGCGATGAAAGATGATCCGAAGAACCCGCGGTTCATCCGGACTCATTCCAAGCGCGGCTATGAGTGGATCGGGGGAACCGGTGACGAAAACCCGGCCGAACCGGCGTCATCGGCAGCGCAAACCTCCTCGAAGCCGCCCTATCACCGGGCGCTACTCATCCTCCTTGGCGTGCAAGCGGTGGTCGCGGCCTTCCTTTGGACGCTGACGCCCTCGGCGCCGCTGCCGCCGCTTTCGGAGTTGCATGTCACCCGCCTGACGGCGACTCCCGGTATGGAGGACTTCCCGGCTCCCGAACCCACCGGATCGGGCCGCATCCTGTTTACGGCCAACGATGGCCCCGCGCTGACTCTTCAGTTCCTGGACCCCGCCACGGGCAAACGCGAGCCGTTCGGGACAGCGCAGGCCCAGTATTCGCAGGCCGATTGGTCGCCGGACGGAAGACAGGTCGCCTTTCGCAGCACACTTTCGGGCGGAGGCATCTTCCGGCAATCGCTTCGAGGAACGCCCGTCCGCATCTCGAATCTCGGTCATCACCCGCGCTGGTCCCCGGACGCGACCAAGATCGCGTTTCAAACGGAGGGGGCGACGGGCAAGATCTTCATTCACGACTTAAATTCCGGGGTCAACCAAGCCGTCTCTTTCCAGGGACCGACGCTCACCAACATGGCGTACCCGGTCTGGAGCCCGGACGGACAGGCGATTTACTTCCTCGCGATCTCACCGGCGGGCGGCGCCGTCGCCGGCCAAGTGGTTTTGGGGCATCAGGTCTGGCGCGTTCCGGTGCGAGGAGGGAATCCCGTGTTGGCCGCGCCAGGTATGGGAGTGGTGCGCGACGGCGGGTTCGACCTGCGGCGCGACGGTCTCGAGATGGTATTCGTCGGATTGGATCGCAGCCTTTGGACCCTCGCCATCGACAAGAAGACCGGTCTGGCCAGCGGCAAAGCCCGGCACCTGACGCTCTCCACAGAAGAGCATCAACATCCCCGCTACCGCGCCCAGGGCGGCATCGTCTTTTCCACGGTGGCTTCACCGGATTCGCTTTGGCTGATCCCGTTCGTGAATGGAAGGCCCGAGGCATCGGCGATGCGGCGGCTGACGCGGGATGGAATGCTCGCGCGGCAAGCGGCGGCCGACGCCCCCGGACGCCGGGTGGCCTTCATCACTTGGGGCGGCGACCGGTTCGAGATCTGGGGGATCGATATTGAAACGTCGCGATCGTGGCGCATGTCGCCGCCTGGGGGGCCGTCCCGGGTGCGTCCGCTGTGGTCTCGAGACGGCAACGCCCTCGTCTATCGGGTATTGGATGGCCCGCACCGGACGTATCGGGCTGCTTGGCTGGATTCCAACGGCCAATCGGTGGTCCGTGAGGAGATCATCCCGGAACCCGGATTTGCCCTGGCCAACCGTTCGTTCCACGTGGAGGCAACGGGCAAGATCGTTCCAGCCGGAGAACCCGGATCCCCCCTGGCATCCGGAGCGGATCTGAGAGGGTTGGAGCCACGCTTCGCGCAGCGGATGCCCGGCCGGCCTGACGTTTATTTCATGGCTGCGGATGAGGGCTGGTTCAATCTCTGGCGCTGGCGTTCCGCGGCAACTACCCAGCCGGAACGCATCACCTCGTTTGATGGCGGCCGCTTCCACCTCTCCGACAGCAATACCGAGTTCTGTCTCCACCCGAAGGGAATCATCGTGTCGATCCGGGAGAACCGCTCCGATCTGTGGATGATCCATTGATTGCAGTGGTTTCCGGCCACTCGTTGGCGTTTTGTCGCCAAAAAGTCGGGTGCTCGTCGTTACGGAGGCTGCCCCTCCGGCCTATGATCGCCTCATGCTTCTCGCTCGCTTTGGTCTTCTCGCGCTTGTTCTGGCTTCCGTGATCCCCGCGCAGTCGATTACGGGATCGATCCTGGGAACCGCGACGGACTCCACCGCCGCTGCCGTTGCGGGCGCGCCCGTGGAGATGATCAACGAACAGACCAACGCCACCCGCACCTCCACCACCAACGAGTCGGGCAATTTCTCGTTCGCGCTGGTGCCTCCGGGCGTTTACACGGTTCGGTCGAACCCAACCGGCTTCAAGGCGATCCGGATCACGGGGATCCAGGTGGAGGTGGACCGTCCGGTGCGTGTGGACTTGGCTTTCGAGGTGTCCCAAGCGGCGGAAGCGATCACGGTGACCTCAGAATACAGCGCCCGGGTCGAGACCGACACCGCCACGCTGACGCAAACTATTGATTCGAAGAAAATCCTCGATTTGCCAGTCGCCCGCAACTTCGTCGCCCTCGCCGCGATCATGGGCGGCGTGGTTCCCGTTACCGGGGAAAACGGGCAGTCGCTGCAGACGGGCTTTACGAACCGGGGCGACATGTCCATGTTCGTTTCCGGCCAGCGGGAATCCTCGGTGTCCTTTCTGATCGACGGTGTGGAAAGCCGTGGCGAACGCCTGGGCAATGCCTCCATGCCGGTTTCCCTGGATGGAATCCAGCAAATGGGCATCCAGCGCAACACGATGTCGGCCGAGTACGGCAATGCGACGGCAGTGGTCAACCTGTCGATCAAATACGGCACCAACCGGTTTCACGGTTCGCTGTTCGAGTTCTTTCAGAACACGCATCTGAACGCGCGGAACTTCTTCGACCGGACCAGCAAAGCTGTCACCGTCTTCAACAATTTCGGTGGATCGCTGGGTGGGCCGGTGGTCCGCAACAAGACGTTCTTCTTCGTGAACTACGAGGGGTCGCGCCGCCGTTCCTCGACGCCGCAACTCGCGGTGCTTCCCACCCAGGCGCAGATGGGCGGCAATCTGTCCTCGCTCTCCAACACGATTCACGATCCGGCCACCGGCAATGAAGCCACTGGACAGCGCTTGCCGTTTCCCGGCAACCTCATTCCGCCAATGCGCATTGCCGCGCTGGCCCGCAACTACGCGCAGTTCGTGCCCCAGCCGAATTTGGCGATTCCCATCAACAACAACAACTACGCCATCTCGCCATCGGTGCTGGACGACGCCAATCAAGCCCACTTCCGGGTGGACCAGAACCTCCGGCCGACGGATACGATGTTCTTCCGCTGGTCGATGTTCGACGCCAACAATACCCGGCCCCGCATCTTTCCGTTGTGGGGTTCGCGCTTTCCATGGAAAACCTACAACGGCGCGATCCAGCATACGCATATCTTTGGTTCGCGGACGATCAACGAGTTTCGCTTCGGGTATTCCCACGACAACATCTTCCAGCGGCCCGAGCAAGTGGCAGGCCGCATTCTGGCCAATGACGTGGGACTCCGCAACACCGTTCAGAATGAAGTCGACGGCGGAGCCTTGCCGCAGATTTCCATTGCGACGTATACGGCGTTCGGAGCGGCCCGTCCCACGGGCTATGTCTCGAACCGGTTTCAGTACTCCGACACGCTTTCACTGACGCGGGGGAACCACACTCTGAAGGCCGGCGTGGATCTGCGCCGCCTGCAGTACAACGTATTCAGCTCCAACGCGCCGAATGGCGACATTTCCTTCGCCCGCCTGTTCACCACTTCCACGGCGGGCGGCACGGTGGGCGGCGACCCGCTGGGCGACTATCTGCTGGGCGCGTTCAACGTGGCCAACGGAGCGCGCACGGTGAACAGCCCGGCGTTCCGGAACTGGCTGGTGAATGTGTTTGTCCAAGACGAATGGAAGGCCACTCGGCGTTTGCATCTTTCGCTGGGCATCCGTTGGGAGTACCCACAGCGCCCGTACGACGTGCATGACCGGATTGCGGTGGCGGACTTCCAGTCGCCCGGCCGGCTGCTGTTCCCGCGAGCGAATCCCTTCGATCCCAACGACCGCCGGCTGGGCAACGACGTCCGGCGCGCCATCGTCGATCCCGACTGGAACAACTTCGGGCCCCGCTTCGGCTTGGTGTATGACCTCGGCAAGGAGAGCGTCATCCGCGCGGCCTACGGCATCTTCTACGACGTCACCCAGGCCAACGAATTGAACTTCCTGGGCTTCGTGCCGCCGTTCCAGTCGCTGATCACGCTCTCGAACAACCCGCGCGCGGTGCGGCCGGCCCTGACCACGGCCGATCTGTTCCCCAACGCCGGGCCGCCCACCGAAATCGCGCCCAACAGCGGAATCTTCTCCCACGTCCGGACCGACCGAACACCATATGTCCAGCAATTCAACATGTCGGCGCAAAAGCGTGTGTTCAAGAACTATCTGGCCGAGATTTCTTATGTCGGCGCGCTCGGCCGCAAACAGTCCAAGCGCCGGAACTTCAATCAGCGGCGCATCAACGAACCGGTGCCGTTCATTCCCATGCCGAACTTCGGCTCGGTGCTGACCTCCGAGAAGATGTCCAATAGCAGCTACAACGCGCTGCAGATCCGTCTGGAACGCCAATATCAGAACGGTCTCTCGTTCCTGGCGAATTACACTTGGTCGAAGTCCATCGACCTAGATAGTGGCAACGCGGGAGCGGCCAGCACTCAGGACGCCACGAATGTCGGCGCGGACCGCGGCCTCTCCGACTTCGATGTCCGCCAACGCTTCGTCGGCAGCGCCACCTACGAGCTGCCCTTCTTGAAGCGCAATCGCTGGCTGGGGGGCTGGCAGGCGAACTTCATCGCCACCATGCAGGCCGGCTTCCCGCTGAACATCACGGCGGCGGATACTTCGGGCGCCGGCGCGTTCACCAACCTGAGAGCGAATCGCGCGGGCGAGGGAAATTTGCCCCGTGATCAGCGAACGCTTGAGCGGTTTTTCGACATCAGCGCCTTCCAGGCCCCGCGCCCCGGCACGTTCGGCACGGGCGGGCGCAACACCATCATCGGCCCGGGCATCCACAACTGGTCAGCCTCGGCGCAGAAGTTTTTCCCGCTCCGGGAAGGGTGGAATCTGCAATTCCGCGGTGAGTTCTTCAACGCCTTCAACCACAGCCAGTTCTTCGCCCCCGGCGGCAGCGTGACCACGCCCGCCAATTTTGGCCGGATTTTTGCGGCACGCAGCCCGCGCAATGTGCAACTCGGTCTGCGGCTGACCTTTTGATAGCCGCTTTTCCATACTTGCCTCAGGAGATACTACTTTCGTGAATTACTTACCGTCCGCCCTGGCCATGCTGCTGCTTCCGCTCTGCGTATTGGCGCAAGAGCATGACGTGGTGGTGATCGGCGGCACGCCCGCCGGTATTTCCGCCGCCATCTCCGCAGCCCGGGCCGGGAAAAAGGTCGTGATCGTGGAACAGGCCCCCGTCCTGGGCGGCATGCTCTCCTCGGGGGTTTCCCGGGCCGACGACGCCATCGTGGAAGCCAATAGCGGTGTCTTCGAGGAGTTCCGCCAGCGAGTCGCCCGTTATCACCTCACCGAACTGGCCACGGATCCCGTGGTGCGGGACCATTTGGCCCGCAACCCGGTGCGGCACAACGTGGCCAAGGGCCAAGCGTGGGAAGCGAAGACCGCGGCCCGCATCTATGCCGACATGGTGAAAGAGGCCGGATCCATCCGCACGGTGTTCCAGCAGGTTCCCGTGAGTGGCGTGGTGGAGGCGGACCGCCTGAAAGCCATCATCACTCGGGACAAGGAGGGCAAAGATCACCGTTACGAAGGGAAGGTCTTCGTCGATGCCACTTACGAAGGCGACGCCGCCGCTTTTGCCGGAGTCCCCTTCCGCATGGGTCGGGAAGCGCGGTCACCGGAAGAGCCTCACGCGGGCCACATTTACACCGACGCTTTCTGCGAGGTCGCCCAAGCGCTGCCGGGCACGATCTTTCCCGGCGGCACGGGTCGAGCCGATGAAAAGATCCAGGCGTTCAATTACCGGTTCCTCGTCAAAGACTACGGTCGGCCCGACCACCCCTATCGGCTGAAGTCCCCGCCCCCGGGCTACAACGCGCTGAACTACAAATGGAACTCCGCTCTCAAGCCTTATCTGCCCAACCGGAAGCTCGATGTGCTGGGAATCAACTGGGGCAACGACTGGGCAGGCCCCTCCTACCGTTACCCGATCGCCGGTTACGAGGAGCGGGCCAAGATCGAAGAAGCGTACCGCAATCACGCTCTCGGCTGGCTCTACTACATTCAGAACGAGGGCGGTTCGCCTCAGTATGGCCTCGCCGATGACGAGTTCACCGACAATGGCAACTTTCCTTACCGGCTCTACGTGCGGGAAGGCCGCCGCATTGAGGGGCTGTACCGGCTGACGGAGAGCGACATGCACAAGGACCTGCGAGGCAATGGATTCCGCGGTCCGCTGCATACGAATTCGATCGCCATCGGCATCTACGAGATCGATTCGCACAATGTGCAGAACCCCAAGGACCGGAGCAGCACCTGCTCGGGTGAGGGCGCGATCAACCTGATCGACGTCACCGGGCCCTATCAAATTCCCTATGGGGTGATGGTGCCGGCGAAGATGAAGGGCCTGATCGTGCCGGTGGCCATATCGTCCACGCACGTCGCGATCTCCAGCGTTCGGATGGAACCGGTCTGGTCATCGCTGGGCCAAGCGGCCGGCGTCGCCGCCGCGATCGCTCTCGACCGCGGCACGGAGCTGGCGGATGTTCCGGTGTCCTCCATCCAGAAGGAGCTGCTGAAACAGCGTTCGTATCTCTTCTTCTACCGGGATGTTCCCGGTGAGCATCCGTCCTTCAGCGCCATCCAGGAACTGAGTCTGCGGAACGCCGTTGACGGCGACGCCAATTACCGTTTCCGGCCTGGGCAAGCCATCAGTTTGGGCGACTTCGCCCGCCTGGCGGTAAACGGGTTGGGGGTACCTCTCAGCATTACCGCCGCCCACTTTCGCGACGTTCCCAGAACGCATCCGGCGTTCCGTTACATCGAGACGCTGTATGACCGCTCCACTTCTTCCGGCAAGGCCTTCTTCCCTTTTGAACTTCGCGACTTCTTGACCTACCGTGGTTCGCGCGAAGCCTATGCCTATCCCGACGGCCCGTTGAAAGCCGAAACCGCCCGCAAGATCATGTCCGGCTTGCTGGAGCGCGAGGTATCCTTGCCTTCCGCGCTGCAGGCTGATCAGGTGGTGACGCGGGCTCGAGCAGCCGATTGGATCGCTTCGCTGAAAGGCATGTGAGACGACGCGGCCATCACGCGCCGACGAATAGGAACCAGCGCCAGAGCCCGAAGTAGGCCGACCGCACCACGGGCGCCGCCGTGAGGCCCTGCGACCACCGCCCAGCGTCCGCCGGCATTCTGGTCCGCGCGGGTTCTAAAGCATCATCCGCCGGGCTTGCGAAGGGCCGCTGCGGCAGCGCCGTCATCTGCTTGCAGTGTCCCATTGCTACCCTCATGTAACATGAGCCGCTTGACTCATGGCGTCCACGACGCCCTGTTCCGGCAAGTGCACGGTCGCACGCTGATTTACAACACCTGCTGGGAGGATCCCCGGCTCGACCGCAAGATGCTCGGCCTCGGTCCCGAGAGCCGGGTCGTCATGATCACCAGCGCGGGCTGCAGCGCCCTCGACTATCTGCTGGACGATCCGACGATGATATCAATGCCTGCCTTATCGACGATTCGCCGGTCAGCCCTGCTGTTCCAACGTCGGCCACAGTGGGCAGCGCCTCTGTGAACCTCGGACGTGAATGCCAGCGGGCCCCATCCGCAAGTGAAGCAGCGGGCAAGCACCACTTCAGGTGGCCCGAGAACCCATACGTCGGTGTGTCCGTGGCGCCCGTGCCCGATCAGCGGCTCTACGACACGATCTATCAGGAACGCTACATGGGTTTGCCCGAAGAAAACGCCGATGGCTATCGCACCGGCTCCCCCATCAATTACGCCGAAGGCCTTCGCGGCAAGCTGCTGCTGGTGCATGGCTCCGGCGAT
>VFZX01000314.1 GCA_016871015.1 Acidobacteriota bacterium | reverse complement strand
CCCGCGAACGAGTCTAGCAGTCTTTTTGACCAACTTCCAGTAACAGTACTCTCAAAATGCCCGCCCTTGACTCCGGCATCGCCGTGGAGTATAAACAGACATCGGTCTTCAATGCGAGGTCGTCGTGTACACAAGGTTCCTCCCGCTTCTGGTCCTCACCAGCGCGCTCGCCGCGCAGCACATCACCGGATCCATCCGCGGATCCGTCGCGGACCCCAGTGCGGCGCCTGTCGCCGGTGTTCAGGTCGAGTTGATCAACACGGCGACCAACGCCCGTGCGCAAGCAGTCACCGATGACCGTGGCGGATTCGAGTTCCTCTCGCTCGTCCCCGGCACCTATGACATTTCGATCGAAGCCTCGGGGTTCAAGCGCCTCCGCAAGACCGGCCTGGTGCTGCTGGCCAACCAGGCTGTCGCCGCCGGAACGATGACGCTGGAGCTGGGCACGCTCAACGAGACCGTGTCCGTGTCGGGCAAGATGGATGTTGTTCAGACCGCGTCGAGCGAGCGCAGCGCAACGGTCAACCGGTACTTCCTCGACAACCTGCAGTCCATGTCGCGCGATCCCCTGGAGCTGATCGCCCTGCTCCCCGGCTTCACCACCGAGGGAGGAGGCTACGGACCGATTCACGCGCCCCATTCGATGCGCGAATTCGCTGTCAACGGCGGACGCCGCAACAACAAGAACTGGACCGTCGATGGCATCGCCGCCATGAACACCACGACCGGACAAGCAGCCAGCGTGTCGCTGAACATTGACGCGGTGGAACAGGTTCAGGTGCAACTGGCCAACTACCAGGCCGAGTTCGGACGCACGGCGGGCGCGGGCATCAACTTCATCACGCGCTCCGGGACACGCGACTTCCACGGAACCGGCTACTTCTATCTGCGCAACGAGGTCCTGAACGCGAACGAGTTCTTCCGCAACCGCTTCGGACAGCCCCGGACCCTCTACCGCTACCGCACGCAAGGGTTCACCATCGGCGGACCCGTCACCATCCCCAAGCTGTTCAACCGCTCACGCGACAAGCTGTTCTTCTTCTTTTCCGAATCCCAACAGCCCGCCTCGCTTCCACCCCCGCTGCATCAACTCTCCATGCCATCAGCGGCGGAACGTGGCGGCGATTTCTCGCAGACGGTTGATCAACAGGGCCGCCTGCTCACCATCCGGGACGCCACGGCGAACGCTCCGTTCCCCGGCAACCGGATCCCGGCCTCGCGCATCAACCCGTTCGGCAAGCAGCTCCTCGACTTTTTCCCGCAGCCCAACATTTCGGATCCGTCGCGCCGGTTCAACTACCAGCAGACCGGGATTCCCTATGAGACCCCGCGCCGCGAAGAGGTTGTCAAGGTTGACTACAACGTGACCTCGCGCTTCACGATGTACGGCCGCTACGCGCAGGACTCCAACGACATCGTCACCGACTACGTGTCGAATTATTCGGCGGCCGGAAACCGCCTCTCGCGGCCGGGAAGGAACTTCGCCTTCCACGCCACCCAGATCCTGTCGCCACGCCTGGTCAACGACGTCACCTTCGGACATAACCGCCTCCGCAACGATACGATCCCGGAGAACGAATCCGAGCTTGCCAAGCTCCAGCGCGCCAAGACCGGCATCACGCTCGGCCAGTTCAGCAAGGACAGTAATCCGTTGGGCCTGGTCCCGAACCTCAATTTCGGTCCGCTGCTTTCGGGCGACGTCGCCCCGCGCATCTCGCAGGTCTACAACGGACTGGGAATGAAGAGCTGGAGCTTCGTCGACAACCTCTCGAAAATCCAGGGCGCGCATACGCTGAAGTTCGGTGTCTACTGGGAGCGCACGACCACCGTCGACCTTCCGCAAACACTCTACGCCGGCAGCCTCGATTTCGCCGAGGACCCAGTCGATCCCAACCGCTCCGGCCATCCCTACGCCAACGCGATGCTCGGCAACTTCGCCCGCTACCAGGAAGTCTCGCTACGCCGCGAGAATCTGTTCCGCTTCAACAACCTCGAATGGTACTTGCAGGATTCCTGGCGCGCTTCGAAGAAGCTGACTTTCGACCTGGGCCTGCGCTTCTATTGGCATCAGCCCGAATTCGAGCAGGGCGGATTCATGACCACCTTCGATCCGGGCCGTTTCAACGCTTCCCGCGCGCCGCGGCTGTACGCGCCGTTCCGTCATCCGCAGCAGGGCATCGTCGCGGTGGATCCCGCCAACAACGCCACCGTTCCGCGCACACTCACCGGCGCTATCGTGCCGGGATCGGGCGACATCGCCAACGGACTCGCGACCGCGGGCAAGGACGGCACGCCGAAGGGTCTCCAGCGCGACCGCGGACTCTACTACGCCCCGCGCGTTGGCTTCGCCTTCGATCCCACCGGAAAGGGCGGCACCGCGATTCGCGGCGGCTTCGGCCTGTTCTACGACCGCCTGGCCGGCGCCGTAATC
This sequence comes from Acidobacteriota bacterium, assembly GCA_016871015.1. GTDB lineage: Bacteria > Acidobacteriota > Terriglobia > Bryobacterales > Bryobacteraceae > SYLY01. The sequence continues at coordinate 7,175 of VFZX01000314.1, read as the reverse complement.
CAGCCGCTGGCCAACAATCCGCCGTCGGTAATCACTCCGACCATCTACTACGGCAACCTCGGATCGTTCCTCAACGCAAGCGGAGTCCTGTTCCCGCAGACGATCAACGTAATCTCCGGCAAGGGCGAGCTTCCCGTGACGATGAACTTCTCGCTCGGGATTCAGAAGCGCGTCTCCTCGGTCGGCGTCGTCGACATCGCCTATGTCGGATCGCTGTCGCGCCACCTCGCCGAGAACCGCGACTACTCGACCACGCCGTTCGGGACCAACTTCCTTCGCGCCAACGAGGATCCCACGGCTCCGGGGCGCCCGCTGCGTCAGACATTCCTGCGCCCCTTCACCGGATATGACGCGGTGAATGTCGTCGAGATGAGTTCGAACTCGAGCTACCACTCGCTGCAGACCCAATTCCAGCGGCGCTTCGGCCGCCGTTTCAACATCGACGGATCCTGGACCTGGTCCAAGGCGCTCGGCTACGCGGATGGGGACCGCTCCACGAGATCCGCGCTGCTACCCAAGTGGCGCGACTACGGCCGGCTGGGACTCGACACAACCCATATCGTGAACCTGTTCTACGTCTACGAGGCACCAGCGCTGAGCAGCTTGGCCCGCGGCAACAAGCTGGTGAAGGCGCTGTTCGACAACTGGCGGATCTCCGGAATCTCGCGCTTCTCGAGCGGCGTTCCGTTCAGTGTCGCCTACCAGGCGCCCGGTGTCGATTTCACCGGATCCACCGAAGCCGGCCGCATCAACGTCAACGGACGCGCGGATCTTCCCAAGGGCGAGCGCACCTTCTCGCGCTTCTTCAATACCTCCGTGTTCTCGATGCCGCGCCCTGGGGTGTTTGGTGTTACGACTGGGGCCACGGCCGACTATGGCAACGCGCCTCGCGACATCTTCCGCGGACCCGGCATCAACAACTTCAACTTGTCGTTCACCAAGTCGGTGCCGGTGTTCGAATCGCACCGGTTCTCGCTCGGTTGCGAGCTGTTCAACGCGTTCAACCATACCCAGTTCCGGCGGCTTAACAACGTGGCGCGATACAACGCGGCGGGACAGCAGACCAATCCCCAGTTCGGCGAATACCAGTCCACGAACGGCGCGCGCGTGATACAGCTTTGGCTCCGATACAGTTTCTAAGGCCGGTTGCGGCGTCGGCATTCCTGATCGCGCTCACGGGAGCGTTCTTCACCGCCGGATCGCAGCCGGAGACGGAAGCCCGGCGCTATGATCGCCTCCGCCGTGGATTCCGCGGCCTGGTGGAACGCTTCCCGGATGCGTTTGAACAGCCCGCCCGGATCGCTGACTTCGCAGCGCAACTCTCGGCCACCGATTCGGGCGCAGTGGCCTGGATGCGCATCGGCAACGCCATAGAGGCATCACCCGCTTACGTACGCGTCACAACGGGGCTGGGCACGGTCCACCGCAAGTGGGAAACAGGCACGGGACTCCTGCTGCTTCACTCTGATTCCGGCGGTGCGGGTCCACCGGCGTTCGTCATGCGCACCACTGAGGGCCGTCCCCCCGCGCCTGTCGAGCTCCCGTCGAACGCGTTGGCCGCTCTGATCATCGAGGATCTGCCGTCCGGGATCCACAAGATTGAAGTGAAGGCTGGCAGCCACACGGTGCCGCTGATGATTGAGGTCCCCGCGCCTGGCAGGCTCACCGTCCGGATCACTGATGCCGGCAGTCCCACTGCGGCGGTTGCTGGCCTCTACGGCAAGGACGGCGGATTGCTCGTGCCGGACTCGGCGCTCTCCTTCCTCGACGGCGGATTCCGCTATGCCGACGAAGGCTTCCTCTCGCGCCGCGGCAAGGCACGCGCGAACAATCAGGTCCACTACTGGCCGGATGGCGTTGGGCGCCGGCAAGTCTTCTTCACGGATGGCGGATTCACGATCGACGCTCCCGCGGGAGATTACACGCTCGTGGTTGGCAAGGGATTCGAGTACACGCCCGTTGTCCGCAAGCTCCGCATCGCCGCCGGCGCCAACGTCAAGGAGAATGTTGCGATGGAACGTTGGATCGACATGCCCGCACGCGGCTGGTACTCGGGCGATGGCCACGTGCATTACGAGCGGAAATCCGCGTCCGCCAACCAGCGCCTGCTCACCTGGGCGCGCGCCGAGGATGTCCACGCAGCGCACGTCATGCGCATGGGCGACGCCCAGGAAACCTATTTCGAGCAGTATGCGTTCGGCCCCCCGGGCCGCGCAGTTGAAGGATCCTATGCGCTGATCCCAGGCCACGAGGACCCGCGGACCACCTTCATGGGCCACACCTTGCACATGAACATGAAGCGTCCCGTGCGCAACCCCGATCTCTACTACCTCTATGACCGGATCTTCGCCGATGTCCGCGAGCAGGGCGGCATCAGCGGGTACGCGCACTTCTACCAGCCTGCCGCGATGAGCTTCTATGTGCGGCGCGATGCGACGCTGCAGGTCCCGTTCGGCGGTGTGGAGTTCGTCGAGATGTCGGAGTTCGGCGAAATCGACAGCGAGCTCTACCACGAGTTCCTGAATCTCGGCTACCGGCTGATCGCCTCGGCGGGCAGCGATGTTCCCTGGGGCCACTCGATCGGAACTTCGCGTGTCTACGCCTACACCGGCGGGCCGTTTGACCCGGACCGCTGGATGGATGCCTTCCGTAAGGGCCACACGTTCGTGAGCACCGGTCCCATACTGGAGCTTACCGTCAACGGACAGATTCCCGGATCCGAAATCAACGCGAAGCGCGGCGAGCGGATCGAGGTCCGCGCCCGTGCCATGGGCAAGATGGTGCCGCCGCGCAACCTGGAGATTCTCGTCCTGGGCGGGACCGTGGCTTCAGCCCAAGGCTCCGCCGAGTTGTCGGCGTCGTATTCGACCACGGCTCAACAGAGCATGTGGATCGCCGCCCGTTGCGCTGGCGCCCACACTACGCCGGTCTACGTGAAGGTGAATGGCGGCCGGACCTGGAACAAAGCGGCAGTTCCCGCGCTGGTCGAACGGCGGATGAGACAGCTTGACGATGTGGAGCTTCTGATCGCCCAGGGAGTTCCCACGGGACGGCAGGGCAATTGGGACGGTCCGGAGAGCCTGCGGCGCGGGGCCGGGCCCATGCGGGAGCGGGTCGCGGCGGCACGGCGGGCCTATCAGGATCTGTTGACATCCGCCACAAAGCAATAGGATCTCGCATCTATTGATCGGTTGCCAACCGCCGCGCCGCACCTGATAATAAGGGCAGAGAGGGCAACGGGGATGTTCCGCGGCTTATTGATGGGAGCAGCAACGCTCCTAACGCCAATCGCCGCCGCTGAAGTCCAACTCAGCGGAGTGGTGCAGTCTACCACCCGCACGCCGGTGGCCAGCGCGAGAGTCGTCCTGGATGGCCAGCCCGGGGGACCCTGGACGGCAGTTTCGGATATTTCTGGCGAGTTCTCACTGACGCTTCCCGCGGCGGGCAAGTATCAGTTGTCCGTCGAGCATCCCGGGTTCTTCCCCATCAAGCGCGAAATCGCGACCGGCGCCGGGCTGATCATACCGCTCGATCCGGTTCGCGAGCTCATTCAGTCGCTCGAAGTCACCTCGACGCCCGACACCATCGACATGGAGACCACGGCGGTCAAGCGTTCGGTGGGCTCCCCGGAGATCCTGAACGTCCCCTACCCGAACACCAACGACTTCCGCTCGGCGCTCCGCATCATCCCCGGCATGATCCGCGACCATCGCGGCGGCCTGCATCTCCAGGGTGGATCCGAGGAGCAGACGCTCTACACGCTCAACGGATTCAACCTGAACGATCCTCTTAGCGGCCGCTTCGACACGCGCTTCAGCGTCGAGGCGGTGCAGAGCGCCGAGATCAGCAGCGGCAATCTGCCCGCCGAATTCGGCAAGGGATCCGCGGGCGTCCTTGCCATCCGGACTCACACCGGAGACGACCGCTTCCGCCCCTCGGCCACCAATTTCGTCCCCGGATTCGAGAACCGCAAGGGCTGGACGCTCACCGATTGGACTCCCCGTTTCGGTGTTTCGGGACCCATCGCCCGCGGACGCGCCTGGTTTTCCAACTCCACCGACATCATCTACACCAAGACCATCATCCGCGACCTGCCCAAAGGCGACGACCGCTCCGTCAGCCACCGCGGCAGCAACATGTTGAGCACTCAGGTGAACTTGTCGCCGCGCCATATTCTTCACACTGGTCTGCTTTGGAGCCAATGGTCGGCGGCGCGTACGGGGTTAAGCGCGCTCGACCCCTGGGAAACCACGATTGACCGCCGCTCGCGGCAGTGGTTCTTCCACGCCAAGGACCAGATCTACCTGTCCCGGGGCGCGCTGCTGGAAGTGGGCTTCGCCGCCAACCGCACCTTCGGACGTGAGGTCCCGCAGGGCAGCGAGCCCCTCGTGTTCACACCGTTTGGAAAACGGGGCAATCACTTCGCCGACGCGGTGCGTGGGGCTTCACGTGACCAGATCCTGGTAAACGCGTTTCTCCCCGGCTTCACCCGTGCCGGATCGCATCAGGTCAGAGTGGGCACGGATCTGAACCGGGTCCGTTACGAGCAGGATGTCCGCCGCACCGGCTACGGCCAACTCGACGGAAGCGGTACGCGCCTCTACCACACCGAATTCCACGGATCCGGCCGGTTCGCCCGGCGCAACTTCGAATCCGCATGGTATGTGCAGGACTCCTGGCGCGTGATCCCGTCCTTGCTCGTCGAAGCCGGACTCCGCGCCGACTGGGATACGCTGGTCCGGAGTTTCAGTCCTTCCCCGCGGCTCGGATTGGCCTGGTCGCCTGGAAAACGCAACACCAAGGTCTACGGCGGCATCTCGCGGACGTTTGATGCCACGAGCCTCCTCCTGTTCACCCGCCCGATGGACCAATACTGGCTTACGACCCATTTCTTCCCGGACGGGCGGATCAACCGCGGGCCTGGCCTTTCTCTGTTCACGATCGGGGCGAACCACCGTCCCCGTCCTCACTACGATGGCCTAAGCGCTGGCGTCGAACACCACTGGGGGGCAGGAATCTCGGTCCGCGCGGACTATTTGCAGCGTCGCGGTGGCCGTGGGTTCACCTATGTCAACTCGAACGATAGCACCTTGGGTCCGGTCCCGGACTGGGTGCGGGGAGCAGGCGCCAGCGCACTCGACGCTGTGTTCGACCTGACGAATCTCCGCCGCGACAGCTTCCGGTCTTATTCAGTCACCCTCCGCCAGATCCTGCGCAAACAATACCAGTGGATGACCAGCTACACCTTCTCGCGCGCGCTTTCAAACGCCGTGGTGGACGTGAACGCCGACGACCCGCTCACCGCCGTGAGCAACTCGGGGCCCATGCCCTGGGACAGTCCACACCGCCTGGTGAGCTGGGGATACCTGCCGCTGCCGCGCAAGAACTGGGCGGTGGCGTTCCTGCTGGATGGCCGCTCCGGATTCCCGTTCAGCGTCCGCAACCAGATTGGCGAGATCGACGGGCCCGTGAATGCACGCCGGTTCCCCACCTACTTTGAGGCGAACCTGCATCTCGAGCGGCGCTTCGAATTCCGGCGTCACATGTGGGCGCTCCGCTTCGGCGCGAACAACCTGACCAACCGGGTGAACCCGGATACCGTCAACAATATCATCGGATCTCCCCGCTACCTGCAGTTCCATGGAGGCAACGGGCGGTCCACCAACTTCCGGATCCGCTGGCTTGGCCGCGCGGCGCGCTAAGCTGAAGGTGATGGCGCGAACATTTCTCATCCTTCTTGCCGCGGCCGGATTCCTTCCCGCCGAGGAACCCGCGGCCAGCGCCAAAGACCGCATCCGCTGGATCCGCAATTCGCCCCGCCAGGGCGCGGCCTCCATTCCCGCTTTGGACAATTACCTGCGCAACGATCCGGACGGCCAGGTCCGCAGCGAGGCGGTCAAAGCCCTGATCGAAATCGGTGGTCCGCCGACACTCGATGCCCTGGTGCTCGCCTGCGCGGACAAAGACTCGGAAGTCCAGGCCCGCGCCACCGATGGACTCGTGAACCTCTACGTGCCCGGCTACTACAAGTCCGGATTCGCCGCCAGTCTCAAGCGTGCTGGCGCTGGAATCAAAGGGCGCTTCTCCGACGACAACGGCCTGGTGATCGACCCTGGCGTTAAAGTCGATCCCAAAGCGCAGGAGGCCGTCGCGCACCTGGTAAAAAACGGAACTTGGCCGGAAGTGCGCGCCAACGCCGCCCGGGCTGCTGGAATCCTCCGGGCCCGTCCCGCGGCCCAGAACCTGGGCGCTGCGCTCAGTGCTCGCGACACCCAGTTGATCCTCGAGTCCCTGACCGCGATCGAGAAGATCGGAGACCCGAGCGTCGCGCCGCTGGCCAACCCGCTCATTAACGATTTGAACGAGAAGGTCCAGATCACGGCGATCGGTGTCGCTGCTGTCTTGCGCGAGAGGTCAGCAGCCGGCCCGCTCCGCCGGGCGATGGAGAACACCAGAAGCGCCAAGGTGCGCGCGACCGCTCTCGAGGCCATCGCGATGATCCCGGACGAGTCCAACCGGGCGTTGTTCGACGCGCACTTCGCCGACAAGGACGGCGATCTGCGCGCTGGCGCCGCTGAGGGTCTCGGACGCCTCGGCAACAAGCAGGACCTTGCACGCCTTCAGCAGGCATTCGATACGGAAACGCAGATGCGTCCACGCCTCGCCCAGGCCTTCGCGCTGGTGCGCCTGGGCAAGATCGATCTCAATGAGACGAGTCCCCTCCAGTACCTCGTCAACACGCTGAACTCGTCGGCGTACAACGGGATCGCGCAGCCTTTCCTGATCGAGCTTGCCCGCGACAAAGCCGTACGCGGCGCGCTGGAACCCGGCATGGAACAGCGCACCGCCCGCGAGAAGACAGCGCTGGCCGAGGTCTTCGCTAGGAACCGGTAGGTTTGCCGGCAGTAGCCGCGCGATTCGCGCGCGCTTGCTCTTCCTTGCTTCCGATTAGATTCCGGAATCCAAGCAGTTTCCGGATCAACTCCAGCCAGAACGGCGCACCCAGGCTGACCAGCACCCACGTGACCCACACGCCCGGGTAGGGAATCCAGTGCATCATCCTAGATCAGGCAGTTGAAACGAGCGCGGGTGGCGGAAGATGGCCGACACTGGCGGAATGAGCGAAGTTTTGGATCCGCGAGGGGTTCACCCGCTGGGTGAGCCGGAAGACGCAG
>VFZX01000313.1 GCA_016871015.1 Acidobacteriota bacterium | reverse complement strand
ACCGCTGCGAGTGTGGAAGACTCGACGGCTGTGATTGTCATGCGATCGCCTCCTTGTGGAGGCAATCGCCCTAAAACAGGATATCACAAAAATGTTCTTAAGTGAACAGTATTGCGCCTAGCCGCAACGCCAAATCCGGATCACCGAACGAACAACTGATCCGGATCTGGCCGGTTCCGGGAATGAGGTCTGCCCGCACGTTCCTGCGCAACGCCTCAAACGCTACCTTCTCAGAACTTGCTGCCGCCGCGAGCACGGCGGCCGACATCACCCAACGCACTTGGTCCCGCGCGTAGCGGTCGGCTGGGATGCCAGGCGGCGGATCCAGCCGGAGATGCACAGCGGCCTCCGAGTGCCGCCGCGCGTCCGCCGACAGGAATCCAAGTGCAACCGCGGCAAGGGTACAAGCTGCCAGGACCAGCGGAATCCGGGAAAGGAGGGAAACCGTCTCCGCCGGGAGCTCCGGCAGCCTGGACCCTGCTCGTGCCGCGTGGGTTGCCACCGCCATGGGATTCGGTTAGCCTCCTCCAGCCGCCGAGCGCGCGGCTTCGTACAGTAGCGGAGGTGGAGCCGGTGTCAGAACTTGCGCGATCTGGGTGACTCTCATCTCCAGTTCCGCCACCTTATGATCCAAATGCAACAATCGCCCTTGTCCACCGAACTGGCTGCCGGTCGGGGCCGCTTCCATCCGGTCCAGGACGGAGCTGCGGGCGAAATCAGAAATGCTTCGCGAACCATGCAAAGCGCAAGATGCCTTCAATCGCTCGAATTCATCTTCGCTGAGCCGGAAGTTCACGAGCCGGGTCCTCGGTCTGAGCACACTCATAGTTGATTCCTATCGCAGGAGGGGGCCGCCCTCCTGGTTGGTCTATCGGTGGATGGGACGAAATCCTACAGGTTGCAGTTGTAGGGACACGTAAAAATACGCGCGTCAATACCACTCACTAATAGAGTGCGTTTAGACCGCAATTGTTCTCACTAGATGTGGATCTTTTTTTTTATCGGCCACATCCCCCTAGGGCTGTAGTGTGGGGTATTGTATCCCCAGCTGCTCCAGGTAGCTCTTGTAGCGCGAAGGGTCGTAGCGCAGCTTCTTCAGCTCAGGCCCGAACCGCTCCATCTTGTCCCGATTCAAATGGATGGGAGGCTTGGCGTCCAACGGAATCAACGATTTCCATTGTGTCTCTTTTGTCTGCTGGGCGAAGTAGTCCTTTGCCGCTTTCACCAGCTCCGGCTTGGTGAAGAGGTCGATCAGCGTCATCGCATGCGCCTTTGCCCCCACTGTCGCACCTTTGTGCGCAATTGGGGTTGCCATCGCTATCCCGCTCGACCAGTGGTGTCCCACCATCCCAGGAATATTTCCGGGATACCTCAGGACTACCGTAGGGAGATTCCACGACACTTCGGAAATGTCGTCCGACCCCCCGCCTCCTGTCCGCGACGGGGTCGCCGCGCCCAACTCTCCGATCTTCGTCTTTAAGCCCTCGACCTTCGACTTCATCATCTCCTGCGCGCCGCGCGCGAGCTTCTCGTCCTCGGCCGACCATTGGGGCATCCCGACCACCTTGATGTTGGAGTAGAGCGCCTCGGCCACTGGTTTGTTGAAATGCCCGGGCCAAGTGGCGCCCAGGACACGCTCGGTCATCGTGGTGTCGGTCATGTCGGCGGCGGCCTTCGCGATCTTGGTCCCGACCGCATGGAGCTCGTTCAGCCGGGCGTAGTCCCACTCGCGGAAGAAGTACCACACGGTCGCCTCCGGAGGAACCACGTTCGGCTGGTCACCGCCGTGCACGATCACATAGTGGGACCGGTGTTCGGGACGGAGATGCTCGCGGCGGAAGTTCCAACCGGTATTCATGAGCTCCACCGCGTCGAGCGCGCTGCGGCCCATCCACGGAGACCCTGCGCCATGCGCGCTACGGCCGTGGAAGCTGTATTGCGTCGACACCAGGCCGGAACCCGTGGGGAATCCATGGCCGGTCGAGAAGTCAGTGCTGATGTGGCTCGACAGCATGATGTCCAGGTCTTTGAACAGGCCTGCGTTGACCATATACGTCCGGCTGCCGAGCAGTTCCTCGGCAACACCGGGATAGACGCGCAATGTGCCGGGGATCTTGTGGCGCTCCATCAACTGCCGGACCACGATCGCGGCAGTGACGTTCACCGCTTGCCCGGCGTTGTGGCCCTCGCCGTGCCCGGGTCCGTTGGGGATGAGCGGGGCGCGGAAGGCGACGCCCGGTTTCTGGGAGGTCTCAGGGAGCCCGTCGATGTCAGCCATGAGCCCGATGACGGGCTTTCCGGAACCCCATTCGGCGACGAACGCGGTCGGCATTCCAGCCACCCCACGCGTGATCCGGAACCCCTCCCGTTCGAGGAGTCCCGTCACGTAGCCGGAAGTCTCGAACTCCTGGTAGCCGAGGTCGGAAAAGCTGAAAATGGAGTCGACCATCTGCTGGGTAAAGGTCCGGCGTGCCTCGACCATCTCTTGGGCGGCTTGCTTGAGAACGTCAGTCGAAGGAGCTTGAGCGGCGGCAACGGCGGCCAAGAGCGCACCGGCGGCGGCAATGCGGTATACCATGGGGTGATTCTACCGCTCACAAGAGGATGATGCACCTTCTTTTGCCGGTTCTCCTGGCCGCTTGGCAGACAATACCGCTGCCGTTTACGCTGTCCAACGGCGAGGAGACACGCAAACGGCTCCCCGCGACCATGCCAGGCGGCATCGCGGTGTTCGACTCCGACGGCGACGGTGTGCTCGACCTGTTCTTTCCGAACGGCGCCAAGCTCCCCGCCGGAACGAAGTACCCGAACCGCTTGCTGCGGAATCTCGGCAAGCTCCGGTTCGAGGACCGCACCGTGGCAGCAGGCCTTTCGGGCTCAGGCTACGACTTCGCGGCTGCTGCCGGTGACTATGACGCCGACGGACGGGTGGATTTGCTGGTATGCGGACTGCGCGGCGTGACGCTCTATCGAAATGAGGGCGGGGTGTTCAAGGACGTGACGCAGCCGTCGCGCATCGACAACAGGGGACGTTGGGCGGTGGGCGCCGCGTGGCTCGATTACGACACCGACGGCGCCCTCGACCTGTTCATCGTCAACTACGTGAAGTGGGATCCGGCCAACGAGCCCGAATGCACGGTTGATGGCAAGCCCGACTTTTGCCATCCCCGCCACTTCGAGCCCGAGTCCAACGCCCTGTTCCACAACAACGGCGACGGCACCTTCACCGATGTTTCCGAGGCATCGGGAATCGCCGCGCACAAGGGAAAAGGCATGGCGGCCGCCGTCGCGGATTTCGACCTTGACGGCCGTCCCGACGTCTTTGTCACCAACGATCGCGTGTTCAACTTCTATTTTCACAATCTAGGCGGCGGCCGCTTTGCCGAGCAGGCATTCGAGCGGGGAGTCGCGGCTCCGGCGAGCGGGAACCCCCCATCATCAATGGGCGCCGACGCGCAGGATTATGACGGCGACGGGCGGCCCGATCTGGTTTACACGGCGCTTCGCGACGAGACGTTTCCCCTGTACCGCAACCTGGGCGCCGAGTTCGCCGAGACGACGCTCAAGACCAGGCTTGCGCTTCTGACACGTCCCATGTCGGGCTGGGGAATCGTGTTCGCTGATCTCGACAACGACGGTTGGAGCGACCTGGCGGTGGCGCGCAGCGACGCTCTCTCGGCATCCGGCCCGCGCGGGGAGTCGGCGCGCGAGCCTTTGTCTTGGTTCCGGAATCTCGAAGGCAAACAGTTCACCGATGGCGGATCACTGGGTGCGGCGCGGGAGATGTTCCGCGGACTGGTGGCGGTGGACCTGGACGTCGACGGCTGCCTCGACCTGGTGGCCACTGCGCTTAACGCCCAGGCGCGCGTGCTCAGGAATCCATGCCCGGGAAACTGGCTCCGGATTACACCGCCAGCCAGCGGGGCGCGGGTCCGCGTCGATGGACAGTGGCGCCAAGACTCGAGCGCGGTGGGCTATGGGTCATCCTGTGCGTGTCCGATGCATTTCGGACTGGGGACGAGAACCACGGCGGACGTGGAAGTGTTTTGGCCGGGCGGCGGGTCGAAGCGCATGTCCGGCGTGAAGGCAAATCAGACGCTGGTGGTGGCAGCCGCGGTGGCACAGGATGCGGGGGACTACTCGAGGCGGGGCGCTGACGCCATGCGCGCCGGGCGTTACGAACAAGCGGCCGAAATCTACCGGCTGCTGGCGCGGCTTGAGCCGAACCAACCAATGTGGAGGATGAACCTGGGGCTCGCACTCTATTCCGCACAGCGCTACGGCGAAGCCATCCCGGAGCTGGACGCGTTTCTGAAGGCTCAGCCCGCGCCTGGACCCGCGCATCTGATCGCTGGCGTGGCCCGGCTCAAGTCGAAGCAGGCGTGCGATGCCGTTCCGCTGCTTGAGTCGGCGCGCAAGTGGAACAACGACCGCTCGGTGGTGGAACTCGCCGACGCGTTGTCCGGATGCGGGCGGCATGATCAGGCGGCGAGGACCTACGAGTCGGCACTGGGAACCACGCGCAAGAGTCCGGTGGTGGCGCGGCTGGCGGGCAGGAGCTATTGGCTGGCGCGCAAGTACCCGGATGCGAAACGCCATTTGGAGCCGTTGGCGGCAGATCTCACTCGGGACGCCGGGTTCAATTTCGAGTTCGGCGATACGTTGGCCCGCCTGGAGGGCCCGGAGGCCGGGCTGCCCTATCTGCGGCGCGCTGTGGAGCTGAATCCCGGGTTGCTGCCCGCCCGGGGTGAGCTAGGCAAAGCGCTTGTTGAGGTGTCGGATCCGGAGGGCGCCATTCCTCATTTGGAGGCGGCACAGACTGTGGATCCGTCTGTCCTGCTCGCGTTGTCGCGAGCCTACCAGGCGGTAGGACGCAAGCCAGATGCCGACCGGGCACGGGATGCCTACAAGCAAAGGCTCGGTTCCGGTGCGCCACGATAGCGACGAAAGATCAGAGTCACAACCGCTTCCGATGAATCTGAATCCGGCGGGTGCGCACGATGCCGGTACGGTGTTGAGCGGCGTCACTCCGCGGTCACATACCGGGCGAGCCACTCATCGACGACTGTTGGGGTAGAGAGATCGCGCGCGCACTCGGTGAGGTCGACGATCTGCTCGGGCGACAGCGAACGGATCCGGCTGAGGGTGGACTCTGGCAGGTCGCCCAACCGCCGCTTCAGGGCCAGTTCGGCGATGGCGGCCATTCCTTGTCCGCGGCCTTGCTCAAGCCCTTGCTCAAGTCCCTGCTCAAGCCCTCGCGCAAGCCCCTGCTCGTGCCAATAGGTCCAAAACAGCGGCTGATCCGGATTCGAAATCTTCAACTCTTGCACGGCCCGTGTGGACCGCGCCTGCCGGGTCATTGCGCGACCGCGTGTTGGGCGAGCCACTGATCGAGGCTGGCCGGAGTGGAGAGATCGCGTGCACACTCGGTCAGTTCGACGATCTGCTCGGGCGACAGGGAGCGTATCCGGCTGAGGGTGGACTCCGGCAAGTCGCCCAAACGCCGCTTCAAAGCCAGTTCGGCGATGGCGGCCATTCCCTGTCCGCGCCCTTTCTCAAGCCCCAGCTCGTGCCAGTAGGTCCAAAACAGTGGCTGATCTGGATTCGAAGTCTTCAACTCTTCCACAACCCATTGCTCCTCTTCCGGCTTCAACCGGAGGTATGTGTTCACGAAGCCTGCGATCAACTCGGTCCTCGCCGCATCCAACCCAAGCGCCAGCGTGGACCGCAGACACTCTAACTTTACCAGCTTGCGCTCGTCCGGCTTCATGCACATCTTCGACATCAAGGCGTACGCCGCCGGATTGCCGCAGCCCACGTAGTCACGCCAGTCCAGCCGGTTCAACTGTACGGTCTCGAATTTGAACCGCAGCACGGAGTGGTCGCCGATCTTGACCTCGTAATAGTCGCAAGCCTTTTCGCGCGGGGAGTCATAGGTGAGCAGCGCGATCGGAAACACGGGCACCTGGTGTGTGAAGAGAACCCTGGAGAAATAGCTGAACATGCGTCCGGGAAATACCATCTGCGGGCTGCCCTGCGCTTCAACCTGGAACACCATCGGGCCGATTCCCTCCAGCCGCGCCTTCACCACCAGGTCGGCTTCGTGGCGCTCGCCTGCGGTGACGTCGGTGAAGATTTCCTGCTGAAGGAACTCGATCGAACTCTTGTCAAGGGCGGCGGCGATCTTGGGCCAAAACAGCGTGATGAACTCAATGAAGAAAACGCGGAGCAATTCCTTAAAAAGCCGGTCGTGATTTGGCACCACTTTATGCTAACTCGAATCCCGTTCAGCCATCATGCCGCAGCGCCGTCACCGGATTCACCCGTGCCGCCCGTAGGGAAGGCGCCAGCATCGCCGCTAGGGCGACCACACCAAGGAATGCCGCGATGGCGACATACGTCTGGACCGGACTCGGTGGCAGCAGCCGCAGGTCAGCCGCCAGCATGCGCTGAGCGCCGGCCGCGCAAATGCCTCCCACCACGGTCCCGCCTGCGACCAACATGCCGCCCTGCCGGAGCGAGACGACACTTGCCGAAATCCGGGGATCCATTTCGCGAATCAGCCGCTGGACCGACACCATGACGGCGGTCCGGTCTCCACGCGTTCGAACCTGAAGGTACCCGCCCTCCTCCCGCCCGAAAGGACGGAACACGGCGCGGCTCGCGGCGCCGGATTCGCTGAGAGGCGCCTCGGCCACGACGCCGATGACTTCCCACCACGGTTCGGGATTGCCTTGGGACCAGAGCCGGATCCTTTGGCCCACCGCGTTGGAGCCCGGAAACAGGTCGCGAGCCATCGCCTCGTTGATCAGGACCACGGCGGCCAGCCGCAGGCCGAAGACCCGCAGACCTCCGTCTGAGATGACTCCGCTCATCCCCGGACCCGGCGTCTTGGCGGGCCGGCCATCGACTTCCAACTCCGTTCCTTTCCCTCCGCCCAAGGTTCTCATCATCGGAGTCAGCGTGAGCGCGGAGTCCTCCACGTCCTGAAGGGACAGCACCCGGGCCCGAGCCCGCTCCAGGAAATCGCGGGCCGCAGCCGGGGGATAGCCATAGGCGGCTGGGTTGAACTTGGCCTGTATGACAGGCTGTGCCTCCATCATTGCCAGGAAGGCATTGAGTACTGGCATCGAGCTCTGGAGGCTCTCGGTGACGACAAGCAGAACCATGCAACTGGCCAGTTGCACCGCGATCAGCAAGCTCCGGAGCCGTGAGCCCAAGAGCGGGTTCTGTGAAGCACCGGGCTTGATCGAGCCGCCCCGGGTTGCCTCCGGCGCGGGCGCGAGTCCAAAAACGAACGCGTGAGCGCGCACAACGTGAGCGTGTAGAGGAAAACAGTGTGATTGATTCCCAAATCCACCCAAGGAATGGGCGCCTCAAAGGGCCCGCGCAACAACAACTATTCATCAGTATTCCTAACAAAAACAGGAAACGCGTGATCGACGCTTGAGGACTGCTGTGACGAATGCTGTTTTGGATCAATAGCAATAGGCACTGTGAAGACTGTGGCCAGTCCCAACGAGCGCGCCGATAATGTTATAGTTCAGAATGAGACATGCTCTCGACTCGGAACTATAACATTATGCGAACACCACTCTTCTCCGCCAACACCCTCCGTCAGTTCCTCCGCAACGCCGTCATCGCTACTCTTCCCGAGCTCAAACGAGCCCTGGGCTCTTCCGTTTCTCTCACCGTCTTCCGTAAACTCGCCCAACTCGGTCACCTCACCAGCTATTCCCACTGCGGCCAGTATTACGCCCTGCGTGAGTCGGCACAGTTCGACGACAGTGGACTGTGGCAGGTCCGCGACGTTTGCTTCTCGCGTCACGGCAACCTGCTGGCCACCGCCGAAGCAATCGTGCGAGGCTCTCCCAAGGGCTTCCACGCCGAGGAACTCTCCCGCCTGCTTCATGTCGAGACTCAGGACTCCTTGCGCAACCTCGCCTCCCGGGGACGCCTCCGTCGCCAACAGATCTCTGGCCGGTTCGTCTACTTCTCGGCCGATCCCGCCATCTCAGACCGCCAGATCTTGTTGCGCCGCGACTCCGCTGTCTTGCCTCTTGTTCCCGATCCGGCCAACCTGGACGTCTCCGCCGATCAGGTCAAAGCCGCCATCGTCCTGTTCTCCGCTCTGCTCGATGAACGCCAGCGCCGTCTCTACGCCGGACTGGAATCGCTCAAACTCGGACGCGGTGGCGACACCATCCTCGCCAACCTGCTCGGCATTGATGTTCACACCGTCGCTCGCGGACGCAAGCAACTGCTCGAACACGATGTCGATCCCACGGCCGGGATCCGGAAACCCGGCGGCGGGCGCAAGCCTCTGGAAAAAAACTCCCGAGTTGACTCACGCCATCCGCATCCTGATCGACAACGACACGGCGGGCGACCCCATGTCCGGCGTCAAGTGGGCCCGCAAGACTCCCGCCAAGATCGCCGCGCTTCTGCGCCAACACGGCATCGAAGTCTCCGCCAACACCGTGGCCCGGTTGCTCCGGCAAATGGACTATTCGCTTCGCGCCAACCGTAAATCCATCGCCTCCAACTCCAGCCCCGATCGTGACCGGCGATTCCGCATCATCAACGGATTGCGCGCTCGCTTCCGCCGCGAGCGCCAGCCCATCATCAGCGTCGACACCAAGAAGCGCGAGCTGATTGGCAACTTCAAGAATGACGGCGTGAAGTGGGGCCGCACTCCGGTCGACGTGCTCGATCACGACTTCCGTTCCGATTCCTCCGGTGTCGCCATCCCTTACGGCGTCTACGATGTTTTGGCCAATCGCGGAGCCATCTTCATCGGCGTTACCCACGACACGCCCTCCTTTGCCGCTCACTCCATCGCGCAATGGTGGCGGCTCGTGGGCTCCCCTCGCTACCCGGGCGCTCGCAAGATTCTCATTCTCGCCGACACCGGCGGCAGCAACGGCTCTCGTTCCAAGGTCTGGAAGACCGAGATCCAAACTCGACTCGCCAACCAGTTCCAACTCCAAGTCACCATCGCACACTATCCCACTGGCGCTTCCAAATGGAATCCCATCGAACACCGCCTGTTCTCGGAAATCTCAAAAAACTGGGCCGCCGAACCCCTCACCAGCTATCGCAAGATCCTCGGCTTCATCCGCTCCACGGTCACTGCGGCTGGACTCTCGGTCTCCGCCTTCCTCAACCGACGCTCTTATCCCACCGGCGTTTCCGCCGATCCTGATGCAGTCCGTCAGCTACGCATCAAGCGCGGTCGCGTCCTGCCGAAATGGAACTACACCATCTCGCCCGCACTGTAGTTTTATTCTTGCGTGAGCCCAAAGGGCACGATTCGCGGCAAAAGAGCGAATCCGGTTCGCAGCAAGGCGTTCGACGCACCCAGACCCAGAAGGCCGGCTGCCGCCGTGAGCAGGAAGCATTCCGTGAGCAACTGCCGGATCAACCGCGAGCGTCCAGCGCCGAGCGAGAGCCGGATGGCCATTTCGCTGCGCCGTGCCTCGGCGCGGGCGAGCAGGAGGTTGGTGAGATTAGAGCATTTTCACGTATAATAAAAAAGCTCCACGCGAATCCGCCAACTGAGAATGGCTAGGGCCCTAGGAATTGACCTGCGTAGGCGGGTGATTGCGGCGCGTCAAGAAGGGGACACGGTTGAGGAGACAGCCGAGCGGTTCAGTGTG
>VFZX01000312.1 GCA_016871015.1 Acidobacteriota bacterium | reverse complement strand
CCGCCGCGCTCGAACATGCACTTTCTGAGGCCCTCCAGCATCTCACCCCAGAACAAGTCCGCGCCTATTGCCGGAGTTGCGGATATCGGACATAGCTAGATGTACATAAAATGTGAAAATGCTCTAGTGTCTTTCGATTCTTGATGTGATACATTCGGTCGCAGGAGGCGAACCCATGCCGAAGATTCGTATCGAACCCAGAAGCCAGAGCGGCCGGCCGATTCTGGATCGGATCGCTACGTTCATTCTGGAATCCTCACAGGGCGGGCTCATCCGGGATGAGCGGGACATCGCGCCCGGCAGCAAACGGTTGATGGTGGACGCGGCACCGGCCAACTACGTGGTGCAATTCGAGATTAACGGGTTCCACCACTTCATTGGGAAATTCAAGATTGAGGCGCAGTCCGGACCCGTAGTTCCGGTGGAACTCGCCCACTTGAGCAAGGCAATGCCAGGGCTTCAGGATCTGAGCAAGGAGCAAAAACGGCTACTGGCCTCCGATGGCTCCTCGGCCTCCACGCGGTGGGCAGGCCTTTCTGACAATCAAGCGGGCACCTTCTTCCAGATCAGTCATGCGCTTTCGAAGCGCCTCCTCGGCAATGGGCGGGGCCTATCGAGTTATGTTGAGACCGTCCGTGTCATTGGTGGATCGGAGATCAGCGACGACATTCCAGACGGAAAAATCCGCTCGGAGACCGGGTGGCGGATGCATGTCACGATCAACCCAGAGGACCGGCAGAAGATTGAGAGCGACATCATCGAAAACGGCGTCTTCGGCCCGCGCGAGCGAAGCGCGCATCGGACGCACAAGAGGTTCGGACTTGTGTTCAGCCATCGCGAGACAGGTCCCCTGCCACGCATACAGGTTGTGTTCGATGAAAAGTTTGAGCATGCTGATGTCGACCTTGATGTCGTGTTGCACCGGTCTTCGCCTCACGAAGTCTTCCGGGAATTCAAGAAAAAATTCCCTGAGGCAACTGAGAATTTCAAATTCTGACACCTGGCTCAAAAATAAACCCGCGCCGATCCCTGCATCTGCCGCGCCCCGCTGGCCGCCGTGATCATACCGAACGTGGCCACACTCGCCATGTTCGTCCCCGGCGCTCCAAAGTTCGGCGAATTGGTCACGCCCGAAGCCTCCATTCGGATCTGCAGCCGGAACCGCTCATTCAACGGGAACGTCTTGAACAGCGAGACGTTCAGCGTCTTGGACCCCGGCGCCCGCAGCTCATCGAACCGCGCCGCCTCAGGCGTCACCACGTACTGTGACGCCAACGGCGCGAATGCAGTGATGTCGAAGTATGGATTCGCCACCCGCCGCGAAGAGTCAAGCCGGTCGCCCAGCCGCTCACCGGCGGGCCCACTCAGCGCCGGACTCCGCAGCCGCACCGGACGCCCATTGGGATGCGTCACGCCAAGCGGCACTCCCGTCTCCCCCGTCGCATAGCCACTGACCGCCCATCCTCCCGCCACCTGGCGCAGGATGCGGTTCACGCCCGAACCTGCAAAACTCCAAGGGAACTCGTAGGTCGCGGCCACGCGCATAATGTGCCGCTGGTCAAGACTCGACACGGTCCGGTACTTGCGGGGATTGATGACGCTCGTGGTCTCGTTGTCGATGAGCTTGGAGTACGTGTAGCTCCACAGGACGCTCAGTCCGCGCGTCATCCGCTTGTCCGCTTTGAGTTGGAGCGCATGGTAGATCGCACGGCCCGTGTTGGCGCCCTGCAATGTCACGTTGGTGAACTGCGGAAAACGCGGCCACAGCCGGCTTTGGACGATCGTCGCGCCCTGGCCCAGCACGCTATTGGCCGGCAACACTCCGAGGAACGGATTCGTGACCCGCGTATTCTCGGCGGTTCCCAGCGCAAGAAACTGATCCGGACGCTCGTTCAAGTTAAAGCTCTCAAACTGTTTGAGCGAGAGCATCCCCACGTAGGCCGCTTCCGCCAGGATCTGCGAGGGAAGCTGGCGCTGCACGCTGAACTGCCACTGCTGGTTGTAGGGCGACACGCGCCGCTCGTCGAAGAACGCGATCGCATCTCCCAACTGCGCGCCGGTGCCTGCCGCGGCACCCACCGGACCGCGGAAGCCTTGCGGGAACGGATTGGCAAGCGTCGTGAACGGAGTCGCGCCGTTGTCCACCGTGCCGACGTACGGAGTGGTCGCGTTGAACACCCCGACATCAGCCAGGAATCCCGTGTTGAACGCCTGGCCGCTGAAAAATGTCCCATAGCCGCCGCGGACCACCGTCTTCGGATTCAGGCTGAACGCGAACCCAAATCGCGGACCAAAGTTGTTCCCGTCGATGAGCCCGCCTCGCCGCGAGTTTCCGTCCACTCCGGCGAAGCGGATGCCGCCGGCCAAATTGAGTCCTGGCACGGTGACTGGCAACCGCGCCGTCTCGTCGAAGCCGTAGCTCATCCGGTTGAAGCGCTCGGTGTAGGGCGTCTCCAACTCGTAGCGAAGTCCGAAATTCAGGGTGAGCCGCTGGCTCACCTTCCAGTCTTCCTGCACGAACCCGGCCAGATAGTGGTTCTGCAGCGACAGCGACGAGATATAGCCGATCGACCCGCTTGCCGGAATGCCGAGCAGGATCGAGGCCATGCCGGTGCCCGATGTGTCCGCGCTGGTCGGCGTGAACGGATCGGAGCGCGTAAATGTAGTGTCGAAGGTGAACGATCCCGTTGCGGCGTCGCCGGGCGAGTTGCGGTGCCACCGCAGCACGCGCCAGTCGACGCCCCACTTGAGACTGTGCTTGCCGGTGAGCTTGGTGAACGACGCCATGGCGGAGTGCTGGTCGTTCGTCTCCTCGACGTAGTTGCTGCCCAGCGTCGGCATGTTCTCCGCGATGTTGAACGTGGGCCAGCCGGGGATTGCCTGGTTGCCGGTGATCGCTGGCGGGATATTGAGCGGAGCCGGGTCGTACCGGAATCCGCCGCGCAAATTCTCCTGCACCTTGCGGACAAACCCGTACCGGAACGATCCGAGAAAGCTCGGCGAGAAGGTGTAGGTGTCGTCGAATCCGATGTTGTAGAACCGGCGTGGATTGGCGCGCGCGAGCCCTCCGGTGCCCTCCGGCGCGATCGAGTACTGGCCGCGGATCAACTCGCCGTTGGTCTGGTAAAGACGCAGGATTCCGACCCGCCCGAACATGCGCTGGCGGTCGCTCAGGTTGTGATCCCCGCGGATGCTCACCTGCGTCTGCGGCAGGACCGTGGCGTCGGTGCCGATCCAGTTGAGCGCCTCAAGCTGAGGTGGAATCGCGACATTGGGATTGGGGTAGAGCTTGAGCCATGCGCCGCCTACCGGCGGGATACGCGAGCTGGGAATCCGGTTGCCGGGGAACGGCGTGCGCGTTGCCCGGTTGTTGGCGACGGTCGTCGTGCTGGGATCAAAGAGCGTGAACGGTCCACCACGCCGATTGATGGTCTGGGAGAAGTCGCCCACCCGCTCTTCCTGAGTAGGGACGCGCGCGCGCCGCGTCAGCTCGACCGAATCCCGGTCCCGCTCGAAGGTGGTCGAGAAGAAGGTGCGGTTGCGGCCGTTGTAGATCTTCGGCAGGATCACGGGCCCGCCAACCAGGTATCCGAACTGGTAGTAGCTCGTGGGAGGCTTGCGCTGGCCGCGGCTGTTGTTGGTCCAACTGTTGGCATCGAGGGCGGACCAGCGCTTGTACAGGTACGACGTGCCATGAAGCTGATTGGTGCCGCCACGCGTGGTGATGTTGATCGCGCCGCCGTTCGAGTGGCCATACTGTGCGTCGAACATCGTAGTGTGCACCTTGATCTCTTCCACCGCGTCGATCGAGGGGATGAACACGACGCCGCCGTTGTTGTGCGCCGTGGTGTTTGGGATTCCGTCCACCAGGAACTCGATGCGGCCCACGGTCGATCCGCCGCCGGAGATGCTGAACGAGCCGGAGTTGTTGCCGGTGACGGTCGCGCCGCCTCCCGTGACGCCGGGAGTAAGGCGCACGGTGTTGAGCACGTTGCGGGTCAGGTTCACGGTGATCGATTGCAGGTAGTTGCGCTCGACCACTTGTCCCAGGTCTGCTGACGCGGTGTTGAGCAGGGGCGCGGTGGCGTTGACGGTGACCGTTTCAGCCGTCGCGCCGAGCTCGAGAGCAAAGTCGAGCGTCACTTGCGTGTTGGTGGCGACGCGGATTCCTGTGCGCTCGGCGCGCTTAAATCCCGAGTGTTCCACCCGGACGGTGTAGTTCCCGGGGACCAGGAACGGAATCTGGTAGTTTCCCTGGTCGTTGGCTGCGGACGAGATCGACACGCCGGTATCGACGTTGACGGCCTCGATCGCGGCGGCGGGAACGGGCGCGGCGGAGGGGTCGGTGACGCGGCCAAGGATCGTGCCGCGGAACTCCTGAGCTCCGGCGGAGACGGCGAACACGCAGAGCGGAATTGCGAGGCGCAACGAGGAAAGTCCCATGAAGTCTCCCGATGGGCAGTATACTTCACGCAGGATCGACGGATGAGGTATCGATACTGGGCCATCGTTTGCCTGCTGGCTCGCAGCACACGATGCGGCCGGACCATAACAGTCGCCCCGGGCCTCGAAGACATCACGGTCGACTTCAGTAAACTCGATCCATGACCCTGCGCGCCGCTGCCGCACTTCTCCTCTCACTTCCCTGCTTCCCGCAATCCGTCGAACTCCTGGCCGGCACCGCCAAGTCCGACATCACGGACTACGCGGCTGGCCCGGTGAACGATCCGTCCTATTCCAAGGCGCTCGTGCTGCGCTCCGGAGCAGCCACCGCCGTGCTGATTACGGTGGATGCGGTGGCGATCGGCGAGATCGGCCGGATCCCCAACACCTTCATGGACACTGTGCGATCCAGGCTCCGCGCCGAACTGGGCATCGCTCCGGAAAGCGTCATCGTCAACGCCAGCCACTGCCACAGCATCATTCGCACGGACACGGACGCCCTCACCGTGGAAACAGTGAAGCAGGCCCTGCGGCAGCTCACACCGGTCCGTGCGGGCGCGGGCCGTGGAACCGAAACCCGGATCATGGAAAACCGGCGGCTCCGCATGAACGACGGCAGCGAGGTTGACCTGCGCCGCGCCTACTCCATGCCGCGCGACGAGGATGCCGCCGCCACCGGACCCGTGGATCCCGAGATCGGACTCCTGCGCCTGGACCGCCTTGATGGATCTCCCTTCTCGGTCCTGTACAACTTCGCCGCCCATCCGATCATGGGTGTGCCCAGCGGCGGCAACACGGCTGACTATCCCGGATTTGCCTCCCGCGTGATCGAAGAGAACCTGGGCGGCGCGATGGCGTTCTTTGTTCAAGGCGCCGGTGGAGACATCAATCCGGTCCGCTACAAAGGCGTGCTGCAGCCGAACGACGCCGAGCCGCTGGGGAACCTGCTCGGCCTGAGCGTGATGCGCGGTGTGCGGGAGATCCGCACGAGAGCCGCGGCGCCGCTGAAGATTATCCGCGAGACACTGGCGCTGCCGCGGGCCGCGGACATCGAGCGCCGCATCATGGCCGCCGAAGCCGAACGGATCCGGCTGGTTGATTCGCTGGCGCCTACCAACATCAACTTCAAGACGTTCGTGACACTTCTGGTCCAGCACAGGCTGTCGCCCGAGTTCCCGTCCTATTACAGCCAAGGCTACCTGCACGACCGGGCCGCCGGGCGCGATCCGCTGGTCAAGCTCGACGCGGTGAACAAGACCGAACTCGAACGCTATGCCCGCAACATCGACGCCATGGAGCGGATCACCCGGATCCAGACCAACCTGGCGCTGCTGCGCAGGCATCTGGCGCGCGTGGTGGAAGCCAAATCGGCGCCGCTTCAGGTGGATGTGGTGGGGCTGCGGGTCGGCGATTTTCGCATGATTACGTTTCCAGGTGAGCTGACAGTTGAGATCGGTCTGAACATCAAGAAGCGCCGCGCGGCGGACTCGTTCACCTTCGTCGCCGGATACACGAACGGCTACATCTACTACACACCTACCGCCGCCCAGCGCAACAACACCGGCTTCGCGCAGGAGGATTGCGACAGCATGGTGGCGCCGGAATGGCAGGCGGCCTTCGAAGAGCGCGCGCTATCGATTCTCGGCCGCTTGTGATCCCGGCCGCACGATTTCGACGGTACAGGTGGCATGCAACAGGACCGCGTTGGCGGTGCCTCCGAGCGGGTGGTGTCCCTCGATGCCAGAGGCTCCCAGGAAGATGCAGTCCGCATCCAGTGCTTTGGCCTGGCTCAAGATCAGCTTCCGCGCGGGTCCTGGACCCGTAACCGCGGAGGCCGCAAGTCCGGCGTTATGGAGCACACGCACCGCCTCTTCGGCCGCTTCGCCCGCCCGTGCTACGCGGAGCGCCTGCCACTCCGCCACCTGCATTGCCGGATGCTCGTGTTCGGCGGGCCATTTCGCGGTGTCATGCGCGGACACGACGGTGAACGAAGCCTTACCGGGCCAGTTGCGGGAGGCCACTTCGTGAACGGCGGCCATCGCGGCTTCCGATCCGTCCGTGCAGACCACCACACGGGGAGCGCCGCTATTCCGGCAATTCCGCGTGATCCGCACCGAGCACCGCGCCTCGGCCGCCAGGCGGTGGGACACGCTTCCGAGCAGAAATCTTCCGAGGCCCGTCCGTCCATGGGACCCGGCGGCGAGCAGGCCGGGACGCCACTCGTCGGCGAGTTCGATGAGCGCCCGGGCCGGAGATCCGGTAAGAGGCTGCGAGCGGACGGACCACGAGGGAAACGCGAGCCGTACCAGTGCCGCCGCCGCGTCCGCCATTTCGGCCGCTTCCACGGTGGTTCCGGCCGACGCGCAGATCGCCGCCGCGTGAGTGGGCAGGCCGGCACACGCCAGATCGTGGATCGCTTCCAGGGCGCAGGGGGAGCCGTCGTAACAGATGAGGATCTTCATGCTTCCGGTGGATTTCACTTGCAATTCGGCTTCCCCGCAAAAGCCCCATGGCGGGCCCGCTGCTGAGTTTCCTCGCGCACTGCTTGCGCCGCCAGACCCACCGGCGCGCCGCAACTTGGTGAACTTCCGTGCGATGCTGATGGCAACGGACATGCGCAAGGACGCTCGATGATGCAAGGCTACGGCGTAATCCGCCGCACCGCGGAAACACGCAGACGGTTAGAGGCGCTGGCCGCCCGGCTGGGTCCGGACGCCGGTCTGGAGTCCGTGATTCCCGCGCTCGACCGTATCTGTTCAGCGGCGATGTGGATCGTCGTGCATGAGACCTATGCGCGCCGCATGTACACGGATGGGCGGCCCCTGGCGCCCGGGGACTTCAAGCCCAGGCCCGAGGGCCACACCGGCGGATCTCTGAACATGGTCCCCGCCTATGCCGGATACCTGGCCGCGAACGCACTCTCCGGATTGACGCGCTCCTGGCTGATGGGGCAGGGCCACTGTGTCGCCGCGATTGACACGCTGAACCTGCTCACCGGCAACATGGGTGCGCAACAGGAGTCGCGCTACTCGCTCAGCGACGAAGGACTCACGCGCTACGTCCGCGACTTCTACTCGTGCCTGCTCACTCCCGCAGGACAACCGGATTCTCCGCTCGGCAGCCATGTCAACGCGCACACGGGCGGCGGGGTGTCCGAGGGCGGCTATCTCGGATTCGCGGAGCTTCAGTACGTCCACATGCCTCTGCCCGGCGAGCGGCTGGTGGTGTTCCTTTCCGACGGTGCGTTCGAGGAACAACGGGGATCGGATTGGGCGTCGCGCTGGTGGCGCGCGGAGGACTCAGGATGGGCGCTGCCCATCATGATCAACAACGGCCGCCGCATCGATCAGCGGACCACGATGTCGCAGCAGGGCGGCGCGGAGTGGTTCCGCAAGCATCTCCAGTTGAACGGATTCGATCCGTTCGTGTTCGACGGACGCGATCCGGCGGCATTCCTCTGGGCGATCCTTGAGATGGAGTCGCGGCTCGAAAAACTTGGCTCAGGCGCAATCCAGTATCCGGTGCGGCTGCCGTACGGAATCGCACATGCGCCCAAGGGTGCGGGATTTCCGGGCGAGGGAACCAATCTCGCGCACAACCTGCCATTGATGGCGAATCCGCACACCGATGCCAACGCAGCGGCGCGGTTCAACGAAGCGGCGCGAAAGTTGTGGGTCCCGCCCGATGAGCTGCGCCACGCAATTGAGGTGCTGGCGAACCACGCACGCAGCGGCCGTCCGAAGGAGCGCGATCACGCGCTGGTACATCGGCGTCCCATCTTGAACCTCCCCGCCGGGCTTCCCGGACGCGACGCGGCTGGCGGCAGCCGGTCCTCGCCTATGAGCGCGATCGACGAGGTCTTCACCGCGGTGGTGGAGGCGAATCCGCACCTCCGTCCACGCGTTGGCAACCCGGACGAGATGCGCTCGAACCGGCTGATCCGGACTCTCGGCCGACTCAAGTTCCGCGTCACGCACCCGGAGCCCGGCGTGCCCGAATCCGTCCATGGACACGTCATCACGGCGCTCAACGAAGAAGCGGTGGTTTCGGCCGCGCTGGCCAACAAGGGCGGGATCAATCTGGTCCACTCGTATGAAGCGTTCGGACCCAAGATGCACGGCGCGGTGCGGCAGGAGATCATCTTCGCGCGCAATCTCGCGCTCGCAGGCCGCCCTCCGGAGTGGATCTCGATCCCCGTGGTCATGACATCCCACACGTGGGAGAACGGCAAGAACGAGCACTCACACCAGGACCCTTGCTTCGCCGAGACCATGATGGGCGAGCCCGCGCCGTTCTCCCGCGTCTTCTTCCCGGCTGACTTCAACACCGCCGCCGCGGTGATGGGGGCGCTCTACCAGACGCGGGGCCAGATCTGGACCATCGTGGCGCCCAAAGCCGACAGCGTGCCGGACCGGTTCAGTCCCGGAGAGGCCGCGCTGCTGGCCGCCAACGGCGTGGCGATGCTTGAATGGGCTGGACACCGCGGTGCCGAAGCACGGATCGCGTTGGCGGCGGTGGGCGCCTATCAGTTGGGCGAGGTCTTGCGTGCGTCCCGCCGGTTGTGCGATCGCGATTTTCCGCACGCGGTGTTCTACATGCTCGAGCCGGGCGCGGTGCGCAGCTATCCGTTTGGAGGCAGCGGAGCAGTGGTCCTCACGCATACGCGTCCGCACGCGATCTGGGGGGTGCTTGGCCCATTGCATGGATCCGCGCCGCTCTCGATCCTCGGATACCGCAATGAGGGTGGCACGCTCGATACCTCGGGGATGATGATGGTGAACCGCTGCACGTGGGCGCACTGCCTGCTCGAGTGCGCACGGATCCTCGGGACAGCACCCGGCGATCTGCTGGAGTCGCGCGAGCTTGCCGCGCTGCACGGAGAGGCCAGCCCTCATGGCGTGCTGATCCCGTTCCCAGGTGATTGATCTGCCAAAATGTCCGGACGCTGATGACAATTTGTCCGCCATGAGTTCCGCGGCCTGTTGGAAACAAACGGGATATGCCGTGGCACCCGGCGTGCTAAGTAGGAGGCATGACCAAGGCAACCTGCCTCGCCATCGCGCTCACGCTCGCCTCCGGCGCGTTTGCCAAGCGGAGTCATGACCTGCCCCGGCCGAGGCCGGGGGAAGAGATCGACGTCATCGTGCAGTACAAGACGCAGCCGTCGGAGCGCAACTTCGACCGCGCCAGAGGCCGTGGCGGCAAGATCAAACAGCAGCACCGGCACCTTCCGATGGCGGTGATGCGGTTGAAGGGCGACGCGCTCGATGAAGCGGAGAAGGATCCTG
>VFZX01000311.1 GCA_016871015.1 Acidobacteriota bacterium | reverse complement strand
TGGCCTGCGCACTTACCGCGTCATGGAACTCTCGCTTTATCACAACCTTGGCTGCCTACCCGAGCCGCCAGCTACCCACAGATTTTGCTGAGGAGGCCTCTATTTTCAGTCTTTTCGACAACCCGCCCCGGACAACGCCATCATTTGCGCGACCAGCCTCCCGCGCAGTTCCTCAGGCTGAGCCAGGATCCGCCGCAGGATCGTCTTCAACTCTTTCGTCCCGTTCTTTCCCAGCATCGCAATCACCCAGTCGGAAGGGTTCGGTGACCGCAACAGCTCGGCCGCGCTGATCTCGTTGACGTTGATCAGGCGGAAGCGTACCTTCACCGCTCCGATGTCCAGCCGGTCGAGCATCCTCATCTTGCGCCGGCCAATGTAGAGCACCACTTGGTCGACGAAGTCGGCGCCGTACTTCTCCGCGCCCAGCAGCGCATACACTCCCGACCTGACCGCCATGTTCTTGGCATTGGCCGTCTGCACTTCGATGTGGAGCAGCCGCCGCTTGCCCGTCCTGAAAAACAGGTCCGCAATGCGGCCATGGACCAGCGCCAACTCCACGTTCAATGGAAGCCCGAGCTTCCGGCCGCGCGCAATCCGCTTCAGCAGCACCGGGGGGTCCCGCGTGAACATGCCCTTCACCACTACTTCGTATTCCATAATCCCTCTTGAAACGCCAGCTCCGCAGTGCTGAACATAGACACAATATCATGGACTGTATGCGATTCTTAGCCGCACTGGCGACCGCCACTGGGATGGCTCTTGGACAAGGGATGGAGTTCATCAAAGCGAACTACACCAAGCACGAGTTCGAGATTCCGATGCGCGACGGAGTGAAGCTCTACACCACCGTCTTCACGCCGAAAGACACCTCCCGCACCTATCCGATCCTCATGAACCGGACACCGTACAGCCTCCGGCCTTACGGCGTGGATCAATACCGCGACAGCCTCGGACCACACACCGGGTTCGCCAAGTCCGGCTACATTTTCGTCTACCAGGACGTGCGTGGCCGCTGGGCGTCCGAAGGCAAGTACGAACACGTGCGTCCGCACAAGCCCTCGAAGGCCGCGCGCGAATTTGACGAATCCACTGACACCTACGACACGCTCGACTGGCTGGTGAAGAACATCCCCGGCAACAACGGACGCGCGGGAATGTGGGGCATCTCCTATCCAGGATTCTACGCCGCGATGGGCGCCATCGACAGCCATCCGTCGCTCAAGGCATCGTCTCCGCAAGCGCCGGTGGCGGACTGGTTCATCGGCGACGACTTCCATCACAACGGCGCGTTCTTCCTCGCGCATGCCTTCAACTTCCTCGTCCGCGCCGACAAGCCGAGGCCCGAACCCTCCAAGGAAGACGGTCCCCCGTTCGACCACAAGACTCCCGATGGATATCAGTTCTTCCTGCGCATCGGGCCGCTGGCCAACGCCAACGAGCGCTTCCTCAAGAACAATTTCCCGTTCTGGAACGACATGATGCGCCACGCCAACTACGACGAGTTCTGGCAGGCGCGCAACATCCGCCCGCACCTGAAGGCGGTGAGGCCTGCGATCCTGACGGTCGGCGGCTGGTACGACGCCGAGGACCTGTTCGGCGCGCTCAAGGTGTACGAGGCAATCGGCAAGCAGAGTCCCGGCGCGGACAACCGGCTTGTGATGGGACCCTGGTATCACGGCCAGTGGGGTGGCAATTCGAACGCCGGAGAGAGCCTGGGCAACGTCCACTTCAATTCGAAGACGTCGGACTACTATCGC
This sequence comes from Acidobacteriota bacterium, assembly GCA_016871015.1. Lineage (GTDB taxonomy): Bacteria > Acidobacteriota > Terriglobia > Bryobacterales > Bryobacteraceae > SYLY01. The sequence goes on along the minus strand of VFZX01000311.1, from coordinate 8,043 downwards.
GAGAAGATCGAGTTGCCGTTCTTCGAGCACTACCTGAAGGGGAAAGGCGATCTCGACCTTCCCGCGGCATCCATGTTTGAGACCGGGCGGAACCAATGGCGCAAGCATGACGCCTGGCCGCCGCGGCTTGCGCGCGACCGGACACTCTATTTCCGCGCCGAGGGCAAGCTCGCCTGGGATCCGCCAGCCGAGGACGCGGCGTTCGACGAGTATGTCAGCGATCCCGCGAAGCCCGTGCCTACCGTCGACTACACCGCCATCGGCATGACGCGTGAGTACATGACCGATGACCAGCGCTTTGCCACCTCGCGGCCCGACGTTCTCACCTACCAGACGGAAGCGCTAAAAGAGGATGTGACCCTTGCGGGACCGCTGAATGCGGTGCTGCATGTCTCGGTCACGGGAACCGACGCGGACTTCGTGGTGAAGCTTGTGGACGTCTTTCCCGATAACCATCCCGACAACAAGCCGAACCCCCGCGAGGTGAAGATGGGCGGCTATCAGGCTCTGGTCCGCGGCGAGCCGTTCCGCGGCCGGTTCCGCCGCAGCTTCACCGCGCCGGTTCCGTTCAACCCCGGCCAAACGGACAAGATTGAGTTCGAGCTTCCGGACGTGTACCACACGTTCCGGCGGGACCACCGGATCATGGTGCAAGTCCAAAGTTCCTGGTTCCCGCTGGTGGACCGGAATCCCCAGAAGTTCGTCGACATCTACACGGCGCGCGAACAGGACTTCCAGCGCGCGACACACAGGGTGTACCGGCAACGCCCGGCGGCGTCAGCGCTGCGCGTGAAGATCCTGCCCGGACTGTAGCGAGCGGATCTCACGAAGATAGGCGTCCACATCGGTTTTCCGCCGCATCCCGGCTAGATTCATGTAGCGGACCATGCCGAACACGGGCCGCTCCTGCCAGGGCCGGTCGTGCAGTCCCAAGCACCAGAGGATGTTCGTGTAGGTGTTCGGATCCCGGCCGTCGAGTGCGTACTTGTCGTGGATGTGCACCATGGTGCGGACCGCCTCCTCCGGGTCTGTTGACCACTCGACGATCTTCTTGCCCCAGTACATGCGGTAGTATCCGTGGATCTTGCCGCGCAGCAGCATTTCCTGCTGGCAAGCGTTCCACAGCTCATCGTGCGTGTCCGCATGTTCGAACTGATCCCGGGTGTAGACGAAGTCCCGTGGATCTGAGGCGTGCTTGGCCAGGGTGGCGCGCGCCCAATCAGGCAGGTTGCCGATCGAATCCGGGACTGGGGCGTGCCAGGCGTGGTTGAAGGCCAGCTCGCGCCTCACGATCAGCTCTTCGAGAAACTCCGGAGCCCCGCGCGCCGCGAGCGCTACCTCGATCGCGGAGATGCAACCAAAATGGAGGTAAGGGCTCAAGTCCGAGGTCGCGTGGGCGCAGGGTTCGTTCCGGTCCGAAGCATAGCGGGCCAGGTTGTGCTCGACAAAGTGGGCCAGGCGGCCTTCGGCGGCGAGCCGTCCGCCCTTGAAGCAGATGGATGGCGGCACACTGTGGTCGATCTCGCAGGAGGCGGCGATCGCCGGAATCTGTCCGGGGGCTACCTCCGTGTGGAACTCCGGAAGCTCTCCTGCCCACGGCCGTACCGGCTCAATCGGGAATACAGGGCGGAGGTAGTCACTCAGGACGCGATGGAGTTTCGGTCTCAGCGTGTATGCGCCGTACTCCTTCTTGCCGAACACGGCGGGGGGAACCACGCAGCTCGACTCGACCGCGATGTAGGGGACTCCGATCTTGGGCGCGACGGACTGGTTCTGCACTCGCGTCACGAACACAGGGTAGTCATCGGTCACCACCAGGGCCGCGTCTCCAGCCAGCCGGTACAGTACATCATTGGGGCTCTGACGGTTACGGCGCAGGTAGAACACATATCCGAGGCCGCGTGCCGCCAACCGCCGCGACATTTCCGGAACCCCCTCGAGGAAAAACGTATGGATCCGGTCATTGGCGTACGGATAGGCGCAGTCCACCGCCTCGTACACAAGCACCGGCAGCTTGAGCGCGTTGGCCTGTTTCACCGCGAATTCGAGCGCGAGGTTGGAGTCGGCGCGGCGGTTCATCTGGCACCAGTACAGAACGTACCGCGCGCCCCGCCGGATGGACTGGTTGTTCAAGGTCCGCACACGGTTGTGGAAAATGGACATCGGCGGACCGGATTTGCTACTTTCGTGGTCGGTTATCATGCGAGCCTGGAATCGGGCGAAACTGCTTTGGGGGTATTTGCGCGGGAAGGAAGCCGTCGGGGCATTGCCGGTGGAGCACATCGTGGAAACCACGGCCAAGTGCAACCTGTATTGTCCGATGTGTCCCCGGGAGACCTACAAACAGCCCAAGGAAGACATGACGGACGCCGTGTTCGAGAGGCTGGTCTCGGAAGCGGGACAGTCCGCCGAACACATAATGTTGATTGGACTCGGCGAGCCGCTGCTCGATTCAAAAATTTTTGACCGGATCGAGTACTGCGGCCGCCACAATGTCCACACGCTGCTGTCGACCAATGGCACGCTGCTCGATGAGCCGGCCGCGCGGCGGATCCTCGACACGCGGCTGGCGCACATCACGCTGAGCTTTGACGGGGCGACGAAGGAATCGTTCGAGTTCTACCGCAAGGGCGCGCGGTTCGAGAGAGTACGCGACAATTTCGTCCGGTTCGCGCGGATGAAGAAGGAGCGGGGACGTGGTCCGCAGGTGGTGGTCCAGATGGTGCGGATGGAGCGGAACGCGACGGAAGTGGCGGACTTCGCCGCCTTCTGGTCCTCGGTGCCGGGTGTGGACCAGGTGCGGATCAAGGAAGACGAGACCAACCTGATGAGTCCGGCCCGCGGACACGCCGCCGAGGACTGGAAGCATCCCTGCCACTACCTGTGGCGCGGGCCCATGTACATCAAGTGGAACGGCGATGCGTATCCGTGCTGCCAGAGCTACATGTTGGGCGGCGAGCCGGTGGGCAACATCAGCCGGGAGAGTCTGCAAGGGATCTTCAACTCGCCGGAGATGCGGCGGATGCGCCGTTTGCACGCCTCCAGGCGCGGCGGCGAGGTGGACATCTGCTCCCGCTGCTGCACCACGATTCCCCACCCGGTGCTGGTGGCAGGGAGTCTGATCTTCCATGGCGCCACGGTCCGGCGCCTGCTGCCGGTGGTCGAGCGGCTGACGTACCTGGCAAAGCTGCCACGGCGGCTGCTCACGCCGCCTACGGCGCAAAGGAAACCAGAGGATCTGGTGCAAATCGACAATTCCCGCCCTGGAGGCTCGTAGTGCTCGGACTAACGGCGGTGCTGTTCGCGAAGCACCCGTGGATCGTCCATCGCGGGGCCGGGCTTGGGATCCAAAGGTTCACGCGCCTTGGCGGGATCGAACACCTGCGGCGGCACGGGCCGGACCACGTAGGGCGAAAAATCCGGTGTTCCGCCGAAGCAATCCGCAAGATCCGCGGCTGTCGCGTCGTAGAGATTCAACGGCGGAATCCCCAGTAGCCGGAATGCGGTCCGCAGCAGTCCGGGGAAACTGGAGTTCACGCGCGACACGTGGTTCTTGCGCGCGTAGGGACTGACGGCGAGGAACACGGTCCGGTGGGAGTCGATGTGGTCGATGCCGCCCTGCGCGTCATCCTCAGTGATCAGGACCGCCATCCTGCGCCATTCGGGCAGCTTGGACAGGTACTCGATGATCCGTCCGAGCGCATAGTCGTTGTCGGCGACGAAACTTGCTTCATATGGATATCCGTCCTCAGGCCGGGGCTTGGCGATGTGGTCGCCCGGAAGATGGATGTAGAGGAATCGCGGAATCGGCTTGCCCGGCTTCACGTACATCTCATCCATCTCCTTGATGAACTGGGATGCGCGGAATTGATCCGGGATGTTCATGTTGTAGTTCGGGTATTCGCGCGACGTGTTTCGATACAGCGGGTCCGGCATGGGTACGTTGGTCAGGAATCGCGCACCCGTCGGCTTGAGCCCCTTGCCCTCATCGGCGCCTGCGAGCTCGAACCCGGACCCGAAGTTGCGGAAAGGAATCCCGTGCCGCTCCAGATGATGCCAGATGGCGCCGGCTTCGAGCTGCTCTTCGGGATGCACGGAGGAGTTCGACTGCGGGAAACTGAGCCGTCCCGGCGCGGTGCCCAGCCGGAAATCCTTGCGTCCGCCATAGGCGGCCATCAGTGTCGACTCGGTCCAGGCGTTGGGATACGATCCGACCAGCCAGTGGTGGCCATCGACGCTGACCTCGGAGTCGGCGTAGAAATTGTCGCTGAACGAAAAGCGGTCGGCGAGGGCGTGGTGATTCGGCGTGATGTTGATATTGCGAAGAGTCAGCCGCTGCCGAAGCTCTCCACGCGGGCTTGCAACGACTCCGCGGCGTCCGAAGCGCGCAAGGTCCGGGACGCCCACCACTGGACCGTTCGATGCGGTTTCGATGTCGCCGAACACTTCGTCGAACGTGCGATTCTCCTTGACGATCACGACAACATGATTGATGTCCGGCGGCACGGGTGCGGGATCGGCGTTGACGGGAGCGAATCCGTTGTTCTCCATCACGAGCTGAGTCATACGCGGGATTTCGGCCAGATCTGGTAGTGCAAAGGCAACAACCGCCCCGCGGCGCCGCTCGCCGTGGAAGCTGCCCGGCTCGGGTCCGCTGCGGCGCGCATTAGGACCGGTGCCGTGGCCTTTGGCGCATGACACCCAGGCCAAACCCTCATGAATCGCGATCCGTGTCGGAAACCAAGCTACGGGAATATGTCCCAATACCTGAAGCGTCCCGGCATCGATCACGCCGGCAGCGTTGATCCCGGCTTCGGCAACCAGCAGCCACTGGGTCGCGGGGTCGTAGGCAAGACCCACCGGGAGGATTCCCCGGAAGGCCTCGAGCTTGGGGATCCGCAAGAGGATCTCCTTTTCCACTTCCAGCGTGTTGGCGTCGATCACGGTGATCGAGTCATTGTGGCCGTTGGAGACAAAGATCCGGCTGGCGGTGGCGACGACTCCGGATGGGCTGGATCCACCCGAGGACCGCGGACCAAAGGGCAGGCCCGTGCGGATGAACTTGACAACCTTTGGCTCCTCCGGGTTGTCCAGACTGACCACTGCAATCGAATTGGATTCCGGCACGTTCGGGTCGCCGAGGCCGGCGACATCCACGGGCGTTCCGGCTCCTGTGGCGCGGCGGGCACCGGCCGCAGCCTCGGGCGACGGAAATCCAAACGCCGGGAACGGAAGCCCTGTGTCCCTCGCCTGGTCACGGCTGGCTCCCGGAATCGCCTTGTACTCGAACATTCCGAGGTTGGCCACATAGGCGCGTTTGCCATCGGGCGACAGAGCCATTGAAAACGGGAGCCTGCCCACGCGCACCGATGCCACAATTTTGCGCCGTGACGTATCGATCACGGCCATCCGGAAGTTCGCCTGGTCGAGTACGTACAACATGCGGTTGCGTGGATCGTAGGCGATATCGCCCGAATAGCTGTCGCGGAAGTCTCCGCCGTCGAGCGCGACGACGCCAGATCTGTTCCCGTTCCTCGGATCGATCAAACGGACCCGGCCCGAGTTGCCCTCCGACGCCCAGATCTGGTACTCGCCGGTGAATGCGAGTCCCATGAAGACACTGCGCCAGTCCTCTTCGTCTTTGCCGGCTTCCTCCTGCTTGTTCTTCGGGGCGACGAGATGCCGGACGCGGGGCCCGGACTTTTCGCGTTCGACGACGGTGAGCGCGTAGCGGTTGGGACCTCCGTCGGCAGTGACCACGACGCGCCCGCTTGGGCTGACCGCGATGCCGAATGGCCCCGGACCCGTCGGATACTGTTTCCCCGCGGGAGTCAGCATCCGGCCGCCGGGAAGGATCGTCGTCGCTCCAGGCCGCCGCGTCGGCGCGCGGTTTCCGGCGGGCGGGCGGAAATCAGCCGCGGCGCACACGAGGGGCAGGATCAGGACGAGGAGATGGATCACATTGCGGCGCTCAGGCGCCTGCTGCCATTTTAAGCTGGCTCCGGGCGATTCCCCGGGCGGCGATCAATTCAGTGCATACCCGGAGCTCGATCCGGTTGTTCCCGCGGCGGCCGTCGGGTGTGGCGTTGTCTCCGATCGGACGGGTTGACCCGCAGCCATGGCAGGAGAGCTGTGCCTGGCCGATCCCACGGTCCACAAGGTACTCCTTCACCGCCCGCGCCCTCCACCGGCTGAGCTCGTAATTCGACCAGAACTCGCCGACGCTGTCCGTATGTCCTGTGATCTCGACCGGAAGATCGGGGTGCTGGTTGAGGATCGCCGCGACGGAATCCAGCACGTCGCTGCTTGCTGGATGCAGGTCGGCACGCCCTTCGTTGAACTCGATCCGGCGCGATGCGAGCAAGGCGTGGATGTCGCGCTGAGCGGATTCCGGGTCAGTGGCCTGGGTAGCCGGCGCCACGGGATGGCGGGAGCCCTCGATCTCCTTCACCACGAGTGTCAGCTTGTGGGCTTCGGCTTGGCTCGAGCTGAGCGAGCGCTGGAGCGCCTTCTCCGCCTCAGCGAACTGAGCCACCAGGGCCGCGATCTGCCGGTCCTTTTCGGCAAGGGCAGAAGCGGCTTCCTCGCTCGATTCCTGGCCCGCTTCCTGCGGCCGGAGACGAAGCGCTTCCTCGAGTTGCTTCCACTGATTCGACAGTCGCGCGATCTCGTCGTTCTTCGCTTGGACGGCATTGGTGAGCGCCCGCTCGGCCTCCGCCAGTTGGGACGACAGCGGCTCGAGCGCGGTCACGAACCGGTTCAGCCTCCCGATTTCTTCGTCGCGCCCCACCAGCCGCTGGCGCAGCTCGGCCACTTCACGCTCGCGCGCGTCCTGATCGGACGACATCTCGAGGACGTGGCCCAACGTGCCCCGGAGTTTCTCGATCGTGCGGTCTTTGTTGGCTAACAGCTCCGAGGCCAGCGCCAGATGAGTGTCCCGGCCGGCCAGCGCCGCAGCAATGCGGTCCCGGTCCTCGGTCAGGAGTGCGGCGCGGCGGGCCAGCTCGGCGCCACGTAGCGTGCTTCTCCAGGTCTGGCCGCGCTGGAAAGACTCGCGGTACCCGATCATCTGCGCGAGATCAGCCGCCCGGCGTTCGGCAGCCGCGGTTCCTGCATTGGCCGTTGACTGCTCCTTCTGGTGGCGGAGCCGCATCTGGTGGAGTTCCGATTCCCGTTCCCGCGCAACACCGCGGGCGGTTTCGATCTCCTGGGTGAGCTGTTGCGCTTTCTCGTCCGATCCTTTGGACCGTCCGCCGAGCGTGAGCACCTGCGCATCCCTGGCCACGATCTCGGAATGCATGGCGTCCATGGTCTCACGGAGTTCATCGAGCTTCCTGCTGGCAAGGATCGTCCGGATGAGCCAGCCCAGCAAGAAAGCCAGCGCCAGGCAGAACAGAAGCCAGGCCCAGAGTACCGCCATGACTACCGCTCTTTCCGCAGGACGAACTCGATTCGCCGGTTGCGCCGGCGTCCCTCTGGCGTCGCGTTGTCGGCTCGCGGCCGGCTAGCCCCGTGTCACGAGGTAGTTCCGCACTGACTCCGCGCGGGCCCGGCTCAAGACCAGGTTCCAGCCGGGATCTCCGACGGAGTCCGTGTGTCCTTGTATCTCCACCCGGAGGTCGGGGGCTCGAAGGAGATTCCGTGCGGCGGCATCGAGATCGGGGAGGCTCCCGGCCTGGATCACGGCGCTCGAAGGCTCGAACTCGATTTCGGGGAAATCTACCTGGGGCACCGGGACGCTGGCAGCAATCGCACCTTCCTGGATCCGCACGTTCACTTCACCAACCCCTTGGATCGCCCGGACCACCTCCATCGCGTTGCGGCTTACCGCCGGGCTTCCGGGAACTCCAAATAGCGTCGCGTTCAATCCGTCAAACCGGACATCCGGCTCAGTGATTCCCGCGGACAGCAGCGCGGCGTGAGCTTTCTCGCGCATGACTTGCGGTACCAAGCGCATTAGTTGCCACGCCGACAGGGCCAGGACTATTCCGGCTAACCACGTTGTGGTGGCGAGGAGATCCCCTAGGAGCCTGTCCGAGAATT
>VFZX01000310.1 GCA_016871015.1 Acidobacteriota bacterium | reverse complement strand
TGTTCTGGAGGGTACGCAACGCCAACGCAATCTTGGCTCTGCGCTGCTGCTGCTTCAACCACCGGTTCGAGGACTACTGGGCTGGTCGCCGCGCCGCTTAGCTCCCACTTCTATGTCGTGCACCCTCAACTATTTGCCTTGATCTCGAAGATCGCCTCTACTTCCACGGCCACGCCGGTAGGAAGCGACGCGAATCCGAGGGCGCTGCGGGCGTGGAACCCGTCACCCTCTTTGCCGAAGACCTTGTGAAACACGTCGGACGCGCCGTTGACCACCAGGTGTTGCTCGATGAAGTCCGCCGCCGAGTTGACACAGCCGAGCAGCTTTACGACGCGCAGTCCGTCGAGCGTTCCATGCGCGTTCCACACCGAGTTCAGGATCTTGATCGCGCACTCCTTGGCCGCTTCGTAGCCTTCCTGCGTCGACAGGTCGGCTCCGAGCTTGCCCTTCATATTGCTCACGTGGCCTGAGCTGATGAGCAGGTTGCCCGAACGGGCGCACAGATTCAGATATCCGGGAGTCTGTTTTTCGAATTTGATGCCGAGGCTCTCGGCTGCTTGTTGTGGGGACATAAATATTCAGGTTAACTGGTCCTGGTACTGCTCTAACGCGACCTTCACGAGCTGGCTGCGAGTACTGATGCCCATTTTTTCGAACAGCGTGCGGAGCGCCGCTTTTACCGTGCTCTCGGCCGCGCCGATCTCACCGGCGATCTCTTTGTTCGATGCGCCGCGCAGAATCAGCTTCGTGATCCGCACCTCGCGCTCGGTCATTCGCGGCGGGCTTGAATCGGCCAGCAGCCGGGCCCACCGCTCGTCCAGCACAACGCCGCCGCGGGCCACTGCCCGGATCGCCGCGCACAATTCGGCCGGAGGCCGCTGCTTGTGGAAGATTCCGGCCGCACCCGCTCGAATCATCCAGCCTGCTTCGCGGTCGCCCACTCCCGCCGTCACCACCAGCACCTTGCAAGGTCCCGGCCGCATGGATTCGAGCAGGTGGAGACCGCGGGCTCCGCCAAGGTCGACATCGAGCAGCAGGACGTCGGGATTCGTCCCCGGCAGCCGTTGAACGGCTTCCTCCAGGCTCCCGGCGCTGCCGCACACGGAAAAATCCTGCTCTCCCTCAAACAGCCGCACCAGCCCCTCGCGGAACAAGGCGTGATCGTCGACGACAAACAGGCGGATCATGAATGCGGCTCCTCCGCGGTGCGCAGGTAGACGGTAAACCGGCACTGGCCTCCGGCTGGCTCGTAGCGCAGATCCCCACCGTAGCTCCGCAGAATCGCTCTCGACACGAACAGGCCCAGTCCTGCCATTTTGGCTCCTTGTTGGAATGGTTCAAACAGCCGTTCGGGCGCGGCCACTCCGGGTCCGGAGTCCTCGAACAATACGGCCACGAATCCCCCGGAATGGGACAGGCTGACTCTCAGCTCTTTCACCTCCGAGTCCTGGACAGCCCGCAAACTGTTCTCCGCCAGATTCAGGAACGCCTGGAGCAGCCCGAACGGTTCGGCGGCCACCCGAGGCACGTGCTCGGGAACGTCCCAGCGGAGACTGGCGTCCGACTCAGACCAGTTCGGGCGGATCACCACGTTCAGGCTGTTGAGCACTTCCCGCAAGTCGGCCCGCAAGTTTTGGTGCTTGACCCGTGCTTCGAGCTCCATCGAAGCGATCCGCTCCAGCGCTTCGACCAGCGAACCCAGCGCGGCGAAGTCCTCGTTTCCTCTCAGTTCCGGAACCCGCTGGAGGTTTGAGTGGACCACTGACACGGCGCCGCACACGTTCCGGATCTCGTGTGCCACCGCGCCCGCGATGATCCGGTTGTTTTCGAGCAGCCGGTGGAGGTTCTGTTCCTCCCGTTCCCGCACTTCATCCGAACAATCCACGGCAATCGCTGCCAGCCGGCGCCCGGAGGGAGACTGATAGGTCGAAAACCAGGTCTGGGCAACAAACAAATCCCCGTTCACGCGCGTGCCCTGCGATTGGGCCGACGTGCGAAACTCCCTTGTGTCGGCAGGCATCCGGACCGCGCCGGCGAGCAGAGGCAAGTGGGCGTCAACCTGGAGACCTTCGAGTGAAGACCCCGGATCGATCCCGAACAGGCGCCTGGTTGCCTCGTTGGCCGACAGCATGCGTCCCTCGGCATCAATTGTAAAAATTGCGGCGGGGCTGCTTTCGGCGAGCACCCGGAGCTGTTCCTCGGTCTCGATCCGGCGCCGGGTCTCGGCCTGAAGTTCCCGCAGGTGGAAAGCGCTCAGACGCTCGTTGTTCACAAGCTGGACCACGAAGAGCCCGGAACCGGCAAAAGCGGCCAGACTGAGCAGTCCCCGGAGCAGGCTGTCCAACGGACCCAGAGTGTCCACCAGGTAGATCCGGAGGATGGCGCAAGTAACTGAAAGAAAAATGACTTCCACTTCGCTGAACGCGACCGCCCAGACCATAATGGGCAAGACGTAAAGGACGCCTACCGAAACTTCCCGTCCGGTGGCAACGTCGATCGTGAAAGTGAGTGCCAACAGAGCTGCCCCAATCAGTGCCACTTGCGTTCTGGAGGCCGAAAGCAGCCACAGCGACGTATTCCGGGGGATTGATTCGGCCAGCGAGCCGCCCTGGGCCTTCCCCGATGGGCTAAAACGAGAAGGTTCACTCAAAAGACCTAAAGATAGTTCCTTTTCGACACCGGCATGTTCTATCCTAGAAGAGCTGCGGCTGATCATGGCTGTGCTCCCCTCTGGCCCCCTCCGGAGATCCCCATGGTCACCGCAGTTTTGCTTTGTGGCGTGAGGCCGAAGGCGGCCCAATAGCGTGGAGGGAGTTTTTTCGGCTTCAGATCGCGTCCGACGAAGACGTGCTTCGTGAAGCCAGTGGCCAGCACCTTCTCCGTTTCCAGGTTGCGAAGTTCATAGCGGAACACGATCATCCGCGAGTGGATCTCGCCTACCCACGTCTTGACAACGACCTCTTCATCGTAGAGTGCTGGCGCCAGATAGCGGCATCCCGCTTCGGCGACCGCCAGGTGCGTCGACTCCTCGGTCTCCATGTCCTTGTACCGCAGCCCGATGGACCGGCAGTATTCAACCCGGCCGACTTCCATCCACACCAGGTAGTTGGCGTGGTAGACGACACCCATCTGGTCCGTTTCGGCGTACCGGACGCGGATCTGCGCCTCGTGGCAGTGGGGCTCACCCGTCATTGAATCCTTCGATTGTACCGCCATCGCTGAAACACAGGCAGCCGCGCATCCGTCTGCTAGGATAAGCTCTGTGCGAATTCGCGTCCTCTTCTATGGCATGGCCAGGGACCTTGCCGGAAAATCCGCTGACTCAATCGAGATCCCCGAGGGCGGACGCCTCCGGGACGTGTTCGAATGGTACGCCAGTAGGATCCCGGCTTTACGGGGATTCGACTCCTCGATCGTGCTCTCGCGCAACCATGAGTTTGCACCCCGCGACACCGCCGTCGCGGACGGGGACGAGGTCGCTTTCCTGCCGCCGGTGAGCGGCGGCTCGGGATTCACGTTCGAGATCACGGACCCGGAGACGGGAAACTTCTTTGCGTTGACCCGGCAGCCGATCGATTCACAGGCGGCCACCGTCAGGCTGCTTCGCGGAGAGGATGGAGCCGTCGTCGATTTCCTTGGTGTTGTAAGGAACAACACGAAGGGCAGGCGGACGCGGTTTCTTGAATACGAGTGCTATGAACCGATGGCGGTCAAGCTGATGGCGCAGATCGGCCGCGAGATCCACGCGGCGCATCCGATCGGCCGCATCGCGATGCTGCACCGGCTGGGGCACATGGAAATCGGTGAGGCAAGCGTCGCCGTGGTGGTGACAGCGCCCCACCGGCGTCCGGCGTTCGAGGCGGCTCTCGAAGGGATCAACAGGTTAAAGAAGACCGTGCCGATCTGGAAAAAGGAGTTCTTTGAAGACGGTGAAGTATGGGTGGAGGGGGAGTGGGACGATTCGGTAATCCGCAAAAGCTCGTAGCGGTGCTCGCATGCGCCTGGCTCGCGGCGGGCCAGGAGGCCACCTTCTCGGTCGACGTGAGGCTGGTGCGTCTGCTGGTCACAGTGAAGAACGCCCAGGGGCAACTCGTCGGGTCGCTTGAAAAGGCGGACTTCCGGGTGGTGGACAGCGGTGTCGCCCAGGAGGTTGCGGTGTTTGAGCATCACACTGCCCAACCCTTGTCCGTGGCTCTGATCCTTGACACCTCGGGATCTGCCGCTAAGGATCTCCGGTACGCCACGGAGTCTGCCGGGAAGTTTCTGGCTGCGCTCACCCGCGAAGGGAATCCGTCGGACTCGCTCGCGTTTTTCACGTTCAACCACGACGTGACGCGCCAGTTCGGCTTCACCCGCAACCACGCGCGCTTCCGCGACGCCGTGCGGGGCCTGAAGGCCGAGGCCGGGACATCGCTCTACGACGCCCTGTGCTTCGCCGCCGAGGCGTTGGAGGACCGCCAGGGCCGCAAGGTGGTGATCTCGATCAGTGATGGCGGGGACACGACCAGCATCCGGGATTTCCACTACACGATGCGAGCCCTGCACCGGGCGGACGCGGTGGTCTACTCAATCGTCGTTGTTCCGATCGAGAACGACGCCGGGCGCAACACCGGCGGCGAGCACGCCCTCATCCAGTTCTCGAACTCGACGGGCGGCCGCACCTTTTTCCCTTCCGTCGGCCCGTCGCTCGACCGTACGTTTTCGGAGATCCTGCGCGACCTTCGCACGCAGTACCTGATCGGATACTACCCGAAGAACCTGCCGCCATCGGGTAACCGCTTCCGCACCGTGAAGGTCGAGTTGAAGCCGGAGGGGATGACGGCCTCTACGCGAACCGGCTATTATCAAGAGTAATGTCTCCTCCTCCTCCTCCTCCTCCTCCTCCTCCTCCCGCAGTTGACAAGGCCAAGAAAGGTAAGGCCAGGGCGCCGGAACAGACGTTCGAAGAAGTGAAGTACCTTCGCCAGTTGATCGATCAGCACCAGGTGGTCCGGGTCCGTCTTCTGGACAACGAAGAAGTGACCGGAGTCATCGAATACTACGATCACAACTTCATCCGCCTCACCCGCGAAGGCGCGCCCAACCTGTTCATCTTCAAGCACGATATCAAGTACATCGCCGAAACGGCCAAGGCGTAGTGGCGTCGTACCTGGAGACCGCGGCCGGCGTCGCGCGAGAAGCCGGAGCGGTGTTGATGAACTATTTCCAACGCGGCGTCGGCTTCGAATTGAAGGGCGCTTTCGACCTGGTGACCGAAGCCGACAAGGCGTCGGAGAAGCTCGTGGTCGAGCGCCTGTCGTCCTACTTCCCTTCGCATTCAATCGCCGCGGAAGAAGGTGGCGGCGGTGAGAAGCCTTCCGAATACCGCTGGTACGTGGACCCTCTCGACGGCACGACGAACTTCGCCCACGGGTTTCCGATGTTCAACGTGACCCTTGCGCTCGAGAGGTCTGGCCAGCTCATTGCCGGCGTCATCTTCGATCCCCTGCGGGACGAGATGTTCGCCGCTGAACGCGGATCCGGTTCCTATTGCAACAACCACCGGATTCGCGTATCAGACGCGCCGCGCCTGGAGGACAGCCTGCTGGCCACCGGCTTCCCTGCGTTCAAACGGCATCTGAACCTCAATGTCCACTTCTTCCACCAGGTAGCCATGGTGACGCACGGGGTGCGGCGTGGTGGATCGGCCGCCCTTGACCTCGCCTATACGGCGTGCGGGCGGCTGGACGGTTTCTGGGAGTTTGGGCTGAAGCCCTGGGACCAGGCCGCGGGCATCCTGATGGTGGAAGAGGCCGGGGGCCGCTGCTCGGGCATGAAGGGCGAGCCCGTGGATGTCCACGGCAAGCACCTGTTCGCGTCCAATGGCGGGATTCACAGCCAAGCGCTCGAACTGTTCGGCGAGGTGTTCGAGGGCCGCTACCGCGTGCCGCTGCCTCAGCTCAACGCGGGGTAGAGTGGAATAGCTATCCTAAGCGAATGAAGCTTCGCTCTATCCTGTTGAGTCTCGCCGCTGCGGCCACGCTGTCCGCGCAATTCGAAACCGCCACCGTCCTGGGTACAGTTCGCGACGCCGCTCAAGCCTCCGTGGAGGGGGCAAAAGTCACCCTTGCGAGCAGCGGCACTGGCGTCCGCGTGGAGCGGGAGACCGACTCTACAGGCACGTTCCAGTTCGTCAACGTCCGTCCAGGGCAATATACACTCGCCGTTGAGAAGTCCGGATTCGCCCGCGCAACGGCGGCTGAGTTCACCGTCGCGGTCGGCAGCCGCCAGCGGGTCGACCTGACGATGCAGGTGGCGTCGGTGTCCGAGTCGGTGACCGTGACCGGCGAAGCGAAGCTGCTTGAGACCGACACCAGCTCGCGCGGCCATGTGATGCAGTCGACGCAGATCGTCAACCTGCCCTTGAATGGCCGCTCCTACGCCGATTTGGCGCTGCTCGCTCCTGGAGTCCGGCGCTCGACGCTCAACGTCACGCCTGACGGGGGATCGCTGCGCGACGCCTCTTACAACATCAACGGCATGCGCAGCGCGTTGAACAACTTCATCATCGACGGGGTGGACAACAACGCCTACGGCACTTCCAACCAGGGCTTCTCGAATCAGGTCGTGCAGATCTCGCCGGACTCCGTGCAGGAGTTCCGGATCGAGACCAACAGCTTCAGCGCCGAATATGGCCGCGCCGGCGGAGGCGTGATCAACGCCGCGGTGAAGAGCGGCACGAATCAGTTCCACGGCGCAGCCTGGGACTTCATCCGCAACACGCGGCTCAACGCGGTTGGCTTCTTCAAGCCGCGTGAGAACCGGAAGCCGACTCTGCAGCAGCATCAGTTTGGCGGCGCGATTGGCGGTCCGATCCGGCGCGACAAGATGTTCTTCTTCGCCGACTACGAGGGCTACCGCCGAGTCCGCCGCGCACTTGCGCTGTCGACACTGCCCACCGCCGAGCAGCGCTTGGGCAACATCGGAATCCCGGTCGCGAATCCGATCACTGGGCAGACCTTTTCGAACGGCGTGATTCCGGCGGCTGACATTACTCCCTTCGCGCGCCGGGTGCTGGCCGACCTTCCCGCCACCAACCGGCCCGGCATTGCGAACAACTTTGAAGCCCTGCCCCGCCAGACCGACCAGAACGACAAAGGAGACGTCCGCTTTGACTACTACGTGTCCTCCAAGCTCACGTTCTTCTTCCGCTACAGCCATCGCCTGGCGAACAACTTCGAGCCGCCGGCGATTCCCGGTCCCTCGGGCGGCAACTCGAATGGCACCGTCCGGGTGCTGAACTACCAGGCTGCGTACGGGCTCACCTACGCGCTGTCGCCGCGGATGGTTGCCGAGTTTCGCATGGGTGTTTCGCAGACCGAAGGCGGGAAACTTCCGGTGTTCATCGGACAGCCCGCGGCGTCGCAGACCTACGGCATCACCGGGCTGCCGGACGACCCGCGCTTCGCGGGTGGACTCTACGCGCAGTCGGTGGGAGGCTACACGCAGTTCGGGCAGCAGTCCTCGAACCCGCAATTTCAGAATCCCTTCGTCGTCAATCCCAAGGGCAACCTGTCGTACCTGATGGGCCGTCACAGCCTGAAGTTCGGATTCGAGCACCAGGGCATCGACACCGCGATCGACGACTTCAATCCCAAGTACGGCCAGGACAACTACGGCAGCCGCTTCTCGGTACCGGCCGGGACGAGTTCGACCAACAACCTGTACAACCTCGCGGACTTCATGTTCGGCCTGAGGAGCCGCTATGCGCTGAGCAACGCCGTGATCGTCAACTACCGGCAGCGGATGTATTTCGGCTACATCCAGGACGACTTCAAGGTGAATTCGAAGCTGACGCTGAACCTGGGGATGCGCTACGAGTTCGCCACCCCGCAGTGGGAGCGCGACAACGTGTTGTCGAACTTCGATCCTGCCTCGCGGCGCATCATTCAGTCCAAGAGCGGATCCATCTACGACCGCTCGCTCGTGAATCCGGACAAGAACAACTTCGCGCCCCGCCTGGGCCTGGCGTACAACTTGACTTCGCGCACGGTGGTCCGCGGCGGGGTCGGGGCGAGCTACGTCCATTTCAACCGGTTGGGAGGCGAGAACCTGCTGGCCTACAATCTGCCCGGAATCATCAGCGTGGGCGTGGACCAGTTGCCCACTCAGGGCCGCTGCGCCGCGAATCAGAATCCGCTGACCTGCTTCCGCCTGACGCAGGAGGGCTATCCGGCGAACCTGCTGAATCCGGCGAATGCGAATACGCTCTCCTCCCGCACCAACCATATCCCCGCCGACACGCGGACCGGATACACACTGAACTGGCACTTCACTATCCAGCGGGAGCTCGGCCGCAATTTCGTGCTCGATCTTGCCTACGTCGGCAACCGCGCCAACAAGCTGGTGATCCTGTCTGATCTGAACGAGGCGCGGTTCAATGGGCCGGGTGAGAGCCTCACCATCAACGCGCGCCGGCCAGTGCAGGGCTTCGGCCAGATCCAGATTGCCCACCCGGCTGGATTCTCGAACTACAACGCTCTTCAGACCAAGATTGAGCGGCGGTTCTCCAAGGGGCTCCTGCTCTTGAACACGTTCGTGTGGTCGAAGGCGCTTGACAACGCCTCAGGGCACCTGGAGACCGCCGGTGGCGACGACTCGCGGGTGAGCTACACGCGGCGGAATCTCTACAAGGGTCCGTCGGGCTACAACCAGCCGCTGAATAACACGTTCACGGTCGTTTGGGAGGTCCCGTTCGGCAAGGGCAAGTCGTTCGGATCCTCGCTGCCGGCCATCGGCAACGCGGTGCTCGGCGGTTGGAATATCAGCCAGACCACCACCGCCAACAGCGGAATTCCGGTCAACTTGATCTACTCGCCGGTGGCACGGCTTCAGATCGGATCGATCGGCAACATCCGCGCCAACGTGGTGGGCGATCCGCTGATTCCGGAAGCGAACCGCGATCCGGCCAATTATCTGAACCGCGACACGGTGCGCGAGGTCACCGCCGCCGCGAACGAGACCGCGAATCCGTACGGCAATGTCGGCCGCAACGTTGTGCAGGCACCGGGCTACTTCGCTACCGACATCGGACTGCAGAAGCGGTTTGAGACTCCGCGTGAGGGGATGAACGTCGAGTTCCGCGCCGAGTTCTTCAACCTGTTTAACCGGAGCAACTTCCTCGCGCCGGATTCCAACCGGTCGAGCAACACCTTCGGCCAGATCAATGGGACGTTCCCCGCGCGCCAGATCCAGTTCGCCTTGAAGCTGCTGTTCTGATAGCCTGGCGAGAATGCTCACCCGCTCGACACTGACGCTGGCTCTTGCCTGTTGCTCCTTCGCCCAAGGCACCTGGAAGACTGACATCGAGTTCGCCCGCCCGGGGGGCGAGCCGCAGACGCTCGACGCCTGGATCCCGGACGGGAAGGGGCCGTTCCCGACGGTGATCGTGGTCCACGGCGGCGGTTGGGTGAACGGACACAAGGGCATGTTCGTGACTCCGGTCTTCGAGCCGCTCAAGAAGGCCGGGTTCACCTGGTTCACGATCAACTACCGTCTGGCGCCCAAGCACCAGTTCCCGGCGGCGACCGACGACACGTTCGCCGCGATCGAGTGGGTCAGGGCGCACGCCAAGGAGTACAAAGTGGATCCGCGCCGGATCGCGCTGCTGGGCGAGTCCGCAGGTGGCCAGATCGTGGCCTACTGCGGCGCTACGGGCAAAGGCAAGCGGCGCGTGGCCGCAGTGGTCGACTTCTACGGCGGCAATGACCTGTTGGCGCTGGCCCGCGCCCGGCAGGGTGCGTTGAAGAACCTGGCCGCATACCTCGGCGTGGCC
>VFZX01000309.1 GCA_016871015.1 Acidobacteriota bacterium | reverse complement strand
GCCCGGCAGGTGCCCACCCTGCGCACGCTGACCGATGAGGCGGTAGCATTCGTCACCCGTGACCAGGACCAGGCGAGCGACATCGCCCGCCAGCTCCGCACGTTCGCGCCGGATTACTTCCAGTGGATGGAGTACCGGCGGCGCATCATCGAGGCACTCGAGAAGGCTCTATAGTCCGGCCACGGTCAGCTTGATTTCGGCGCGCCGCCACGCTGCATCGAACTCGCGCTGCACCCATCCAGCTTCGAACGTCTTTCCCTGCGCCTTCAGGCTTTCCAGCAGCCCGAACAGCGAACGGCCGTTGCGGCGGTTCTTCTTGAGATCTTCACGGAACACCGCCTCTGCTTCCGCGGGTTTGCCGGAACGCAGCAGCGCGCCGCCCAAAGACTCCCGGACCGGGTAGAACCACGCTGGCGGTTCGTCGTAGCTCAGAGCGTCCTGAAGCTCGACGGCCTTCCGCAAGTTTGCGATCGAATCGGCGGGAGAAGACGCCAGCCGGGCCTCGAGCACCTGGGCCGCGACACCGTAGATGGCCTTCACGGTGTTGTAGAGCCATGGCGTTTTCTCCGGCTCGGCGGCGCGGATCTCTTCGAACCGTTTCTGCTCGGCGCGAGCCTCCGCGGTCCGCCCGAGAGCCGCCAATGCGGACGCCCTCGCCCAGCGCCAGAACCCATTCGAAGTCCGCCACTTGGGGTTGGGCGCCGGCAGCGCCAGGATCTCGTTCCAGCGCGCGAACCGGTAGAGCACGAAATAGCGGTTTCCCAAGAAGTACTCGATCATCTCCGGCATGGCGTCATAGCCAGGAGCGGCCTGCGCGGCCAATTTCCGGGCCGCCTGGTCCGCATCGGCGAACCGCCCTTGAGCCGACCGCGCGTAGACGATGAAGTGCAAATTATGGGGATAGTAGCCGAGTTGATAAGGTCCATGCCGGACCCCGACCTGCTTGATATAGGCCTCATCCACCGCCGCCGCACGCTCGTTGGCGCTGGCGGCAGCCTCCCAGTCCCCGGTTAGCAGCCAGATGTGGCCCGCCATGTGGATCAGGTGCCCGGCATTAGGCACGATTCCCATCAGCCTTTGCGCCGCGGGAATCGCACGTTCCGGACTGGGCGACATTTCGATGGCGTGCAGGAACAGGTGATTCGCGCCGGGATGGTCCGGATTCCGCCGCGTCACCTCTTCGAGCACCCGGACCGCCTCGGCGGTTCCGCCGCTGGGCAGGCCCTCCGGAGTCCACCAGCGCCAGGCGTTCGGAATCATGAGAGACTCGGCGAACAGAGTCTGTGCGTCGGCGTCATCCGGATATTGCCGCGCCAAGCCACGCATCGCCGCCACGTAGCGGTTGTCGAGCTCAGCCGGAGGATCGGTGGCGGGACACCGCTTGAGCAGCGCTGAGACATACGCCCGTTCGTGCGCCGGAGCCCCGGCCGCGAGCGCGGCAGCCTTACGCGCCTCTTCGCAGGAAGCTTTCCTGTCGACGTCGCCATCCCCGTCTCCGTTGACGTGCGGACCGAGTGCCATCGCCGCTCCCCAGTGAGGCATGGGAGACTTGGGATCCAGTTCGGCCGCCTGCCGGAACGACCGGAGCGCTTCTTCCCGGTTGAACCCATAGAGCAGGATCAGGCCTTGCGTGAAGAACCGCTGCGCCTGCGGGTTCGCAGTAGCGATCGGATGCTGGTGGGTGCCCATCCCGGAAAACAGGATCGCCGGACCCGTGGGGGCCGTCGCGTGCTGGTGCTGCCCAAAAACAATGGCGGCGAAACAGCCGCCCAGCAAGGCCAGCCGTCCCGCCGCCATTGCGTACACCTCGTTTAGGAAAGGATTGGCTTCACCAGGTTGCCATGGACGTCGGTCAGGCGGAAGTCGCGTCCCGCGTAGCGGAACGTCAGCCGCGTATGATCGAGGCCCAACAGGTGCAGGATGGTCGCGTGCAGGTCATGCAGGTGGACCTTGTTTTCCACTGCCCCTCCGCTCACGTCACATGAGCCATAGCGCATCCCGCCCTTGATTCCCCCGCCCGCGAGCCACATTGAGTAGCCGCGGTTGTTGTGTTGGCGGCCATCGCCGCCGGGGCCCTGCTCAATGGTCGAACGTCCGAACTCGCCGCCCCAGACGAGCAGCGTGTCGTTGAACATGCCCCGTTCCTTGAGGTCCGCGATCAGGGCCGAGACCGGCTTGTCGATTGCGGTCGCATTGGCCGTGATCCGCGCCTTCAGCCCCGCGTGTTGATCCCAACCGCCCATGTTCAGCTCGATAAAGCGGACACCCGCCTCCGCCATCCGCCGCGCCAGCAGGCACTGAGCACCGAAATCGCGGGTCGGGTTGTCGTTGATGCCGTAGGCGGCGAGCGTGCCCGGTTTCTCGCCCTTGATGTCGAGCAGTGACGGCACCGCGCCTTGCATCCGGAAGGCGAGCTCATAGGACTCAATCAGGCCTTCGATCTCGTTGTCCACCTTCTGTTGCGCGAGCAGGTCACGGTTCATCTGCTGGACAAAATCGATCTGTCGCCGCTGCCTTTCGGCGGAGAGCTTCGCGTTGGCGATGTTCTCGATCGGTGACTGTCCCTTGGCGATGGTGACCGCCGTGCCCTGATAGGACGCGGGCAGGAAGGCCGAGCCGTACAGCGCAGCGCCGCCTAGTCCCACAGGATTCATGGTCACGAATCCCGGCAGGTCCTTGTTCTCCGTGCCGAGACCGTAAACCGCCCAGGATCCGATCGACGGCCGGACAAACGTGAAACTGCCGGTGTGCATGAAGATCGACGCCTGAGGATGGGCGGGCGAGTTGGTGTGCATCGCGTTGAGCAGGCACAGGTCGTCGGCGTGCTTGGCGAGATGGGGAAAGATGTTGGCGATCGGCAGTCCGCTCTTACCGTGGCGGGTGAATTCGACCACTGGGGCGAGCAGCTTCTGATTCTGGCCCTCGACCTTCTGGCCCGCGGCCTTGACAAGCTCCTCGTTGTAGTCGAAGGTCTCGTGCTGGCTGGGCGCGCCCTGCATGAACAGCATGATGACGCGCTTCACCTTCGGCTCGTAGTGCGGCTTCTTCGGCGCGAGCGGATTCTCGAATCCGGCCTTCGCGGCGGCCCGGGCCTGCTCGGCGGCAATCCCGGTGAGGGCCAGGTAGGGGAACCCGGCTGCGGAGAGTCTCAAGATGTCTCGACGGCTGGTCATGATAGCTCCTATTCTAACTCCGGTAACGGAACTCCGCACTGGCGAACAACGCGTGGTAGAGACGCGTCCAGGCTTCCTGCTGCTTTTGTCCCTCCGAACTTTCCTGGACCGAACCCATGGTGTCACGGATGAACTTCAAAGTCCGGTCGATCTCGGTCTTGTTCGGGTCGCGGGAAAACACTTGCTGGAACACGCGGCGCACGCGTTCCTCATCGGTCTTGGTCTTGGCGATCAGCCGCTCGGAAGCCACACGCGCCTGCGTCTCGACAAGCGGACTGTTCATCAGGAACAGCGCCTGTGGGGCGACCGTGGTGACGTCCCGCTTGCCCCGCGGCTCGCTGGGTTCGGGGAAGTCGAAAGTTTCAAAGAACCGCGACGGAGCGTTGCGGATCACCGGAACGTACACGCTGCGGTAGTTCTGCGTCATATCCCAGCGTTCGATCTGTCCCGCGGCGCGGGCGGGCTCGCCGAACCGCCGCCACTTGTACACGGGCGAACTTTCGGGCGGCGCCGCTTGAAGCTGGCCGCTAACAGCGAGCATCGAGTCACGGATCGCCTCCGCTTCGAGCCGCCGCCGGTTGGCTCGCCACAGCAGCTTGTTGTCGGGCTCCGACTCCCAGTTGCGGTCACTGTGCGCCGAGGAGAGCTGATAGGTCCGGGTGAGCATGATCTCACGGACCATCTTCTTCACCGACCATCCCTGCTCCATGAAACGGATCGCGAGATAATCCAGAAGCTCGGGATGCGTCGCCTTCGATCCGCTTAATCCGAAGTTGTCCGGGGTGTCGACGATACCGCGCCCGAACAGGTGCTGCCAGGTCCGGTTCATCATCACGCGGGCGGTGAGAGGATTCTGGTTTGAAGTGATCCACTGGGCAAGCTGCATACGGCCGCTATCCGACGGGCCGATGGCTGGCGCCGGATTTGCGTCAGTGGTGAGCACCTGCAGCATGCCGCGCGGCACCTTGTCGCCGAGCGAGTGCGCATCGCCGCGGATATTGATCTGGCAGTCCTGAGGCTTGGAGGCCTCCTTGACGCCCATCGCCAGATTCTGCGGCAGTGGCATGGTTCCGATCTTCACGGCCATTTCGCGCGCCTCCGGCCGGTTCCGGGGGCCGCGGTAGTTCGCCATTTGCGCCGACATCTCGGAGTATTGCTTCTCGATCTGCGCAACCTCCTCCGGCGGCTTGCCCGGCCAGGCTTCCTTGCCATCCAGGCGCATCAACATCTCGGGATAGAAGTACAACTGGTTGAGTGGCGGACGGCGGCGCAGTCCGTTCTTGAGATCGGTGCTGCGGAAGATTCCGGCCATCGCGTAGTAGTCGCGGGTGGGAATCGGATCGAACTTGTGATCGTGGCACCGTGCGCAGTTCACGGTCAGACCGAGGAAGCTCTTGGACGTCGCGGCAACCTGCTCATCAATCACATCCATCTCATACATCCGCGCGTCGATTTCGTTCAAGTCGTGCGCGCCCAGGGCGAGGAATCCGGTGGCGACGGTTAGCCGCTCACGCTCGGCGGTGTCTGGAGCGGGAAGCAGGTCGCCGGCCAACTGCTCGGTGATGAACCGGTCATACGGCATGTCCTGATTAAACGCCGAGATCACGTAGTCGCGATAGCGCCAGGCGACGGGGAACGGCTGGTTGCGGGTGCGTCCCATCGTCTCGGCGTAGCGGGCGACATCGAGCCAGTGGCGGCCCCAACGCTCGCCGTAGGCCTTGGACTCCAACATCCGGTCGACCACCTTGGCGAACGCATCCTTACTCTTGTCGCTCACAAACGCTTCCACTTCTTCCGGCGACGGTGGCAGTCCGGTGAGATCGAACGAAGCGCGGCGGATCAGCGTGCGGCGGTCCGCGTCGGCTACTGGCGCGACCCCGGCTGCTTCCTGTTTGGCCTGGACAAACTTGTCGATCGGCGACTTGGCCCATGCCTTGTTCTTGACGGCCGGAGCCGGATGCGCCTTGGGTGGGCTGAACTGCCACAATTGGCGCGCCTTGTCAAAATCGACCTTGGCGTAGGCCACCGGTGCGGCGCCCGCACGCGGATCCGGAGCGCCCATGGCGATCCACTTTTCAAAGTCCGCGATCACGGTGTCGGAGAGCTTGCCCATCGGCGGCATCTTGGTGGTTCCGCCGTAGCGGATCGCCTTGAGCAGCAGGCTGTCCTCGGGCTTGCCCGGGACCACCGCGTGGCCGGACTCACCACCTTGCCGGATCGAGTCGCGGTTGTCCACCACGAGTCCGCCACGCGCGGACTTGGCCTGCCGCGAGTGGCACATGTAGCAGTTCTTCGAGAGAACAGGCCGGATCTTTTGTTCAAAGAATTCCACCTGTTCCGGGGTCGGCTTGTCTTCCGCGGCGGCAAGGCACACGAAAATTCCAAGGTATGCAAGGGGACGCCAGAAGGTCATTCGACGATTGCCTCGATGATGCAATGGGGCTCCACTAGTGGGGCAACCCGTACCACGAGCGAAAGTTTCGCTTCAGGGTATGCTATCAGAGTTTTAGCGGGGGCACAATCGGGTCTTGGACTGACGTGTACTGAGGACTACGCGAGACCGGTCAGTTCCAGCTTTCCTGTGCTGTCGCCAACCGTTTCGGCGGGGACACCCATCCGGTGGAGCATGGAAAGGAACAGGTTCGTCGCCGGTGTCCCCTTGGGATAGACGGCATGGCGGCCCCCTCGGACCTGGCCGTTAGCGCCGCCGGCAATCAGTGTAGGAAGATCGTCGTGCTGATGCCGGTTGCCGTCGCTGATGCCGGATCCGTAGAGCACCATCGAGCGGTCGAGCAGGCTCGCGCCGCCGTCGTCGATCGACTTGAGGCGTCCGAGAAAATAGGCGAGCTGCTCGACGTGGTAGCGGTTGATCTTCGCTATCCGCGCGATCTTGTCCGAATCACCTTTGTGATGGGTGAGCCCGTGATGGGCTTCGGGAACACCGATCTCGCGATACGTCCGGTTGGAGCCTTCGCGGCCCATCATGATGGTCACGACGCGGCTGAGGCCGGTCTGAAACGCAGCCGCGGCAAGGTCGAACATGAGCCGGGCATGCTCGGCATAGTCGACCGGGATTCCGGACGGTTTGCCGATGGTGGGGTCTGCCTCGGCGTTTTCGGCGGACTGAATGCGCCGCTCGATTTCGCGAACCGAGTGGAGGTATTCGTCGAGCTTGCGCTGGTCCGTACGCCCGAGTCCGGTGCGGAGACGGGCGGCGTCCTCACGAACCAAGTCCAGGATGCTCTGGTCGTACAGCTTGCGGCGGGCGCGGGAGGCCGGATCCGTGGGGCCGTCGGCGGCGCCAAACAGCCGCTCGAACACGAGCCGCGGATTAGCTTCCGGGGGAAGCGGCGCGGTTTCGCTGCGCCAGGCGAGGTTGTTCGTGTAGGCGCAACTGTAGCCCGAGTCGCAGTTGCCAGCCATCACCGTCTTCTCACAACCGAGTTCGAGCGACGCGAACCGGGTCTTGGAGGCCAAGTGCTGCGCGGCGATCTGGTCGAATGAGATTCCGTTTTTGATGTCGGCACCAGCGGTCTTTTTGGGGTGCACGCCGGTGAGGTAGCTGCCCGCCGCGCGGGCGTGGTCACCCGGACCGTCGCCGAGTGCGAGTCCGTTCTTCTGCGCGAGTCCGGAGAGGAGCAGGATGCTGCCGCGGTGCGGGGCGAGGGGCTCGAGGATCGGAGGGAGAGTGTAACCGGCGCCTTCGGACGCCGGGGTCCAGCCATCCATGACGATGCCGTTTGGAACGTAGACCACCGCCATGCGTACGGCTCCTTCCTCAGCTTTTGAGCGCGCCGGAGTCATCGCGTCGAGGATCGGAAGCGCGATCGCGGCTCCGGTTCCGCGGAGGAGCGTGCGGCGGGAGAGGTGTTTTTGCGCGGGCATCGTCTTGTATCCATCAAGGTACGTGATTTTGAGGCTGCGGGCAACCGTGGTGTGCCTGGAGTTCAATAGGAGTCGAGGCGGCTATGCCAGTACTGACGGAAACACCAAAACAAGATTTCGTCCTGGAAGAAGAGGAGTGGCAGCAGATCGCCCGGATTGTGGATCAGGACGAACGTGTGGACAACCCGTTCAAGCGAGCCACATGGCTCTGAACACCGACCGGGCGAAGGTTGCGGAGTCGCGGGCGGACCGAGCCGAGTTCCTTGCAGAGCATGAGCGCGTGCGGGCGGACGAAAGAGCGGGCCCAACGGCAAAGGCTTGAAGCCGAACTCGTGGCGACGCGGGCGAAGCTGCGCGACTCTGAGGCCGGGCCGTAACCTACCGCACGGTGTCGCCGCGCCGCAGTCGAAACGGCGGACTGTGGACGATTCCGCGGACCACCGCAGAAAAGCGGTACCCGTCCGCCGCCGCATCCCGTGCAATCTCACGGATCACGGCCCGGTCATAGCGCTCCGTGCCCCGCCCGAGGGCGAACGTCATCAACTTCTCGGTGAACGTGCGGGTGAACGCGTCCCGGTCCTCCAGGAGAATCTGCTTCAATCCGGCGGCGCCCTCGAACCTTTGTCCACCGGGCAGTTCACCCGAGGCGTCCTCGTTTCGCGTGGCTCCAACCGGGTCGAAACCCTCGAGTCCGAATCCGATGGCGTCCATCCGCACATGGCACACCGCACAGCCGGGGTCGGCACGGTGTTGTTGCAACTGGACCCGCAGTGAGGCTCTGAGATCGATCTTCTGGTCTTCGAGCCGCGGAACGCCGGCCGGTGGGGGCGGAGGCGCGGCACCGAGAAAGTTCTCAAGCACCCAGAGGCCGCGCAGGACAGGCGAAGTCCGGGTCGGGTAGGAAGACACGGTCAGGATGCCCGCCTGCGTCAGAACACCGCCGCGCTCGCGCGACGGCAGCTTCACCTGGCGAAGCTCGCGGCCCTTGACTCCCTCGATCCCGTAGTGTTTGGCAAGACGCGCGTTCAGGAAGCTGTAATCGGAGTCGATGAACTCGAGGACGCTTCTGTCCTCGCGCATCACATGGTTAAAGTAGGCTTCGGTTTCGCCGCGCATCGAATCGCGGAGGTGGGGAGTGAACAGCGGGAACCGGTCCGGGGCGGGCTGTGCCTTGTCGAGATTGCGGAGCTGCAGCCACTGGCCTGCAAAGGCCGAAGTGAGCGCGGCAGCCTTGGGATCGCGCAGCATTCTGCGGACCTGCCCGTCCATTGCCTCACGGCCGGCAAGCTGTCCGGAAATGCCCAGAGAAAGCAGCTCATCATCCGGCATGCTGCTCCACAAGAAATACGAGAGCCGCGATGCCAGCTCGACCGATGTCAGAGGCCGGACACCGCTCGCCGGGCTCTGCTCGATACGGAAGAGGAACTGCGGCGACACGAGCAATGCCTTCAATGCAAGGCGGATTCCGGCTTCGAACGGTTCACCCTGTTGCCGCGCAAGGCGCGTCAGCTTCATGAGACGCTCGATTTCAGCGGGCTCCGGTTCACGCCGGAAGGCCCGCCGGGACAGGGCCAACAGGATCCGACGCGCGCAGGCCTCCGACGGATCCGCGCACACAAACATCCGTTTCCAAGCGGCGGTTGCGCGGGGATCGAAGCCGTAAGGACCTTCGACATCCAGTCCATCGACGAACATCCGGTTCTCGACCTCGAACAGAGCCTTGCCGTACAGCTTTTCGTTCCATTGCTCGCGGCTCACCAGTCCGTTGGCGAACTGCGCATACAGGACATGCTCGCCCGCGGGCACGAAACGCCGGACGGAGAAATGGCCCTTTGAGTATTCGCCGTCCTGCACGACGAAGTCCGCAATCTTTGACCCATCCAGGAACATCTCAACCGGCGTGTTGACGCGCTCGGTGTTGCGCCGGTCCTTGACGCGGACGACAAGCTCGTACTCGGCGTCCACGGGAAAAACATGCCGGACCTCGAAGGCTCCAGGGCGGAACGGATATCCCTTTGGGTCGTCTTCCTCAACCCGGCGGGATTGTTCGACTACGTCCGCAACGTACTTTTCGAGTGCGGGCCGCGGCGGGGGGCCCAACGGAATCACCGTCTGGGCCAGGCGCTCGGCGGCGCGCATGTACTGCTCCATGAGCACGGGAGGGAGCGTGAGTACGTCGCCTATATTGTCAAATCCGTAGCCGGAGTCGTCCGCGGGAAAATCGTCCGCCGGCCGGATCACCGCGCCCAGCAGATCGCGGACGGTATTGTTGTACTCCGTTCGATTCAACCGCCGCACTGTCACCCGTCCCGGATCGCGGGGAAGCGCGGATGCATTCGAGTTCAGGTGCTGCTCGACCCAGGAGATCAGTCCAGCGCGCTCGGTTCCGGGGAGCGCCGGGGCGCCGGGGGGAGGCATCTGGCCGGCCTTCAGCTTGGTGAGAACCTCTTCCCAAAGTCCGGCGTCGAACGGCTCCCGCTGTTCGTCCAGGACGATGTTGGCCGTGCGGGTCTTCTGGTTGTGGCAGCCCGCGCAGTACTTGGTGAGGACTGGATGAATCGCGGCGCCGGCGGATCCGGCGGCCAACAGGATCACCGCCGGCCAGCGCATAGCTTACTTTTTCGCTGCCTTCGCGGCACCCTTGGCTGCCGCCGCCTTTGGCGCAGCGGCCTTGGGAGCGCCACCGGATTCGGAAACGCAGATGATCTGGTTCCGGTTGGTGATGTACAGGTTGCCATTCGCGGCGACCACCGTACTATAGACGGAGCTGCCCAT
>VFZX01000308.1 GCA_016871015.1 Acidobacteriota bacterium | reverse complement strand
TGCTGCATCCGCAGTTCGATCAACTCCTCACGCGTGCCCTCCTCCATGGCGGCCGGACTGTGGTGGGGGGCACGGCTCCGCTCTTGCAGGCCATCCCAGCCCTCCACACGGAACCGGTCCACCAGCGTATACCCGGTCTGCCTCGATATCCCGTGTTTCCGGCACAATTCTGAAAATGACAGGTCGTTTGCCTGCCAATCTTCGATAAACTCGACCTTGCTGTCCATGCGGCTCACCTCTCGCCAGGGCATCCCCCAGCTTAACCGCTGTCCCCCGGTTACCCTTCGTTTGTGTCAACCGCCCACCGGCACACTTGTCAAGGATGTCTCCGGTTCGCACAAACCGAAGGGTGAATCGTACGTCGTGCGTCTCAAGCTGCAAACCTCGCTTGCGCAGGCGAAGCTCCGGGGCTACGAAGTCGGCGCTAACGGATGGATCAAGATCCTGCTAGAGGCCGAGGATCCTCCGGCGGAGCTCTCGGCGTGGATCGACGAAAGCCGAGAGTGTGTTGCCGGAGCGGTACCGGCCAAGAGAGAGAAAACAAGAAGGGCGCCTCGCGCAGAATAGCCCGGGGCAGGCGAGTTCCAACGCGTTGCGGCAAGACTCGGGTTCGAGAGTGCGCGCTCTGCTCAGACTCCACAAGAGTCGTTTTTAACCGGCCAATCCTTCGAATGAGCGCATGCGGCTGCGAGCCCGGATGCGCTTGTTCTTTTGGCTCGTTCGACACTGATGCGTGCCGGAGGGCGAAGGCCTGTCGGGGGCAGCAAGCCAGAGCGGGCGCTGGTGCTCTGATTTCCAGGGAACTCGAAGCAGTAGCGTTAGCGTTACTTTCGGCAATGATGGGGTGAATCTTTCAGGCCACCATTGCCACCTCTCTTAATCGTGAAGCCGTTGCGTCACTGTTGAGAGTTATTAAACATCAACAGAAGAAAATGACGCCGGTCCTCCTCTTCGCGGTCGCGCGCACGCAACGCGCCGGGCTCGTGCCGCGCGGGTCACAAAGGGATCGTTTGTGCAACGATCTCCGCGATGGAAAACCCGCTCCACTGAGGCGTTTTTGCGGACTCTGCCCCCTTTACTCGTTGTCGATAGTCGAGGTACATTGTCGACGATCGAGGTATCGCAAACGCCCAAGCCGTCCTGCGCGACTCGTATTTCTCATGATTGGACCCTAGGTGCAGGAATCCGCCTCGCAGCGAACGTTCGCGGCTTCGCCGCTTACGCAGTTCCTGTGACAGATCCCATCCGCGTCCGATGGTAACAAAATCAACAACTTCCGGACCCCCGCCATCCCCGCCCAAACCCGTTCCCCTAAAATCGAAATATTTTTCAATGCCCCAACCCATTCATCCTAAACCACTTCCACCCACCTCACCCCACACCAACCACCCCTCCCGCCCCTCCACCCCCTTGACACTCGTGTATCGTCAAACCGCTGGGGGCCTTCAGCCCCCTCCTGGAGCTACACAATGTCATTTTCTTCAACAGCTTCCGCTGCCGCAACCGGACCGGCCATCATCTCACCGGACCCCACCCCGGGCCACCAGCCCGCCTGCTCCATCTGCACCCACCCGGACCGCGAAGCCATCGGCCTCGCCCTCCTCACCACTCCCCTCCGCGATAGCGCGGGCAGCATGGCATCTCAAAATCCGCCCTCCAGCGCAATCGGACCACCCACCTCGCCGCGCCCCGCCTCCGCCACCGCTTGAGGAACTCCACGCCCACGCCCGGCAAAACCAGCTTCGCGCCCTCCCACATATGTCCCAGGCCATCCTCGGCGTCTTCACCCCTCCTTCGCCCTCCGAGGCCTGACATGGAAACTGTCCCTGTCCCAGCACCTGGATCCGGTCGCGTTCACCACCACCGTCCCCGGACTCCACTCCGACCCCGTCCAGGCCCGCATCCTCCGCGCACCGGACAGGCGGACTCTGCTCAACCGCACCCGCCAGTGGGGCAAATCCACTATCGTCGCCGCGCTCACCGTCCACTACCGCAACCTGGGCGAGGAACTGCTCCACTTCCGCGCCAACATCTCCGGCCGCGGCCATACGAGCTATGCATCGTCGCGCGAAACCGTACACGGCGACCTCGTCATTGCCAGATTCATGTAGCGCGAGTGGGACAAATATTTGTCCCACTCCGTCCCACCAGATCTTTGAAAATTGAATTCTTGTTGAGCCGGCGTGCTCGCAAATCAGGTCATTTTTGGTAATAGTGTGGATTCGACTGGTAGCAATGCAACTGAGATGGGACCGCGGGAGGCGGCATTTTCGCGCGGGATGGCGTCGGCGGACCAGGACAGCGGGATTGCAAGAGGGAAAATGCGTGGTGAATTGTCTAGCTATTTTCCGGCGCGAAATTCCCTCCTGCGTCCGTATTCAGTTGATTTCTTGTCGGCCGCCGGGGCTGATTC
This sequence comes from Acidobacteriota bacterium, assembly GCA_016871015.1. GTDB lineage: Bacteria > Acidobacteriota > Terriglobia > Bryobacterales > Bryobacteraceae > SYLY01. Next base: position 7,420 of record VFZX01000308.1, on the reverse strand, counting down.
CACCGGTTTTCGTCCAAAATCGGCTGAATCGCGAACGGGGAATCAATAAGTTGGCGCGCGTCAGATGCGAATTTGCGCCGGAAGTAGTTAGCCCCGCCGCCGGTGCAGAAACGCGAGTCCCACCAAAGCCGCCCCAGTCAAGCCAATTGTCGACGGCTCCGGTGCGAGCTGCAGGAATCCCCGGATCTCGCCGCCCGGGAACGAAGCGTTATGCAGGTTGACGTACGCCTGCCCCGCCGCTAACCCCGCAGCCAGCGCGGTCTCGGCGCCCGCGGCTGTGCCACCGTTCGCGCCCAGAAACGTGCCGTTGAACGTGGAGTTCTGGGTGAGATCGAACAATCGAACGTAGTTTCCACTGGTCGCCATCGGAAATGAGGGGAACCCGACCGCCACTCCGACGTTGGCCGGCGGATTCACGCAGCAATGGATATGCCCAGCCGTAATGGGACCACCGGTGATGCCGTTAAACGTGACGTGCAGGCTCAGCGTGTGTAGAGCGGTGTCGATGAGGACTTCCGCGATACCCGTCGCCGGCGACGCGTTCGGCGGGTTTTCCCCCGGTCCGGTGAGATTGGTGATGTAGTAGATCGGCGCTGCAAACGCGGTTGACGCGGCAAACAGGACGCCCAAAGCAAAATTTTGAAGCTTCATAGACTCCTCCCCAAGGTGCGCGGATCCAATTTTCCGCAGGCTCCCATTATGGGCGGCGAACGGTGGACAGTCAAGCGCTCCCCGCCGAGTTTACAACTCCGCCGCGGAACGGGGCCGTCGATGGTATATTGGCTTCCGATGAAAACGCTTCTGTATTGTGCCGGCGCCCTATGCGCGTTGGCCGAGGTCCGGCTTCCTGCCCTGTTAACGGACAACGCCGTGCTGCAGGCCGGTGTCCCGCTGCGGATCTGGGGCTGGGCGGATCCCGGTGAACGCGTGACCGTTCAGCTTGCCGGTACTCGCGGCGAAGCGGCGGCCGACGCCATTGGGCGCTGGACCGTGTACCTTCCGCCCATCTCTGCCGGAGGTCCGCACCGGCTCACCGCCAATTCGGTGACCGTCTCCGGAGTCCGGATCGGCGAAGTGTGGGTCGCTTCGGGCCAGTCGAATATGGCGTTCAATCTGCGCCGCGAAAAGCATGCCGCCGCTGAGATTCCGCGCGCGGCGTTCGACGGCATCCGCTTCTTCCAGGTGGAGCAGCGCACGTCACCCTTCCCGCTTGATGACGTGAAGGGCGCATGGAAGACGGTCACGCCGGAGACCGCGCCCAACGTATCGGCGGTCGCCTATTACTTTGCGCGGGCTCTGCATCAACAGCGGAAGACGGCGTTCGGCATCATTCAATCCGCGGTCGGCGGGACTCCGGCGGAGGCCTGGATTTCCGGCCCCTCGCTCACCGCTGATCCGGCGATGCTGCCACTGTTCGCCAACTGGCAGAACACGATGCGCGCGTATCCCGACGCTGACGCGCGCTACAACGCGGCCAAGAACAAACCTGCGCAGCCTCCCGCCGGACCCGGACACCGTTGGGAGCCCGTGGGCCTGTTCAACGGCATGATCGCGCCGCTCACCGGGTACGCGATCCGCGGCGTCATCTGGTATCAAGGTGAAAACAACGCCACGCGCGGACTCGGTGCTCTGCACCGCCGCCTCCACGAAACGATGATCCACGACTGGCGCGCGCAATGGGCTCAGGGCGACTTTCCGTTCCTGTGGGTCCAGTTGCCGAAGTTCGTCAACCGCAATCCAGGCTCCACCTGGGCGGAAGTGCAGGAGGCCTTCGCGGCTTCGCTGGAAATCCGCAACACCGGCATGGCGATCATTCACGACCTCGGCGATCTCGGCGATGTCCACCCCACGAACAAGCTCGATGTCGGCGAGCGGCTGGCGCGGGTGGCGCGGAAGGTGGCATACGGCGAGAACATCGCGGCATCGGGTCCGCTGTTCCGGCAGTTGACAAGGGAAGGCGCGAGTCTGCGCGCCTGGTTCGACAGCGCGGGAGACGGACTGCGCAGTTGCGCGGGCGAATTGGTTGGATTCACGATCGCCGGTGCGGATGGCAAGTTCAAGCCTGGCCTGGCCCGCGCGGACGGTGAGTCCGTGGTGGTGAGCGGCGTGGCGGATCCGGCGATGCTGCGCTACGCGTGGGGCGGTGAGGGTGAGGGCAACCTGTGCAACTCCGAGATGCTGCCAGCCTCTCCGTTCCGGGCGGTCCTGCGGTGACGCGGCGGGGGTTCTTCGCGGCCACGTCGGCGGCGGCGTCGGCGAACGGAGCGGCGGCGTCATTTCAGACGCGCTGGCGCGGCAGCCGCATCTGGACAGGGCCTGAACATTGGGCGAATCCCTTGCAGGACTGGCGCATCGACAATGGCGAAGCGGTGGCGAAGGCGGGGGACAACCGGACGCTGCACATCCTCACGCATCAGGTGGGATCCGTGGCCGGATCGCTGCGCATGTCGGTGCGCGTGAAGGCTCCGGCCAACGCGGACAAGTCCATGTCGGCGGGATTCCGGATCGGCATCCGCGGCCTGCTCGACGACTACCGCCATGCGCTGGTGTCGCCCGTCGAGTGGATCGACGCGGTGTTACGTGGAGACGGGAGGCTGATGCTCGATGGAGTGGAGAGCAGCGGCGTGGCGGCGATAAGTCCCGCGGGCATGGTGCTCGAACTGCGAATCGAGGACGGCGCCGTGGAGCTGCGTTGCGGTGCGGCCGCTGTCACCAGGCAGATCGATGCCAAGCGCCTGCGCGGCAATCTCGCGTTGCTCGCCACGGGAGATGGCGTCGAATGGCGGTTCGCCGATTGGCGCGGGTCCGGCACACTACTGAGCGCGGGCGCGGATCAGACGTTCGGTCCCATCCTGTGGACACAGTACACCGTGAGCGCCGGGGTGTTGAAGCTGACTGCTCTGTTTCCTCCGCTCGGTGCCGCCGATGCGCGCACCGCACAGCTTGAGCTGCAGCGCGGTGGACTGTGGCGCCGGGTTGGCCAACAGCCGATCGGCCCGATGTCCCGCACCGCCACCTTCCGCGTCGAGAACTGGGACAGCGCGCAAGCGGTCCCATACCGCGTGGTCTACCGCTGGCAGGGCCGGAATCACGAGTGGACCGGAACGGTCCGCGCCGAGCCGCGTGATGGAGGGCTCAAGCTTGGCGTGTTTTCCTGTGACAACGGCTACGTGTTTCCGATGTCGCGGCTGACGGCGAACGTCAAAAAACACGATCCCGATCTCCTGTTTTTTGCCGGCGACCAGATCTATGAGGGCTACGGCGGTTTCGGATTCGTGCGCGAGCCGGAAGACCTCGCCATGCTCGACTACCTGCGCAAGTTCTGGCAGTTCGGCTGGAGCTGGCGCGAGCTGCTGCGCGACCGTCCGGCTGTGGTGATCCCCGATGACCACGACGTCTTCCAGGGCAACATCTGGGGACAGGGCGGACGTCCGATTCCCAAGGGCCGCGAGAAGGGATTCACCTACGGCGGCTATGTCCAGACCGCGGCCTGGGTCAACGCGATTCAGCGCACGCAGAGCGCGCATCTGCCGGATCCGGTGGATCCCGCGCCGGCCGGCCAGGGCATCACCGTCTACTTCACTGAGCTTCGATACGGCGGTGTCAATTTCGCGATCCTTGAGGACCGCAAGTTCAAGACCGGACCCGAGAGCGTGAACGGGCAGGACGTGGAGGGTGCGCAACTGCTGGGTCCGCGGCAGGAGGCGTTCCTGCGGCGCTGGGCCGCGGACCGCACGGGCGGTGCGTTCAAAGTGGTTCTCAGCCAGACGATCTTCTGCAAGGTGACCACGCACGCCGGGCGGCAGTTGCAGCGCGCGGTGCGCGACCTGGACTGCGGGGGGTGGCCTCCATCCGGCCGGCGGCGGGCACTTGAGCCGCTGCGAGGCGCCGGTGGAGTCCTGATGCTGCACGGCGATCAACACCTTGGCGCGCTGGTCCGCCACGGGCTGGACGAGTGGGAGGACGGTCCGCTCGCGTTCATGGTCCCCGGCACGGCCAACGGATTTCCGCGCGCCTGGTGGCCCGAAGAAGAGAAGGCGGATGGCCGGTACCTCGATGGTCTTGGCAACCGGATGACCGTGCTCGCGGTGGCCAATCCGGACAAGGGCAGCAACCTGCTCCCCCGCGCCCGCACGAATCCGGAAACTCTGGCGCACAAGAAGGGGTCAGGGTACGGGATCGTCCGGTTCGACGCACGCACGGGCAACGTGACATTTGAAACGTGGCGCTACCTGTTCGACGCCGCCAATCCGAAGCCGGAAGATCAGTTTCCGGGGTTTCCGAAAACAATGAAGCTGGTATAGTAATCAGGTCATGATCCGCGTTCTCGCATCGCTTGTCCTGTTTGTGTGCGCCGCGCAGGCCCAGCGCGGACGCCTGGTGAACGGCGTTGAGCGTCTGCTCTATGTCACCGACCGGCAGAACCTGAGCATCTACGACATCAACAACGGACACAAGTTCCTGCGCAAACTCGAAGTGCCGGACACGGGAGCTTACAAGGGAATCTCGGTCAGCGTGCCGCTGGGCATGCTGTACCTGATGTCGAACCGCAAGGACGATGTGGTTGCGGTGGACCTCAAGACGGAGAAGGTCGTGTGGCGCAACCAGCACGCGCCGTACCCGGATTCTTCCGCGATCACGCCCGACGGCATGCGTCTCTACATCCCCTATCGCGGCGCGGACTTCTGGCTGGTGCTCGATGCGAAGACCGGCAACGTGCTCAAGAAGATCCCGGTGGCGCGCGGCGAGAACTACACCGATGGCTGGCCTATCGGAAGCATTGGCCCGCACAACACGTGGGTCAACAAGGACGGGTCGCGGATGTACATGGAGGTCCTCACCGTGCCGTACGTGTTTGTCGTCGACACCAAGACCGACACGATCATCGGCAAGACCGGACCGTTCACCAAAGGCGTGCGTCCGTTCTGTGTGAGCGACGACGAGAAGTACGTCTACGCCAACGTCGACCGGCTGCTCGGATTCGAGATTGGGCTGGCACGCACGGAGAAGGGCTGGGGCGGACCCATGATCGAGCGCGTCGAAGCCAAGACTCCGCCGGAGCGCCTGCGGCAGATCCCGAATCCGCCAGCGCACAAGCCCCATTCAACGCCGAGCCATGGCGTGAATATCCGGCCCGATCAGAAAGAGGTGTGGGCAGTGGATGGTGTGTACGGCTACGTCTACGCGTTCGACGTGACACAGAAACCCGCGAAGCTGGTTGCGAACATTCCGCTCTTCAAGGATCCTGCCGAGCAGCCGCATCCCGGCTGGGTGTCGTTCAGCATCGACGGCAAGTACGCATATCCGGATGGCGGCGCGGTGGTGGACGCCCACACGCACCAGATCATCGCCCGGATCCCGACAAGCGAGAAGCTCGTGGAGATCCAGTTCGACAGCGCGGGCAAGCCCATCAAGGCAGGACACCGGTAGATGCTCTCGGTCTTTTGCTCACCGGCGCGGTACACGCAAGGACGCGGCGCAACGCAGTCGTTGGGCGCGGAGATGGCCGCGCTGGGACTCCCGGGTCCGGTGCTGATCGTCGCGGGCCGGTCGGCGCGCAAGCTGCTCGAAGCGGTTTGGACACGCACGCTCGGCGATTCCGGATTCGAGTCTACGATCCACGATTTCGGCGGCGAGTGCTCGCACGCCGAGGTCGCGCGCATTGTGGCAGTAGCGCGGGCTTGCGGCGCGCAGACGGTCTTGGGCGCGGGCGGAGGCAAGGTCCTGGATGCGGCACGCGCGGCCGCCGCGGATCTCGCGGCTCCAGTGGTCAACTGTCCCACCGTGGCATCGAGTGATGCGCCGTGCAGTGCGCTGTCCGTGATCTACACCGAAGAGGGCGTGTTCCAGGAGTACCGGTTTTACCGCAAGAATCCGGATCTGGTGCTGGTAGACACGGAAGTTGTCGCGCGGGGTCCGGCGCGGCTGCTGGCCGCGGGCATGGGCGACGCGCTGGCTACCTACTTCGAAGCCCGCACGTGCGTGGCCGGATGCGTGCGGAACATGCGCGGCGGCGCATCGACACAGTCCGCGCTGGCGTTGGCCGAGCTGTGCTACCGGACGCTTCAGGCCGACGGCATCGAAGCGGTCCGCGCCGTGCGGCAACAAGTGGTGACGCCGGCGCTCGAGCGGATCGTCGAGGCGAACACGCTGCTTTCGGGTCTTGGCTTTGAGTCCTCGGGGCTCGCCGCGGCGCACGCGATCCACAACGGAATCACGGCGGCGCCAGGCAGTCACGGCTATTACCACGGCGAGAAGGTCGCGTTCGGAGTGCTGGTCCAGTTGGTGCTGGAAGGCGCATCGCGGCAGACGTTCGATGAAGTGCTCCGCTTCTCGACCGCCACCGGTCTCCCGGTCACGCTCGCGGGCATTGGATGCGAGGGGATCGAAGACGGACTGCTCCAACAGGTAGCGCAGCGCGCCACCGCACCCGGAGAGACGATCCACAATGAGCCGTTCGAAGTCACACCGGCGATGGTGCGCGACGCGATTCTTGCGGCTGATTCCGCGGGCCGTGCCTTCCTGGGCTGATCATTCGAGCACGATCGTCTGGTGATGGACGCTGTTGCCGATTTGGAACGTCGTCTGCTTGATGAGCGTGCCCTTCTTGGCGCGAATCTTCGCCTCGCCTTCCGCGTTCTTCACTTCGAACTCGACATTGCCTTCGTCGTTGGTGGTCTTGGTGCCCTCGAACTCGCCCGCGTTGAGCCGGACTTGAGCACCCTTGACGGGGGTCTCGCCGTCCGGCCCGGTCACTGTAACGGTGACCTTGGTCTTCTTGGGCGTCTCCTTCTTCGCCGTGGCGGGTCCGGCCGGCTCTTGAGCCAGCAGGGCAAGGGCGAGCGCCGCGCCCGTGAAAATGAATGCCATGCGATGCATTGCTCACTCCTTTCTCATGGCCGTGTTGCGGACCAGATTTTGCATCACTTCGTCGTGGTAAGGACGGTCCTTTAGGCTCGTTCTGGTGCCGGGGAAGTAGATCGCCGTGACCTCAGCGGACGTGTCGTCGACCCGGGTCAAGGCCACCGCGACGCGGGTCGCGTCCGGAAGCCGGACGTTGTCGATCATTGGGAAATCGAACGGATTCACGGAGAACGTGGTCACCCGTTCGGGCTGCGATGAGGGGGAATCGCGCCACACCGACATGTGGATGTCCATTTCGGTTTGTGTTCTGGTGTCGGTGCTGAAAGAGGGCAGGATCTTGATCTCCATCCGGCGCGCCGCCAGACCGTCCTGTTTGCATGCGGGCAGGGAGAGCGTAACCTCCCAGTCTTTGTTGGGCCGGTCTAGATCCAATACTGTTCACTTAACGTTTCTTGATCCGCAATACGATCTTGACGCGGCGGGTCTGGCATCGTCCGCGTGGCCTCAGGTTGTAGTTGCTCATCTTCCGTTTGACTCCACGCGGGTTGCTTCGGTT
>VFZX01000307.1 GCA_016871015.1 Acidobacteriota bacterium | reverse complement strand
CGCATCATGCTGCTCGGACCGGACATGGCGAAGTTGGTTGCCATCGCCAAGGACTCCGTCCTCGAGATGCAAAAGGAGCCTTCGCTCACCGACATTAAGGCCAACCTCAACCTGAACAACCCCGAGCTGCAGGTCGTCATCGACCGTCCGCTCGCCAGCGACCTCGGTGTGCGCGTCGCCGATATTGCCGGCGCCGTCCGCCTGCTCATGTCCGGCGAGGATCAAATCTCCGCGTTCAAAGAGGAGTCCGAGCAGTATCCGGTGATGATGCGCTTAATGCCCGGCCAGCGCGACGACCCCGAGGTGCTGAGCCGCCTGCTGGTCCCCTCCGCCAGGCTTGGATTGATCCGCCTCGACTCAATCGCCAAGCTCGACCGCGGACTCGGCCCCAGCCGCATCGACCGCTACAACCGCCAGTTCGCCGTTGGCCTCTACGGAAACGTGGCCGCCCAGTATGGACTCGGAGAAGCCGCCCTCAAGTCCCAGGAAGCCGTCGAGCGCGTTGGAATCCCGCCCGGCTACCGGATGGTCTTCTCCGGACAGGTGAAGGTGCTTGAAGAGACCACCGCAAATATGATGCTCGCCATTGGCCTGGCGTCTATCTTTATGTACATGGTCCTCGCGGCGCAGTTTGAGAGCCTGGTCCATCCGTTCATCATCCTGTTAACGCTTCCGCTCTCGATCCCCTTCGCGCTGCTCTCGCTGATCGTCACCGGACGCACCCTGAACCTGTTCAGCGCCCTCGGCGTGCTGCTCCTGCTGGGCATCGTCAAGAAGAATGGAATCCTGCAGATCGACTACATGAACCAGTTACGCCAGCAGGGCATGGGACTCCGCGAGGCGATCCTCGAAGCCAACCGCGTCCGTCTCCGGCCCATCCTGATGACCACGCTCGCCATCATCGCCGGACTCCTCCCCACCGCCGTCGGTACGGGTTCTGGCGCGTCACAGCGCTCCGCCATCGCGATCACGATCATCGGCGGACAGGCGCTCTGTCTGGTCCTGACGCTGCTGGTCGTCCCGGTGACCTACTCGCTGGTCGAGGGCTCCAGAGCTTGGCTGGCGCGCCGGTCCCGGTCCTCTCAGCCCGCCGCTTCCCCGGCTTCCGGCGACTGACACTCCTTTACAATTTTTTTGCAAATCGCGGGAATCGTTTGCCCCTGATCGTGCGTTTATTGGTAGTGAAGGAGCTAACGAGATGAACGACAGAGTGATCAAACCCGCATATATCGCCGCCACCGGCAGAGTCCATTGCTTCTTGTGCTCGCACCTGGTACCAGCCAACGTGCTGGTGAACCGCCGCGACCAGTTCACCACGCCCGGCCAAAGCTGCCCGAGGTGCCACTCCTCGCTGGACTCGGCCGCCGTGCTGAGTGTCGACAACGCGAGGCCGGCGCCCATCGCCTTTCCGCGCGCCGCCTGACGGATTTAGAACTGGAGCCGGAGTGAAACTTGGCCGGTCCTGGCTCCACCGAAATCGACCCCGCGCGACCCGGTGATCCGTCCAAAATTGCTGTCCGCGATGTTCAAGTTCGGATCCCCAAGATTGGTCAGGTTCGGGAAGTTGGTGAAGCTGCCCTCCAGCCTCAGTGACACGTTTTCCACGATCCGGAAGCTCTTCGCCATCGCCAGGTTTAAGCCCACTGTGCCAGGGCCGGTGACGATCCCAACGCCGGAGTTCCCGAACCGCCCGATTGGTGCGATGTCGCGGCCCGGTACAACGCCCACGGCGCAGTTGAACTGAGTAGCTCCCGTGGTCCGGCCCGGACACACGAATGCGTTGCGGTCCAGCCACAGATCGCGCGTCGGAGTGTCTAGAGCGCCGGTGCCCGCGCGGTCTGGCCGCGAGGCTCCGCGGCTCGCCGCATTCGTCCCTGACGGATCGCCGCCCGAGAACGTGGGCGTCAGGAACGGCCCGGTTTGGAACGTCATGATCGTCGAGAGCTGCCAGCCCCCTGCCACCAAGTCCACCGCGCGCCCTGCGTCGCCCAGGAACCGCCGTCCCCTCCCGAACGGAAGCTCATAGACCACGGTGTTGACGTTCCGGTGACGCCGCGTCGCGAAGACGTCGCCGCGATCCCCCCGCCGGTCGAGCGAGTTGGTGAGGCGCCCGCCGCCCGTCTCCCCGGCGAATCCAGACGGAGCTGGACCCGCGTTGTCCGCCAGGTTCTTGGCCAGTGTGTAGGAGGACGTGAAGCTCAGCCCGGCCGAAAAGCGGCGGTTCAACTCCGCCTGGAATGAGTTGTACTGCGAATTCGCGCCCGCATCACGGCTGAAGATTAGCCCCCAGTTCGGGAACGGACGGTCCGTACTGATCCGCTGCGAGAAGAATGCCGTCGAGGCGGCCATTTGGTTGATGTCCGGCGCCCACGGCAAGTGCGTCGACTTGTTCCCGATGTAGGATAGCCGCAGCCCGAGGTCGCGTCCGATCTCCCGGTCCACCGACACCGCCCACTGCGTCATATAGGGCGGGCGGAAATCGATCTGGTTCGCCGTGCGGAACTCGAACGTCCCCACCGCGCCAGTGCGGATCCCGCTGCCGGGAGTCCGCGTGTCGGGCAGTGAGAAAATCGGACGGCCATCCGCACCCACGTTGTTGAAGTTGCGAACATCGCTCTGCACGGTCCCAGTGAGGGAATAGAACACCGACCCAAGCAGGATCATGTTATAGATCCCGCCGCTCGCCCGGACCGTGGTCTTGCTGTTGACGCGGTACGCCAGGCCAAGGCGCGGCAGGAACTGCTTCTTGTAGGTACGGCGCAAGCCCTCCGGCAGCCCTGCCTCCTGCGCGGTGACGATCGGCGTGCAGGCAATGCCGTTGATCGCCGGCGCCGGACACGCATTGATCGACGTCAGGGCGCCGGGAGCGAGGAACTTGCGCGCTTCCGGATCCGACATGATGACCACCTGGCCCGTCCGCGGAATCGTGCGGTCAAAGTTCGCGATGTTCAGCCCCGCATCGGCATAGCCGGGATGGAACTCGTACCGGACGCCAGCGTCGATCGTCAGCTTGCTTGTGAGCCGGATGGTGTCCTGCAGGTACCCCTTGTAGTGTGTCGCGCGGCCGTCGTTGTCCCGCGCCACTACCGCGATCGAGCTGCTGAATGGAGTGCCGAGCAGGAAGTCCGCGAAACCGTCGCCTGAGAAGTTGCCGGTAAAGCTGAAGTCTCCGTAGTTGTTGCCTGTCGTGAATCCAAGATCGGACTGCGCCACGACCCGGCGGATGTCGAGCCCCGTCTTGATCGTGTGCCGCCCACGGACCCAGGTGAGATTGTTGATGAACTGGGTGTTGGAGGACGTGCTGTATCCCGGCCGGCCCTTGCTCACCCCTGTGTAGCTGTTGCCGCCGCCGATCGAGAAGCTCGGAAGCCCGTTGAAGAAGATGTCGCGCTGAATGTCCCGCAGGCCGAGCGAATTCGTGAACCCGCGTCCATCGAAGGGAAAGTCGCGGACGACCTCGGACGTAACTTGTCCGAATCGGAATTCGTTCAACACATTCGGGCGGATCGTGTAGGTCCAGGACCCCGCGCCCTGATAGTACTTCTCGCTCAAGTTGTCCGAGGGCAGCGTCAATGAGTTCGCCGCCTGCGAGGGATTCGACTTCTGCGAATACCGGCCAAACACCGCGTGCTTCGAGCTAAAGTTGTGGTCCACCCGCGTCTCGTACTGATTCGAGTTGACGCTCGTCGGGACGTTTTGCCGGAAATTGCTCGCGCTCCGCCGGTCGGTGCTCCCCGTGTTGATCGACGGATACAGCGGAAGCAGCTTGGCCGTCACCGCGTTGATCCGGCTCGCTGGAATCACGTTCCCCGGAAACGGTATCGCGGTAAACGGGTCGCGAATGTTGACGCCCTCCCGGCTGAAGTCTCCGCTTTTGACGAACTGCGTCGGAACGGTGTTCTGTATCGTGCCCTGCCGCGGGAACCGCATCGATTCCCACGTAAAGTAGAAGAACGTCCGGTTCGCACCGCGGTACACCTTTGGGATCCGGACCGGACCGCCCAGCGTGCCGCCAAACGTATTGCCGATCTTGGCTGGAAGCCTATTCTGCCCGAAGGCACGCGCGTCCAGGCCACGATTCTGGTGATACCAGAACAGCGCGCCATGATATTGATTGCCGCCGCTCTTTGACGTCACCGTGACGTCTCCTGGCTGCCCGAACTCCGCCGTGTTGCCCACTCCCTGCACCCGGATCTCCGAGATCGATTCCACCGACAGGAACTGGTTCCGGTTCGGACTGTTGCCCGTCACCTGCGTGATCGAGATCCCATCGACGCTCGACTCAGACTGCGCCGGCAGCCCCCCTTGAATCGAAAACCCGAGCCCGTTGTCGGCCTGGACACCGGGGAGCGTTTGCAGGATCGCGTAGGGAGTCGTGTTCCCTGCGCCCCGCACGTTCGTCGGAAGGTTGAGCACACGTTCGGGAGTCAAGTTCGACGCGATCGCCGGATTGTCCGTGGCGATGACACCCGCCGAGGTCGTGACCTCGACTGTCTGCGACACTTCACCCACTTGCATCACCGCGTCGACACGCAACGTCTGCCGCGCCACGAGCACCAGGTCGGTCGCGTTGAATGACCGGAAGCCCGCCACGCTGACGCGAATCGAGTACGGTCCCGCTTTGACGTTCTGGAACTCGTAGTTCCCGAAAGCGTCCGTCGCAGCTTCGCGTATGGCGTTCTCGGCTGTGTTCGTCAATCGGACCTTGGCGTCCCGCACCAGGCCGCCGCTCGCATCGCGGACCTCGCCGATCACGACGCCGAACGTCGATTGGGCCGTGGCCGTTTGCACGAAGAGCGCAGCGACTGCCGCCAAAAATCGATAGCCATTGCAAAGCATGGATCTCACCCCCTTTTCACTCCCGGCTAAGGGTACCATAATCTGAGGCGAATCGATGGCGGACTACGCGGCGGAGCTCTACAACGCGGACCTCGCGCCGGTCCCCGCCAGCCGCCGGACCTGGGGCGTCTACAGCTACGCGTCGCTCTGGGTCGCGATGAGCGTCTGCATCCCCACCTACATGCTTGCCTCCGGCCTCATCGCCGGTGGCATGAACTGGTGGCAAGCCGTCGGCACCATCCTGCTCGGCAACTTGATCGTGCTCGTGCCGATGCTTCTCAACGCTCACGCCGGAGCCAGGTACGGAATTCCGTTCCCCGTATTCGTCCGGGCCTCGTTCGGCGTGCGAGGCGCGAATCTCCCCGCAATCCTGCGCGCGCTGGTCGCCTGCGGATGGTTTGGTATCCAGACCTGGATCGGCGGACAGGCGATCTACTCGATGCTCAAGATCCTCGCCCCGCCCCTTGCGAGCCAGCCGGCCGCGGGCTGGATCTGCTTCTTCGTCTTCTGGGCGATGAATATGTGGGTCATCTGGCGCGGCATCGAAACCATCCGGTTCCTGGAAGGTATCGGCGCGCCCTTCATGCTCGCCGTGGGACTCTTGCTCCTGTGGTGGATCACCAGCAAGGCAGGCGGCATGGGACCCGTGCTGAGCGCGCCCGGCAAGTTCCAGTCCACGGCCGAGTTCATGCGCTTCTTCATTCCCTCGCTCACCGCCATGGTTGGATTCTGGGCGACGGTCGCGTTGAACATCCCCGACTTCACCCGCTACGCCCGCAGCCAGCGCGACCAGATGTTGGGACAAGCGCTCGGACTCCCCACTGCAATGACGCTCTACTCCTTCATTGGGGTCGCCGTCACCTCGGCTTCAGTGGTGCTGTTCGGCGAGGCGATCTGGGATCCGGTGATCCTGATCGGCCGCTTTAATCAGCCGTTGGTTGCGTTCATCGCCTTGATCGCGATCCTGATCGCCACGCTGAACACCAACGTCGCGGCCAATGTCGTCTCGCCCTCCAACGATTTCTCGAACCTTGATCCGAAGCGGATCTCCTTCCGCGCCGGTGGCCTCATCACCGGAGTGATCGGCGTCCTCATGATGCCGTGGAAGCTGCTCAACGACTACGGCGCCTATATCTTCGGATGGCTGGTCGGATACTCGGGCCTCCTCGGACCCGTGGCTGGAACCATGATCGCCGACTACTTCATCGTCCGCCGGCGCGAGCTGCATCTCGACGACCTCTACATCCGCGGTGGACGATATGAATATCGAAACGGGGTGAATCCCAAAGCGGTCATCGCCCTCGCTCTCGGAGTCGGTGTGGCCCTGATCGGGCTCGCGGTCCCCTCGCTGCGCGGGCTCTACGACTACGCCTGGTTCATTGGATTCGCCGTCTCGGGGGTTGTCTACACATGGCTGATGCGTTGACCGAACATCTGCCGCCGCTGAGCGGCCAAGAGGCGCTGGTCGAATCGAACCGGTGCCTGTACTGCTATGACGCGCCCTGCACGCGCGCCTGTCCCACGCACATCGATATCCCGCGCTTCATCCGCAAGATCGCCACGGGCAATCTCACCGGATCCGCGCGGACGATCTTTGACGCGAACCTGCTCGGCGCCACCTGCGCGCGTGTGTGTCCGGTGCAGGAGCTGTGCGAGGGAGCCTGCGTCCTTGGCGCGGACCACAAACCTATCGCAATCGGACGCCTGCAGCGCCACGCCATGGACTATGCGGCGCGCACAGGTCTCGCTCCGTTCGCCACCGCACCCGCCACCGGACGCCGTGTTGCGGTCGCAGGCGCTGGTCCGGCTGGACTTGCCTGCGCCGGATATCTCGCCCGGCATGGACACGCGGTGACGGTGTTCGAGAAGCGGCCCCTGGGCGGAGGACTGTCGACCTACGGCATCATCGTGTTGCGTGAGCCCGTCGATATCGCGCTTGCCGAAGTGGAGATGATCCGCCGCCTGGGAGTGAGCGTCGAAACCGGCGCCGAGGTTGGATCCTCGATCACGATGGACGATCTCCTCGCGCGCTTCGACGCTGTCTTCCTGTCTGCCGGCCTCGGCGCCACTCCGCAACTTGGAATCCCGGGCGAAGAACGGATTCTGGATGGGCTCGCCTACATCGAGCAAAGCAAGCTGGCGCCGGAATCGCTGCCCCGGGCCGGATCAGTTGCCGTGATCGGGGCGGGCAACACGGCGATCGACTGCGCGACCATCGCCCGCCGCACGGGTGCCACGCGCGTCACCATCGTCTATCGCCGGACCGAGCGTGAGATGACCGCCTATCCGCACGAGATCGATTTCATCCGCCGCGAGGGCGTCGAGTTCCGCACGCTTACACAGCCCATCCGTGCTACCGAAGCCGGACTCGAGTGTGTCCGCATGCAACTCGGCGATCCCGACGCATCGGGGCGCGCCGCGCCAAGTCCGGTGCGCGGTTCGGAGTTCCTCCTGTCCGCGGAACTCATCATCAAGGCGATCGGACAGCACCGGCCGCCGCTGGCCGCCCAACTCGGACTCGACACCGACCGCGGCTTCATCCGCGTCAACTCCGGCTATGAGACCAGCCTCGCCCGCGTCTGGGCCGGCGGCGACTGCATCCGCGCCCGTGGCGCCGCGTCGACCGTGATGGCCGTGCAGGACGGCAAGCTCGCCGCGGAAGCGATTCACCGCACACTGACGGGAGGCGCCTGACATGGCCGACTTGAGCATCAACTTTGCGGGTATCCGCTCGCCCAACCCGTTCTGGCTCGCATCGGCGCCGCCGAGCAACTCCGGCGCGCAGGTCCACCGGGCGTTCGAGGCCGGATGGGGCGGCGCTGTCTGGAAGACGATCGGCGCGCCCGTGCTGAACGTATCCAACCGTTATGGCGCGCTGCACCACGCCGGACGCAGGATGATCGCGATCAACAACGTCGAGCTGATCTCGGACCGCCCGCTTGAAGTGAACCTCCGCGAGATCGGCGAGGTGAAGCGCGCATGGCCGGACCGCGCGGTGATTGTGTCGGCGATGGTGGAATCAAAACCTGAAGCCTGGCGCGAGATCATCCACCGCATCGAAGACACCGGAGCTGATGGCGTGGAGCTCAACTATGGATGTCCGCACGGCATGAGCGAGCGCGGCATGGGTGCCGCGGTGGGGCAGGTCCCCGAATACTGCGAGCAGATCACCCGCTGGGTGATGGAGGCTGCGCACATCCCGGTGATCGTCAAGCTGACGCCCAACATCACCAACATCACGTATCCGGCGCGGGCCGCCGTGGCCGCAGGCGCGAACGCGCTGTCTCTGATCAACACGTTGAACTCGATCACCGGCGTCGACCTCGATACGCTGGAGATCAGCCCCAACATCGGCGGTAGGGGCGGCCACGGTGGATTCGCGGGACCGGCGGTGAAGCCCATCGCGTTGAACATGCTGTCCGCGCTCGGCGTCGACGAAGTGGTGTCGAAGCGAGGCCTGCCAATATCCGGCATGGGCGGCATCAGCACCTGGCGCGACGCCGCCGAGTTCCTGCTGCTCGGCGCCACCAGTCTCCAGGTGTGCACCGCCGTGATGCATTACGGATTCCGCATCATCGAGGACCTGTGCGACGGCTTGTCGAACTGGATGGACTCCAAGGGCTTCGCCACGATCAACGATGTGGTGGGCCGCAGCCTCCACCGAATCTCCGACTTCAAGGACTTTGATCTCTCCTTCCGCGCGGTGGCCCGCATCGACGAGGCCAAATGCATCCGCTGCGACCTCTGCTATGTCGCGTGCAACGACGCTGCGCACCAGTGCATCGACCTCGTGGTCCGCGATGGCGCACGCGCGCAGCCCGTGGTCCGCGAGCCGGACTGCGTGGGATGCCGCCTCTGCTACAACGTCTGTCCGGTTGATGGCTGCATCGCGATGGCCGAGTCGCCCTCGGGCCGCGCGTCCGTCACCTGGGACCAGTTGTCGCGAACCCGGCCGGAGGTTACCGAGGACTGGGAAGCGATGAAGCGTTACCGTGGCGAGCAGGGCATCCACATCCATTGATCAGGCTCTCGCTCACCGGATGGATGCTGGTGGCCATGGCGCCGGAGCACTGTCCGGACTTGCGTTTCCCGGCGTCGCGGGCCAGCTCACTGCTATTTGCCGCCGCCGCGGAGTTCGCCAGCATCGTCGGAATCGCGGCTGCCAGCGGGTCCGGCGCATTGTCCGGACTCGCCCGGTTCGCAGCCACGGCGTGGGTGGCACAAGCCGCGTTCGCACTGGCGCCAGCCGTTCCTCGCCGCCTTCGCAACCACACCGAGCGCCGTCGCGGGTGTTGTCACACCACTCGGGCTCTCGCTCAACGGCACCGGAAGCTGTTTCCATCTCGCGATGGGTGCATTGTTCGCGGCGCAAGCGGGGGGTATCGCGCCGACTCTTCCGCAGCAGTTGGCGATCCTGGCGACGGTCAATCTCACCAGCAAAGGCGTGGCCGGTGTTCCGAACCTGGTGATCCTGTCAGGCCTGTTCGCAACATTCGGACTGCAGATGGAGGCGTCGGCGCTTCTGCTCCGCATCGACGCGCTGATCGATCCGCTGCAGGCGTATGACTCACTGGCCGCTCTGGAAACAACCGCAGCCGCTGGCCGGGAAGAACCGGTGCTCCAAACGGTTCAGGCTGCGCGTTGGAGGGTCCACTCGATGGAAGCGGGCCAGGAGGATGTTCGCGAGTTGGGGATCATCGTTCCGGCCGGCCCGGACGGTGACGGCATGGGCGGAGTTCCCCTCCGCGTGTCTTGAAACCTTTCGGCACTGGCCTGCATCGTCCTATTTGAGGTCATTACCCATGAAACTGAAATTCGCGCTGCTTGCCGTTACCGCGGCCTTGTGGTGCGCCAATGCCGCGTCCGCGCAGAGTTTTAAGGTACGCGCTACCCAGGACTTTGACCCATCTTCTACAGTGCCATCGCACAAGTGGTTCGTTTTCACAGGGTTGAAATTTTCGGAATGGCCTAGTGACACGCCGGTGCTGATTCGGAGGCAGGTG
>VFZX01000306.1 GCA_016871015.1 Acidobacteriota bacterium | reverse complement strand
CCTCGAAAACGGCAAGCCCGAGGTCGTGGTCTACTTCAATGAGGCTCCCTACACGCCCCGGACCGTCGATGAGCTTGAGCAGAATGCGGGCGTCCTCAAGTTCCGCGCCGGACTCAAAGGGCTCACTCCCACCTACACCGGCCCCGACGACTTCAAGGACAAAATCCGTGAGTACTTCGCCAAGTACCTCGTAGCCAATCACCCGCTCAACCCAGGCGAGCACACGCCAGCCCGGCTAGCCGTGCTTGGCAACCCCGAGCCCTACGTCCGCGCCCTCCGCGATGAGACCGCCATCATCGACGTCCAAGGATTCAAGTACGGCGACAAGACCGCCGTCCAGTTGCCGATTGGCGAGTTCTACATTCCACTGACCACCGCCGGCGTCGAAGGCGGGGAGCACGGCGCGGTCCCGCTCGAGCGCGCTCTCGCCCAACGCAAGCTCCTGGTGGTGGGCGATCCCGGAGCCGGCAAGTCCACCTTCCTCCGCCGCGTCGCCCACGACCTCGGTACCGCCTGGGAGCCGGGCCGTGAGTTTCCCATCTGGATCAGCGCCGCGGTCCTTTGGGAATACATCGCCGGACAGCGGAAGCTCCGGACCGGGCCCGCGGACCCCGCCTCGCCGGACTGGATTCCGCTGTTTCTCGCCCAACAGTGCACGGAGCGCCACTGCGGGCTCAGCGCCGATTACTTCCGCGAGGTCCTCCGCGCCGGCGTCTGCCGCGTGCTGATCGACGGCCTGGACGAAGGACCGGACCTGGCAGCCCGCGAGAGCCTGGCCAAGCTGATCGGGGCTACGGCCAACGCCTGCGCGAGCTGCAAGTTCGTGGTGACTTCGCGGCCTGAGGGCAAGGCGGCCATCGTGGGATTCCAGGAGACCGTCATCGCGGACTTGGAGCCCGCGGCCATCCAGTGGTTCCTCGGCAAGCTGGCCACCAAGCTCTACGAACAGGACTCCGCCAAGGCGGAGGCGTTCCGCAAGGATCTCCAGTACGCGGTCGACGCCCGCGCCGAGATCCGGAAGATGGCGCGCAACCCGGTGATGCTGACCGCGCTTGCCGTGCTTCAACACAACCAGGTGAAGCTGCCGGAAAAGCAAGTGGACCTATACGCCTCGATCCTCGACTGGCTGGCGAAGTCGCGCAAGCGGGAAGGCCGCCTGGCGCCCGCGGAGTGCCTGTTGCGCCTGCGCGAGCTGGCTTTCGAAATGCAGAATCATGCGGAAGGCCGGCGCAAGCAGGTCCGGCTGGAGTGGGCGGGCGACAAGCTGAAGTCCAGGTTCGGCAGCCGGGAAAAAGCGCAGGAGTTCCTGCGCGCCGAGCAGGCCGATAGCGGCATCGTGGTGAGCCGCGGGCCCGAGGTCGCTTTCTGGCACCTCACTTTCCAGGAGTTCCTGGCGGCCGCGGAGATCGCAGGCTGGGAGGACGCCGATCAGCACGCGCTGCTGGTGGACCAGGGGAAGCTCTACGGGAGCGAGTGGCGGCAGACGGCGCTGCTGTTCGGCGGGCTGCTGCACAACGTCGGTCCGCGCAAGGTGGACGCGCTGTTCCGCAGGCTGTTGGACAAGATCGGGCCCCAGCCGCCCCTCGCGGACCGCGCCCGGTGCGTGGGCCTGATTGGCGCGATGATGCGGGACCTGGTGGGCTACGGCGTTTCCGACGGACGCTACGCGGAGTCGTTGCGCCTGGTGATGGATATTTTCGATCCGGTAAAGTCGCAGGCCGTGCCGTTCGAAGACCGTTTGGCCGCGGCGGAGGCGCTGGGACAGGCGGGGGATCCGCGAGTTGCGGAGTTTGAATGGGTGGCGATACCGCGATCGGACAACTACCGGTTCGGCGCGACGAAGGCGGAGGATCCCGATGCGGATGACAATGAAAAGCCGCATGTGGAGACGGTAGAGGCGTTCCGGATCACGAAGTATCCCGTGACGGTGTCGCAGTATGGGAAGTGGGTGGAGGAGGGCGGGGAGAAGCCGGAGCATTGGGAGGAGCAGTTGGAGCATCCCACCCGGCCGGTGGTCATCGTGACGTGGCATCAGGCCACGGCGTTCGCGGAGTGGGCGAACAGCAGGCTGCCCACAGAGTGGGAATGGGAGCGTGCGGCCCGGGGTCCCCAGGGGACGAAGTATCCGTGGGGGAATGAGAGGATCGATGCCACTCGGGCGAATTTCGAGGATAGCGGTGTTGGGCATCCGACGCCGGTGGGGCTGTATCCACTGGGGGTGAGTGCGGAGGGTGTGCTGGACCTGATCGGGAATGTCTTCGAGTGGACGTCGACGGAGTTTGAACGTTGTAAGGTCCTCCGGGGTGTAGCATACTGGTGCAATTCGAGCTGGCTGCGCTCGTCGTTTCGCCTTGGCCGTCGTCCGGAGAGCCAGGTTCGTGACTGCGGCTTCCGGCTGGCCGGGGGATTCACTTGAGATTCTTTCCCTCTTCCTGACACGCACCGAAACTGCATGGGGGAGCCCGAGGGGGCAAGCCCCCTCGAAATTCTCAAAAATTCATCCGTCCCCTGGCGCCGGGCTCCACATGCCCAACGCCGTCACACCCCGCCACCCGCGATCGCCGCGCTCGCAGCCAGTTCCTGCTCGATCCGCGAATTGACCCCCGACTCGGAATACTCCATCGCCACCCGGACCGCGTTCTTGATGGCATTCGCATTCGAGCTGCCATGGCAAATAATGCACACCCCGCCCTTGAGCCCAAGCAGCGGGGCTCCGCCATACTCGGTGTAATCGGTGCGCTTCTTCAGATCCTGAAACGCCCCTTTAGCAAGCATCGCCCCCGCCTTGCGAACCGGACTTGCCAGGATCGCCTCCTTGAGCAGCGCCATCATCATTCCCGCCACTCCCTCGCCGACCTTCAACAGGACGTTGCCCACGAATCCATCGCAGACCACCACGTCCACGCTCCCCTTGAAAATGTCCCGGCCCTCGACATTACCTGCGAAATGGACCGGCATCTTCTTGAGCAGCGGAGTCGCCTCGCGCGTCAGCTCGTTCCCCTTGTGCTCCTCCTCGCCGATCGACAGCAGTCCGACCCGCGGATTGGACACATGCATCACGCTGCGGGAAAAGCATTCCCCCATCACCGCGAACTGGGCAAGCATCGCCGGTGTGCAGTCGACATTGGCGCCCACATCGAGCACCACCGTCGGCTTCCCGGTCTTGGTCGGCATCGTGATCGCGAGCGCCGGACGCTCGACGCCGGCGACAACACCCTGAATCATCTTCGCGGTGGCCATCACGGCTCCGGTGTTGCCTGCCGACACCACGCCCGCGGCCTGGCCCTCGCGCACCATGCGGCAGGCGACACGCAGCGAGGAATCCTTCTTCGTCCGGACCGCCGCCGCCTTGTCCTCCATCGCGATATACTCGCTCGCGTGCGCCACCTCAATTGCAAGCGACTTCCAGCCAGGACACTGCCGGTCCAACTCGGGACGCACCACCTCCTCGCGCCCCACCAGGATCGCTTTCACGGGATACTGGCGGACCGCCTGAATCACTCCCTCGACTTCTGCTTTCGGGAAGTGATCGCCGCCCATGGCGTCGACGGCGATGGATAGCATCCGTGTGTCCTGTCCTAGGCCTCTTCGATCTCGACGACTTCGCGGCCCTTATACTTGCCGGTGTGCGGGCTTACGCGGTGCGGCATCATCGCCATGCCCGAGTCCGGGCAGGTGGCCAGGGCGGGCTTCTTCAGATGGTCGTGGGCGCGCCTGGTACTGGTGCGGCGCTTGGAATGGCGTCGTTTGGGATTCGGCATCCTAATCTCCTGTCTTGAAATTCTTTAGAGCGGCCCATCGGTCATCGAGCCGGGGCGCCTGGCAGGCGCACGCTTCCCGATTCCGGTTGACCCCGCAAGTAGGACAGATCCCCTTGCAGCCGGGCTGGCAAAAGACGTGCAGCGGAAGCCAGAGCAACACCTGCTCACGGACCACATCTTCCAACTGCACACCCGATCCTTCATAATACCCGACTTCGGTGTCCTCTTCGCTGATTGCCCTTTCCGCTTGCGCCGAGTCGGCCTCCGCCGGCCGGTAGAGGAGATCGAACTCACCCCCCACCTTCAGCGGGACCGGCTCCAGGCAGCGGTCACATTTTCCTTCCAGACTTCCCGCCAGACGGCCATGTACGCGGATGTCCTCCAACGGACCTGCCAATTCCGCCACGCCGCTCGCCTCAAGAGGCGCTACTTGCTTGAGAGCGGGATCCAGGAAATCGATCCGCCCCGGCGCGAACGAGGTCTCAAAACGGATCTTCCGCAGCTCGAGGTCTTTGACAGCAAACAACATACATTGCCCCTTCGCGGAAGCCTGAAAGGCAAGCCTCGATTATAGCAGAGGGGGATCCTGCGGTAGGATGGGACCAGGGGGTTTCATGAAGTCACTCGCTCTTGGTTTGCTTCCAGCGCTGCTCGCCGCGCAGATCGAGCAGGCAACCGTCACCGGCATCGTCACCGATGCCTCCGGTGCCGGAGTTCCGAATGCCGCTGTATCCATCACCAACACCCGGACTCAGGTCCGCACGGATTCGCGCACCAACGCGACCGGCGCCTACCGCATCCCGTTTCTTCCCGCCGGCAGCTACGAACTCACCGCTGAGAAGCAGGGATTCGAGCGGGCCCGCGTGTCGGGCATCCAGCTCACCGTCGGACTCACGGCCACCGTCGGAGTCGAATTGAAGACCGGAAGCGTGCAGCAGGAGGTCACCGTCGAAGCGCGCGCCGTCCAGCTCGAACAGGAGTCGTTCGCGCTCGGCAACACGGTTTCGAGCAAACAGATCGTCGAGCTGCCCCTGCTGGGGCGGAATCCCTACACGCTGCTCCAGCTCGCGCCCGGCGTGATGCCCAAGGGCGGAGCGGGAGCCGGTCCGGTGATCAACGGCGGACGGTCGAACACGAGCGAGATCCTGCTCGATGGCGCGGAGACGCGCAACTCGACCACCAACGACATCGCCTATACGCCGCCTCTCGAAACGGTCGCCGAGTTCAAGGTGTACACCAGCGGATTCTCGAGCGAGTTCGGACGCTCCGGAGGCGGAGTGCTCACCGTGGCCACGCGCTCGGGCACAAACGAGTGGCACGGCGCGCTGTACGAATTCCTGCGCAACGACAAGCTGAACGCTAATTCCTGGACCAGCAACCGCGTCGGCCTGCCGCGCAATGCTTTCCGCCGGAATGAGTACGGAGCGGCCATCGGCGGTCCGGTGCGGATCCCGCGCGTCTACGACGGCCGCAACAAATCGTTCTTCTTTTTCAATTTCGAACGCGTGCCGCAGCGCTCGCCCGACAACATCCTGGCGACGGTCCCGACGGTTGCCGAACGGGGAGGCGATTTCTCGCGCACCGCGACCAACACGGGCCAGATCATCCGCGTCTACGATCCATTCACCACGGTTCCGGATCCGGATCGCGCCGGCCAGTTCATCCGCTCGCCGTTTCCCAACAACACGATTCCCAGCAGCCGTTTTGAGCCAATCACCCAGAACGTCCTGAAGCTGATTCCGGAGCCCAACCGCCAGAGCCTGGTCCAGAACTTCGTCCGGAACAACTCGCGCCAGAATGACACCAGCCGCTGGTTCATCCGGGGCGATCACAACCTCGGCGCCAAGCAGCGCCTGTTCGTCACCCTCGGCCTGCAGAGTAACGCCCAGTTCACGCCCGGAATTAGCGTGGCGTTTCCAGGAGAGGGAGTCAACGGCGAGCAGGGCCGCATCGTGAGCGACTCGATCTACGGCGTGCTCAGCGACACGGTGACGTTCTCGCCCAACTTGATCGCCCAGTTCCGGATCTCGACCACGCGGCGGGTGATCAACACGGAACCGCGCAGCGCTGGGTTCGACTTCACCACGCTCGGCTTCTCCCAGGAGTTGCTCAACCGCGCCAAGCGGCGGGTGTTTCCGCGGTTTGAGATCACCGACGCGATCAATCTCGGACCCGACCGTGCCTCCTATTTCACCGACGCGGAGGAGAACCGCGACGCGCAGGCGCACCTGACCTGGGTCCGCGGTACGCACTCGGTGAAGGTGGGCGGCAACTTCACTTTCCAGACGTTCAACATCTTCCGTCCCGAGCGTCCCTCCGGACAATACACGTTCGCGCGCGCCTTCACCCAGGGTCCGAATCCTGCGGCTGCCACCGCCACTGGCGGCTACGGGGTCGCGACCTTCCTGCTCGGAATTCCGACCGGCGGGCAGATCTCCGACGATCCGTCTCTTGCCGCATCGCAGCGGTTCTACGCGCTGTACTTCCAGGACGACTGGAAAATCCGGCGCAACTTGACGCTGAACCTTGGTTTGCGTTGGGAATACCAGACGCCCTGGAATGACCGCTTCAACCAGCTCGGATACTTTGACCCGGACTTCACCGATCCGCTGACCAGGCAAAAGGGGCTGTTGCGCTTCACCGGGCGGGATGGAAATCCGCGGTACCAGTCCGATCCCGACCGCAACAACTTCTCTCCGCGCATTGGCCTGGCCTGGACGTTCATGCCCAATACCGTGCTGCGGACCGGCTACGCGCTGTCCTACTTCCCGGGCAGCGGTGGAGTCGGCGCGGGCGCGAGCGATCTGGGCAGTGGATTCCTCGCGAGCACCGCGGTGTTCCTTGGGCCTCCGCCCGCGGCGCCGAACACGCCGCCGGTTGGCGCGACACTCGCCCGTTCATTCCAGGCGGGGTTCTTTAACGCGCCGTTTGACGGAGTCGGCAGCAGCATCGGCACCGCGTTCCGGGAATGGGTCACGCCCCGGAACCACACCTGGAACTTCAACCTGCAGCGGACGGTCGCCAAGGACCTGTTGGTGGAAGCCGCCTACGTCGGCAGCCGTGGACAGCGGATCTGGGTGAACCGGACGCGCACCGCGGTGTCGACTGAGCACCTGGCCCTGGGTCCGCAATTGGACGCGCTCGTTCCGAACCCGTACTTCGGCGTGATCACCTCGGGTGCGCTGAGCGTGGCGCAGGTGCGGCGCGTGCAATTGCTACAGCCGTTCAACCACTACACCGGAGTCTCGCGGTTCCGCGACGCGGTCGGCGATTCGGTGTACCACGCGCTCACCTTGCGCGCGGATAAGCAGTTCGGCCATGGGCTGAGCTTCCAGGCCTCGTTCACCTCGGGCAAGCAGATCGACAACGTGCAGGAGCGGTTCGGGGGACGCTCATCGTTCATTGATCCGAACAATCTGAGCCTGTCGCGTGCGATCGGCGAGTTTGACCGGCCGCGATTCCTGGTTCTCAACTACATCTACGAGCTGCCGCTGCCGAAGCAGGGACTTGCGGGCAAGCTGATCGGCAACTGGCAGGTGAGCGGAATCACGACGTTCGGCGCGGGACTGCCGATGGTGGTCACGGGTCCGAACAACACGCGCCTCACCGGGGTCAGCGCGACCGCGTTGCGGCTGAGCGATCCGGTGCTGCCGCAGGATCAGCGGACGCTCGACCGCTACTTCAACACCACCTCGTTTGCCTCCGCGCCGCTGTATTCATTGGGGTCCGATTCGCGGACGCAGCCGCGTCTGCGGATTCCCGGGATGAACACCTGGGACCTGTCCTTCAGCCGGGCGCAGCGGATCCGCGAGCGGGTGAATGTCCAGTTCCGGTGTGAGCTGTATGGCGCGTTCAACCATCCGCAGTTCGATTCCCCGAACGGGAACGTGGCGGCGACCAATTTTGGCGCGATCACTTCCGCCGGCGGGGCGCGGCAGATTCAGTTGGGGTTGCGGCTGTCGTTTTAAAGGGCAGCTATAGCTAAGCTAGTTACCGCAAACGAGTAGTCCTTGCTCCATTAAGTTCTCACGATACGGACCGGCGGCGTCCCAGCCATAGCCTTCGCCGAGCCACGTCACCGAATCCCCGGCGGTGAACTCGCGCAGCCGGACGATCGTGGCGAGCAAACCCGCGCCCGGGCCGCTGTCGGAAATCTCCCGGGCTCCGGCGAACAGGGAAAACGCGGGCTCGCCATCCTCGCCCGTCCATTCGACTCCGCGGACCGGAAGGTATGGCGTCACGTATAGCCGGTCGCCTGGATCGAGCGCCCCAACCGGACCCGCCAATGACGCCGCATACGCGTTGCGAATAGGCCCCAGATCCGCCACCAGCTCGGCGAGCATGAGTTGGAAGACCGGACCCTCCGGGTCGCAAGCAGCCATCGTCTCGCGCATCCGCTCGAAGCCCGCATGTAAGTGCGTTGCGTGCGCACTTCGCCTGCCCGCCGCCGGAACGCATCGCCAGTCTGCGCCCTCGCTGAAGTCTCGGCCCATCAACAGCTCCACGATGACGTTCATCCGGGCCGGGGTGAACGCGATGCCCGCAACGGTTGCGCCAATACTGGCCGTGATCGAACATCCAGCGCCAGGAGGCAGGTAAACGCATCCGCCGGGTCCGAGTTCGACGTTCGTCTCGACTTCTCCGGGATGCAACCGCCAATGTCCCCGCCCCTCCGTCTGAACGAGGATTCGGTGCGCGGCGGCGAAGTCGCACTCGATAGCGGCGCCTTGTGGCGCAACCAGTCCGAAGGTCGTCAACGTGCCGGTTAGTCCGAGTTCGCCTTTGATCGCCGAACCCATGCGGCAGGTGGCCGGATCCAAGACCTCGCCCTGAATCGCGAGACCATTGGCCGCCAACGGTTCGGCCTGCTCCGGCGTCACCGGAACTCCGGCAGCGCGGAGCAGCCGTGGCGAGTCCCGCCAGTGGAACGCGCGGTTGAATCCGTCGAAGCACTCTCGCTGCATCCAACCGGCGAGCGCATCCGCCCGCGCGGCTTCGCCCACCAGACACCGGCCCCAGTGAATTTTCGCGAAGGCGTTCGGCGACAGGCCGAACAGGCGTTCGATATGGGTGCTCATGCCCGGTTCTCCCAAAAAGAGGTTTGCAAGGCGCCGAGATCGGCGCACAGGTCGTTCCAGGCGGACTCAACCGCCGGATGCGTGGGGGAAAGCTCCTCGGCCCACTTCGCGGCCGCGGTCAGAATCTGACGGCTCCATTCCGGACCTGCCCCAGCGAGCGGGGGCAACTCGGATCCGGCGCCGCCATGAGCGTGCCGAAACGCCCGGTCCACCACTTGGTCGAAGCGGGTCGGCTTCACGTCGACCATGAAGGACAGCGACTTGTCGAGAGCCACGGTGGAATGGACCGTGCCCGCTGGCACGTAGAGCCATGAGCCGGGCTCGAGCACGACTGAGTCGCATTCGCCCACCCGGACGCCGGGATCCTCGACGTCGTTCTCACTGGCGTCACTGAGGTCGATGGTCCCGTCTGGATTGAGGTTCCGGCCCAGTTTGGGATTGTGGATCAATCGCTCGCGTGACAGATTCCACTGCTTCTTGCCGGCCACTTGGAACACGAAGATATGCGGTCCGTCGTAGTGCGGACTGGCCGCCTCACCAGGAGCCGAGATCGAAGCGGATGTCTCGACAGCGCCGGGAATGCCCAGCTCGGACTTGAGCAGCGTGGCCAACCGCGTGACGCCGCGATCGAGGATGGCTCCGATGACCGTGCGTCCGGCCGCGAGAATTGGATCCGCTTGGGAAGGCGTGATCGGGACGACTTGCCTTGCGCCGAGCAGACCGAACAGGCGGGGCTTGGCGTCACGCCAGGAATAGGCGCGGCGGAAACCTTCGGACCAGGTGGCCAGCGAGGGCCCGCCGCCGGTCAGTGACTCGATGACCTCGGGACGGGGCGCGCCGAGATACCAGCGCTGATTCCAATATCGCTCGACGAAGCCGTCTGGAGTAATATCTGAAAACAAGTCTGCTATGGTGGCCGTCTTATCTAGGGTTGGCATGGTTGCGCGACCGGACACATCCTTGACACTTTAGCCTGGATTCTTGCTTGACACTTATCAAGGGCGGGTGCGG